>JBOHBB010000031.1:0-4114 GCA_050698135.1 Gaiellaceae bacterium
GCACGATCTCCCGGTCGTACGGCGACCGCAGCCTCATCCCGACCCGACTCCGTCAGCCGCCACGAGCCCGCAAGCTACAAGGTGTCACGTGGACGAGCTCGGACGCCCGGCGCGGGCTCACCACGGCGGCGACTACCCCAGTGATGACTCGTCACATGCCTCCCCTTCGGCCCGTGCGGCACCCCGAATCTGGGGTTCGCGGTCCCACGGCCTTCGCGGAGGCTCACCCGGTGGCGGCGATCGTCGCCTCGTATGCCGCGACGTAGTCGGCGACCATGCGCTGCGGCGAGAACCGCTCCTCGACCGCTTGCCGGATGACGGCCGGATCGAGGGAGTCGGCCCGCTCGAGCACGGCCGGGTCCTCCATCTCGCGGTACTGGTCGACGATGATGCCCGTCCGGCCGTGGTCGATGATCTCCGGCACTGCGCCGCGCCGCGTCGCGATGACCGGTGTCCCGCACGCCATCGCCTCGATCGCGACGAGCCCGAACGGCTCCTCCCAGTCGATCGGGTGGAGGAGCGCGCGGGCGCCCATCAGGAGCTCGACCTTGTCCGCGTGCCCGACCTCGCCGACGTACTCGATCGAGTCGCTCAGGTGCGGGCGGATGAACTCGTCGAAGTAGCGGATCTCGAGCGGCTCGCGGCACTTGGCGGCGATCTTCAGGGGAAGCTCCGTCTCGAGCGCGACCGCGAGCGCGCGGTGCGCGCCCTTGTCGGGGCTCATACGACCGAGGAAGAGGAGGTAGTCGCCTCCCGACTTCCGTCGGAACGGGTACACGGAGAGGTCGAGCGCGTTCGGGCAGTTCGCGATCCAGGGCAGGCCGAGCTTCGGCTTGCGCTGGTTCAGCGAGATGGAGATGAGCTTCGCCTCCGTCGCGAGCGTGACGACCTCTTCGTACAGGCGCCCTGGACGACCCTCGAGCGGGCCGTGGACCGTGTGGCAGAACGGCGTGTCCACGAGACCTCCGAACGCGAGTCCGAGCAGGCCCGTATGGTCGTTCAGGATGTCGAACTCGCCGGCCCGGCGGATCGCGTTCACGAGGTGCTGCATCTCCCAGAACGTGTGCCCGATCCACTCGCTCGGGGCGTTGTCGAACACGGACTCGAGCCGTGCGCGCGTCTGCGAGTCGCCCGAGGCGAAGAGCGTCACCTCGTGCCCGTCCGCCACGAGGCCATCGGCGAGCAGAGCGACGACGCGCTCGATGCCGCCGTACGCCTCGGGCGGCACCGGGAACCAGACGGGACAGATGACACCTACTCTCATTGCGCAAGACCCGGATTCGCTCGCGCGAGTCCGGGCCGCGCGAAGACCCCTGAAGGCGTCCGCTGCGCGGCCGCTGCCGGGCAGGTTTCCATCGACGTGCTCATTGCGCAAGACCCGGACTCGCTCGCGCGAATCCGGGCCGCGCGAAGACCCCTGAAGGCGTCCGCTGCGCGGCCGCTGTCGGGCAGGTTTCCATCAACCGGCTACACACCTTCCGCAATCGTGACATGGCCGCGCTCGACCGACACGACCCAGCTGCGGCCGAACGCCCGCA
Source organism: Gaiellaceae bacterium (assembly GCA_050698135.1). Lineage (GTDB taxonomy): Bacteria > Actinomycetota > Thermoleophilia > Gaiellales > Gaiellaceae > GMQP-bins7. The sequence goes on from JBOHBB010000031.1 coordinate 1,539, forward strand.
CACCCTCGACCCTGAGGCCCTCGAGCCAGCTCGGAAGCTCGTCCTCGACGGTCGACACGAGCCTCTGGCGTGCCCGGTCCGGCTCGAGCCCGAGGAGCACGCGAACGAGGAGGATCGGCGTCCCGGCCGCCCAGGCCTGCGGGCGCGCGGCGGTCGGGTAGGCGATCGGAAACGGGGTCTCGTCGCGCGCGTACCCCGCGAAGACCTCCGGGAGCGACCACTCGAAGTGCCCGGCGGCCTCGATGAGCGCGCGCGCGATGCGCCTCGCCCCCTCGACGTAACCGTGCCGTGCGAGCCCCCACGCCGCGATCGACGTGTCGTGCGGCCAGACGGTGCCGTTGTGGTAGCTGATCGGGTTGTAGGCGGCCTCCCCCCTGCCCATCGTGCGGATCCCCCAGCCCGACCAGAGCGACTCGGAGAGGAGCTCGTCGACGACCGGCGCGACGCGCTCGGGCAGCGCGATCCCGCTCCAGAGCAGGTGGCCCATGTTCGAGCACCGCGAGTCGACCTTGTTCTTCTCCCCGTCGAGCGCGAGCGCGTAGTAGCCGCCATGCTCGTCCTCGATCCAGTACGCCTCGTCGAAGCGCGTCCGGAGATCCGCCGCCTCGGACTCGAGCCGGTCCGCCAGCTCCGGCTCGCGCCAGACCTCGCGCGCGAGCTCCGCGAGCCCCAGCTTCGCCTGGTAGACGTAGCCCTGGACCTCGACCGGCGCGATCGGAGGCTGCGCATAGCGCCCGTCGTGGAAGCGCTGCGAGTCGCCGGAGTCTTTCCAGGATTGGTTGTGGAGCCCGCCGTCGGCGCGTGCGCCGTACTCGACGAACCCGTCGCCGTCACGATCACCGAAGCGATCGATCCACCCGAGCGCCCGCAGCGCGGGATCGCGCAACCGCGTGACGAGCGCCCCGTCGTCCGTCCAGCGCCACGTCTCCGCCAGGAGCACGAGGAAGAGCGGGGTCGCGTCGACCGTGCCGTAGTACCGCGGGAACCAGAACTCGGCGGCACGTCCGCGGCGCACCTCGTGGACGATCTTCCCGGGCTCCGCGTCGATCGCCGGGTCCTCCGTCGCCGCCTGCAGCTCGGCGAGCGCGTCCAGCGCGCCGATCGCCACCTCCGGGCCGAGGAGGAGCGTCTGCAGCGAGGTGATCTCGGAGTCGCGCCCGAACACGGTCATGAACCACGGCATGCCGGCGGCGAAGAGCGGTCGCCGCGACTGGCCCGTTCGCATCCGCAGGGCGGCGAGGTCCTCGATCGAGCGGTCGAAGGCGCGGCGCAGGCTCTCCCATCCCCCGCGCACCCTCGGTACGCGGAGCGTCCAGGCCGCGACGACGTCGCCGAGGGTCTCGCGCTCCTCGGCGAGGCGCTCGACGCGCTCGGGATCGCCCTCGCCGTCCAGTGCGGGGTGCACCTCGACGTCGAGCTCCCAGAGCTCGTGCGGGTCGAGATCGAGGTCGAAGACCATGCGGCCGTCGTCGATGCGCCCTGGCTGCGAGAGGACGATCAGGGTTCGCACGTCGCCGCGGGGAGGCTCGATCAGCAGCTGCCGGGCACCCTCGTCGTACTCCGAGGGTGCCGCCGGGGGAAGGGCCGGTGCGTTCTCGGGATCGCCGAGCGCGAAGTCGTGCAGCTTCACCGTGATGATGTCCGCGAAGTCGGCGGCGAGCTCCAGGGACAGCTCGAAGCGGAGCCTCTCCATGCCTTCGTTCCGGACCGCGATCCGCTCGCGCATCCCGGTCGCGACGTAGCGCTCGCGCGCGACGGACACCGTGTCGTGCGGCAGCCCGTCGACGTTCGCGTTGCGCAGGAAGAACGCGGCCGCGAAGTGGTCCGTCCGGCCCGAGGACAGGAGCAGCGGCCGCGAGCCGGCGAGCCGGAGGACGAGGCGCGAGAGGAACCGCGTGTCGTAGGCGAAGAGCCCGCTCGTCTCCTCGACGATGTCGCCCCGCTCGTCGGAGAGGCAGAAGGTCGAGCCCTCGAGGATCGCGAGCATCGCCACCGGCAGCTACTCCTCGCGGCGCACGACCCGAGCCCCGCTCGACTGCGCGACCGCCTTCACGACGATCTCGTCGACGTTGACGTGCGGCGGCCGCGTGAGCGCGAAGAGGACGCACTCGGCGATCTCGTCCGGCGTGACGGGATCGACGCCCGTGTACACGGCCTTCGCCGCCTCGGCGTCGCCGCGGAAGCGGACGAGCGAGAACTCGCTCTCGACGAGCCCGGCGTCGACCGTCGTGATGCGGATCGGCCGCCCGAGCAGGTCCTCGCGAAGCGCGTACACGAAGCCGCGCAGGCCGAACTTCGCCGCCACGTACGAAGCGGCGTTCTGGTACGCCTGCCGGCCGGCGACCGAGCCCGTAAACACGATGTGGCCGTCGTCCGGGATGTGCGGCAGGCACAGGCGCGTCATGCGCAGGACGCCGTCGACGTTCGTGTGCAGCACCGTCTCCTCGTCCTCCGGGTTCGACTCCCAGAACGGGTAGCGGCCGAGTGCGAGCCCGGCATTGTTGTAGAGGATGTCGATGCCGCCGAGCTCGCTCGCCGCCCGACCGACGAACGCCGCGCAGCTCTCCTCGTCGGTG
>JBOHBB010000032.1:0-5230 GCA_050698135.1 Gaiellaceae bacterium
TGGGCGGGCAGACTCGATCATGCATCTGGGCCTCCTGTGCGAGCTGGGTCTTGGTCGACCCCAAGGCTCGCCGGAGGCCCGGACGCGATCAGTCGTCTCGAAGGTGTGTGGTTAGTCCAGCTAGCTCGCGTTCGTGAGATGCGGTTCGTCGGCATTAGGATTGGAAAGACGTGACGACCCAAGAGGACATCGCCAGTGTCGCCGCCCAGTTGGCCGAACTCACCCGCACGGTCGAGGCGATGGCGAAAGAACTCAAGGCGATGACCGAGCGCGCTGATCGCCAACAAGCGCGCGCTGACGGCCAGCAGGATCTCGTCGACTTGCAGCAAGAGCGCGCGCAAATGCAGCAAGAGCGCATTGACCTAGCTGCGCGAGAGCTAGCCGACGTCAGTGATCGTCTGCAAGCCGCGGCCGACGCACTCCGAGAATCAGTCGCAGGGGTTTAGGCGTGGAGTAAGCGTCGCGGCGAGACGGCCACCAGCCCCCAGAGAGCACGAAAACCCCGCGCCGTGCGGGGTTTTCCATGAGTGCGCCCGGCATGATTCGAACATGCGACCTCTGCCTCCGCAGGGCAGCGCTCTATCCCCTGAGCTACGGGCGCGGGGAGTCGAAGTCTAGCGGCCTCGCGGCGCGGCCCCCGAGGTCGAGCGCTGCGCCGGCCGGCAAGTCGACACGCACGTAGGCGAGCGCCACGACACCGCGTCCCGGGTCGCGGACCGCGCTCGTGACGCGGCCGACGACCTTTCCGTCGTGCTCGAGCTCGGCGTCGTAGCCGGGAAGCTCGTCGCCCTCGACCTCGAGGACGCGAAGCTCCCGGTTGACACGGCCGCGGTAGTGCTGGCGCGCGATCGGCTCCTGTCCCGGGTAGCACCCCTTCCCGAAGTCGACCGCCCGCCGCTCGAGCCCGGCCTCGGCGGGAAGCACGCGGTCGTCGATCTCGCGGCCGAAGCGAGGCGTCCCGGCCCGAATCCGGAGCAGCTCGAGCTCGTCCGCACCCACCGTCGGCTCGAGCTCGCCGTCGAGCACCTCGAAGGCGGGCTCGCCGTAGTCGGCGGTCGGGATCCCGTCCGCGTCGCCGAGAACGACCGCGGAGGAATGCGCCTCGCGGTCGATCTCGCAGCGCTTCGCGAGGCGCGACCGCAGGAGCGTCCGCTGCAGGCGCTCGCCGAGCCCCGGCTCGGTCAGGAGCAGAAAGTCGTCAGGGCCGCGCCGGAGCACCACGAGCGGCGCGATCACCCGTGCCTTCTGGGTGAGGAGCAACGCCTCGCAAGCGTCGCCGACCGCGAGCGACTCGACGTCGTTCGAGACCATCGCCTGCAGGTACGAGGCGGCGTCCGGTCCCCGCACCGAGACGAACTCCCGCGGCCGGGCCGCGACGCGTAACGCCGTGAGCGCCATCGAGACTAGTGTAGGAAGGTGTTTCGGAGCCGCGCAGAGCGAAAGGTGGTCGACGCAGGGTACGACCCGGCGCGACTGCCCCCTGGCCAGTACCTGACCGAGAAGTGGCCGGTCCTGCATGCGGGCTCGATCCCCGACACGGACCTCGCGACGTGGGACTTCTTCGTCGCGGGCGAGCTCGAGAGCCCGCTTCGGCTCTCCTGGGACGAGCTCAACCGCCTACCGCGCACCGAGGCGACCCAGGACATTCACTGCGTCACGCGCTGGAGCCGCTTCGACGTCACGTTCGGGGGAGTGCACTGGAGTGCCCTCGAAGAGCTCGCCCGGCCGAAGGAGTCGGCGCACTTCGTGGTCGCGCATGCCGAGGAGGGGTACACGGCGAACGTCCCGATCGCGTACCTCCGCGATCCGCTCGCGCTGCTCGCGACCCACGCTGACGGCACGCCGCTGACGCCCGAGCACGGTGGGCCACTCCGGCTCGTGGTCCCGGGCAAGTACTTCTGGAAGAGCGCCAAGTGGCTGCGCGGGATCGAGCTGACCGCGACCGACCGCCCCGGCTTCTGGGAGCGCTACGGGTACCACAACGACGCCGATCCCTTCGAGGAGGAGCGGTACGGGTTCTGAGCCGGGGGTGCGCAGTTCCCCCATCCGGGGGAGGAGCGACGGCGGCGGATCGACGACAACCTGTGCAACCCATCCTCCCCCAGTTCTTCCCCCTCTGAGTGGCCGTCCCAGCGGCCACTCTCGTTAGAGGAGAGGACTACGAAAGGGCCGGCGAGAGCCGGCCTTTTCGTTGCCCGGGAGCGACCTCGACCTACGCGACGGCGGCGGGCGCGGCCGGCTCAGCGACGCCGATCATCGTGTCCCGGGTGACGAGCGCTGCCAGCTGGTCCTCGGTCAGGCCCTCGGTGCCCTCGGGGCGGCGTGGAACGACGAGGTAGCGGATGTCCGCAGTCGAGTCGACGACCCGGAGCTCGACGTCGTCCCCGAGCTCCAGGCCGAACTCCTCGAGCACGCCGCGCGGGTCGGTCACGACCCGCGACCGGTAGGGCAGGCTCTTGTACCAGTCCGGGGGTGGTCCGAGCAGTGCTCTCGGGTAGCACGAGCACAGCGTGCAGACGACCACGTGGTGTACGTCCGCGGTGTTCTCGAGCGCGACGACCACCGGCGACTGGCCCGGGTCGAGACCGAGCTCGAGCGCTGCGGAGCGCGCGTCCGCGAGCAGGCGCTTCTTGAAGTCGGGATCGACCCACGCCCGCACGACGAGACGCGCGCCGTCTGCGGGCGACCGGGACACGAGCCAGTCGATCCTCCGGTGGACGTCATCGCGCTCGATCAGGCCCTTCTCGACGAGGAGCTCCTCGAGCGCCCGGGCCCGCCTGGCAGCCGAGGGCTCGTCGCCGTCCGTGATCGGAGCGTGATCGTGATCGTGCTCGTGTCCGCTCATCCGACCTCCTCGAGCCAGTGCTCGAACACGTCGGCGTAAATCCGGTCGTCGGCGGCGCCGGCGTAGAGCGGCCAGAGCTCGCGCTGCGCGAACCCGACCAGATAGAGAGGCTGCTCCCGAAGCCCGTCGCCGCCGTAGGCACGCGTCTCCGGGTTCCTGAAGGACGCATGCGCGCGCTCGACCGTCCCGGTGCTCCCCTTCAGGTAGCCCGGCGTGCGGTGATGACCCTCGTGCAGCCGGTCCGCGACCCGCACCCTCTGCCCCGGCGAGAACTTCATGCCAACCTCGAGTCGAGCTCGCCGGCGGCGAGGACGCCCTTCTCGGTGAGGATCGTCTCGAGCGAGCAGAGCCAGCGCTCGTAGTACGACGCGCGCTCGTACTCGTCGGGAGGCATGCTCTCGATGCCGCGCCGGAGCTCGTCGACGTTCATCAGCCCGCGGGCGCCGAGCGCGCCGACGAGCGCGTCCGTCAGGAGCTCCCAGTCGGCGAGCTCGTGCTCGCTGCGGTCGATCGGCGCGTCGGTCGGCCAGCCGCCTCGGTCGTGCACCGCGCGCTCCATCGGCCGATCGTAGCGCCGGTCGCGTGGGGGGACGGGTCCCCCCACGCGTCTCACCGGATCGCACCAGCCTGCCACGACGAGCTCCGAGTAGGCCTGGCGATGATGCCGGCCCCGTCGTCGGAGCGCGCCCTACGCAGCAACCGCGGGTCGCTCGGGAATCCCCTGCGGCGCCGCGGCGAAAGCAGCCTTCGACTCCACGGCGTAGCAGAGGTTGCTGCTCGAGTCCCCCATGATCTCGTCGACGTACGTCTGCACGTCCTCGACCGCCAGGGTTTCCCACACGCACGTCACGAGCGTCCCGTCCTGGCTGGGGTAGAACTGCAGCACGCGAGTGCCGCGCGGAGCACTGCAGCGGAGCAGCTGGTTGCGAAGAACGGGCCCGCAGGACTCTCGGTCCGTGCCGTTGCACGCGCAGCCAGCACGACGACGCGCACGGTCTACAGCCTGCTCGGGTCGAAGGACGGCCTCCTCGTCGAAGCGCTCGCCGGCGACGCGTTCGACTTCCTCCACACCGAGATCGCCAAGCTCGAGGAGACGGACGACCCGGCCGCCGACCTCGTCGCGATCGGCGTGCCGGTCTTTCGCCGGCTCGTGCTCGAGCATCCTGCGCTCTACCGGTTCGCGTTCCAGCGAATCGTCCCCGGGCTCGATGCCGGACCGGAGCTGCTCGCCGCGAGGGACAAGGCCTGGGAACAGCTGGTCGCGAAAGTCGAACGACTCGAGTCGGCCGGCCTCCTCGCCGGCAAGCCGGCGCCGGAAGCGGCCGTCGAGTTCATCGCGATGCTCGAAGGGCTGGCGAACGCCGAGCTGCGCGGTGCGGTGCTCCGAACGCTCCCGGCGGGGAAGGAGGAGCAGGCCTGGCGGAACGCCCTCGCAACGCTGGTGCGCGGGTTCGCGGCCGGGTGAAACGCGAAGGGCCGGCGACTGCCGGCCCTTCGACGTCTTGGATCAGGGAAGGGACCCTGAGTCTACGACCTAGAAGTCCATCCCGCCGCCGGGCATGCCCGCCGGCATCGCCGGCTGCTTCTCCGGCATCTCGGCCACGACGGCCTCGGTCGTGAGGATGTTCTTGGCGATCGAGGCGGCGTTCTGGAGCGCCGAGCGAGTGACCATGGTCGGGTCGATGATCCCCGACTTGACCAGATCCTCGATCTCGCCCGTCTCGACGTTCAGGCCCTCGCCCTTCTTGGCGCGACGGACCTTGTCGACGACGACCGAGCCCTCGAGGCCCGCGTTGTACGCAAGCTGGCGGAGGGGCTCCTCGACCGCGCGGAAGATGATCTCCGCACCGGTCTTCTCCTCACCCTCGAGCTTGTCCAGGACCTTCGTCACCGTGGCGCTCGAAGCCGCGTTCAGGAGCGCGACGCCGCCGCCCGACCCGATGCCCTCTTCGAGCGCGGCCCGGGTGGCCTTGAGCGCGTCCTCGACGCGGTGCTTCTTCTCCTTGATCTCGACCTCGGTCGCGGCACCGACCTTGACGACCGCCACGCCGCCGGACAGCTTCGCGAGGCGCTCCTGGAGCTTCTCACGGTCGAAGTCGGAGTCGGTGTTCTCGATCTCCTGCTTCAGCTGCTGGATGCGGCCCTTGATCGCGTCGGTCTCGCCGGCGCCGTCGATGATCGTCGTCGTGTCCTTGTCGATGACGATCTTGCGGGCCTTGCCGAGCTGCGAGATCTTCGTGTTCTCGAGCTTGAGACCCAGCTCCTCGGTGATGACCTCGCCGCCGGAGACGATGGCGATGTCCTCGAGCATCCGCTTGCGCCGGTCGCCGAAGCCGGGCGCCTTGACCGCGACTGCAGTGAACGTGCCGCGGAGCTTGTTGACCA
>JBOHBB010000033.1:0-3110 GCA_050698135.1 Gaiellaceae bacterium
GACGTGACGCCGCTCGACGGCGCATCCCGCTCCGACGTCCTCCGGCTCGCCGGCGCGGTCGAGGCGGCGTCGGAGCACCCGATCGCGCGCGCGGTCGCGGAGGCGGCGCAGGCCGAGCTCGGCGAGCTTCCGTCCGTGACCGGTTTCCGGAACGTCCCGGGCGTCGGCGTCACGGGCATCGTCGACGGACACGAGGTCGAGGTCGGGCGCCGGGACGGCAGCATCACCGTCGCCTGGGACGGTGTCGAACGCGCCACGCTCGCCGTCCGCGACACGATCAAGCCGACGAGCGGCGAGGCGGTCGCCGAGCTCGAGCGCCTCGGGCTCACGCCTGTGCTCCTGACCGGCGACGGCCGCGAGACCGCCGAGCGCGTCGCCCACGAGGTCGGGATCGAGCGCGTGCTCGCGGAGGTCTACCCACAGGACAAGGTCGCCGAGGTGCGGCGGCTGCAGGACGCGGGCGAGGTCGTGGCCATGGTCGGCGACGGCATCAACGACGCGCCGGCGCTCGCGCAGGCGGACCTCGGGCTCGCCATCGGGACGGGCACCGACGTCGCGATCGAGGCTTCCGACATCACGCTCGTCTCGGGCGACCTGCGCGCGGCCGGTGACGCGATCGCGCTCGCGCGGAGGACGCTGCGGACGATCAAGGGCAACCTCTTCTGGGCGTTCGCCTACAACGTCGCCGCTATCCCGCTCGCGGTAGCTGGGCTCCTCAGCCCGGTCGTGGCGGCCGCCGCGATGGCCTTCTCGAGCGTCTTCGTCGTCACGAACTCCTTGCGCCTCCGGCGCTTCCACTCCGCGCGCGAGAGGATCGCTGCATGAGCCACGCAGCCGAGCACGCGCCCGGCTACGTCGGGAACAAGGACGCGCTCGTCAAGCGCCTGCACCGGATCGAGGGCCAGGTGCGCGGGATCGAGCGGATGGTCGAGGACGACCGCTACTGCATCGACGTCCTCACGCAGATCGCGGCGGCGACCACGGCGCTCGAGAGCCTCGCGTACCGGATCCTCGACGACCACGTGAACCACTGCGTCGCCGGCGCGCTCGCCTCCGGGGACGAAGCCGAGGCGGCCGAGAAGAGCAAGGAGCTCCTCGACGCGGTGCACCGCTTCGCGCGCGTTCGTTAGCGGCTAGCGTCGCCGGGGTGCCGGAGCGCACCCTCACGCAGCGCGAGTTGAACCGGGCACTTCTCGCGCGACAGCTCCTGCTAGAGCGCTCGCGCCTCCCACTCGCGCGTGCGCTCGAGCGGATCGGGGGCATCCAGGATCAGTACGCGCCGAACGCGTACATCCGACTCTGGTCGTGCCTCGAGACGTTCGAGCGAGACGACCTCGACCAGGCCCTCGTGCGCCGCTCCGTCGTCCAGGGCACGTTGATGCGGGAGACGATCCACGTCGTCTCGCGACGGGACTACGCGCTCTTCGCGGCGGGGATCCGGCGGCCCGGCCAGGAGTGGTGGCGGCGGGTGAACAGGATCCCGGCCGACCTCGACATGGCGCCGTTCGCCGAGCTGGCGCGCGCGTTCCTCTCGGGGACGACGCGGAGCCGGGCAGAGATCGACGGGTTCCTACGCGAGAACGACTTTCCGCGCGCGAGCCCGTGGGGATTCGCGCACTGGCTCGACCTCGTTCGGGTGCCGCCTGCGGGGACGTGGAACCAGCGCCGCGCGCACACGTTCGCGCTCGCCGAGGAGTGGGTCGGGCCGCTCGAGGCGACCGAGGAGGACGGCGTCGGGCACCTCGTCCGCCGCTACCTCGCGGCGTTCGGGCCTGCTCCGCGGACGGACATCGCGTCGTGGGCGCACCTGAAGGCCCGTGACCTCGCGGCCACGCTCGAGCGCCTTCGGCTCCGGCGGTTCCGCGACGAGGCGGGGAAGGAGCTGCTCGACCTCCCTCGTGCTCCGCTCCCCGACCCCGAGACCCCCGCGCCGGTCCGCTTCCTCCCGACCTGGGACGTGGCGCTCCTCGTGCACGCCCGCCGGACCGGGATCCTCCCGGAGCGCTACCGGCCCGTGATCTTCTCGACGAGGATCCCGCCCTCGGTCCCGACGTTCCTCGTGGACGGGGCCGTCGTGGGCACCTGGCGTCACGAGAGTGGGCGGATCGAGCTGAGCCCGTTCGAGAAGCTCGACCGCGCAGTGCTCCGGGAGCTCCGCGAGGAGTCGGAGCGGCTCGCGGCGTTCCACGCTTGAAGCAGAATGTGGGGGCCGATGGCCGAGCTGGCGAACGAGCACGACCACGAGCACGAGTACGAGCAATCGGAGCAGTGGCGCCGACTGCTGACCGGCGACCTCGGCCAGCTCAGGTACTTCCGCAAGGCGCTCGGCTGGATCCCTTCCGGTCCTCGCTGCAAGCTCTGCCTCGCACCGCTCAAGCCTCCGGGGAGCATCGTCCTGCGGCCGGTCGGCTTCGGGCCGTCGCGCCTGAACCGTCGCCTCTGCCCGTAAGTGCTTCCGCGGTGTCGACACGAAGCCGGGCGGAGCCGAGGTCGAGCTGTCGCTCCTCTTCGCGACGTGCGCGGCTCGACGGCGCTCGCCGAGCGGCTCCCCGCACAGGAGTTCTCCCAGCTGATCTCCCGCTTCTACGGAACGGCGGCGCGGGTCGTGGATGCGTGGGACGGGCTCGTCGACAAGTTCGTCGGCGACGAGGTCGTCGCGCTCTTCGTGCCCGGCTTCGCGGGCGAGGAGCATGCCGCTCGGGCGGTGGGCGCCGCGCGCGACCTCCTCCGCGAGACCGCGTCCGACCGCGGCGAGCCCTGGGTCTCACTCGGCGCGGCCGTCCACACGGGCGTCGCCTACGTCGGCCGGGTCGGGGAGGGCGACGCCTGCGACACGGCGGTCGGCGACGCGGTGAACACGACATCGCGCCTCGCCTCCGAGGCCGCCGCGGGCGAGATCCTCGTCAGCGCGCCCGCCGCGCAGGCGGCCGGCCTCGACACCGCGGGGCTCCGGTCCCGCACGCTCTCGCTCAGAGGCAGGGATCAGACGGTCGTCGCCTGGGTCGCAGGAGCGTCCGCCTAGCGCTGGTCAAGGAACCGACTCATCTCGCCCTAGACTAGCTCCGCACTTCTGCCGGCGCTAGGGAGCTGGTCGTGGCCTACCCATGGCG
>JBOHBB010000034.1:0-2686 GCA_050698135.1 Gaiellaceae bacterium
GAGCTCGAGGAGCTCGCCCCGCACGAGGCGATGATCTTGTGCACGGGCAGCCAGGGCGAGCCGATGTCGGCGCTGACGCGGATCGCGTACAACGATCACCAGACCGTGACCATCGATCGCGGCGACACGGTGATCCTCTCGGCGAAGCCGGTGCCGGGGAACGAGCTTCGCGTCCATGACACGATCAACCGACTGGCGAAGGGTGGGGCGGAAGTGCTCCACCAGGAGATCGCTCCCGTGCACGTGTCGGGGCACGGGAACGCGGAGGAGATCCGGACCGTGATCGGGCTCGTCCGGCCGAAGGCGGTGATGCCGATGCACGGGGAGTTCCGGATGCTGGCCGCGCACGCGCAGCTGGCCCGAGAAGGCGGCGTGCCGGCCGGCTCCATCGTGATGGCCGAGAACGGGTCCGTCGTCGAGCTCGACGAGAGCGGTCCGCGAATCGTCGACCGCGTCGAGACCGGTGTCACGTTCGTGGACGGGCTCGGAGTGGGGGACGGGCGCGACGTCGCGCTCCGCGACCGGCGGCACATGTCCGAGGACGGGGTGCTGATCGTGGTCGCGACCGTCGGGACGAACGGTGCCCGGCCCCAGGGCCCGCCGGAGCTGATCGTGCGTGGCTTCGGCGAGTCGGAGCCGCTGATCGACGAGCTCCGGGACGAGTCGGCCCGGGTCCTGAACAAATGCCTCGACCAGGACATCACGGAGATCAAGCTCCTCCAGGAGCACCTGCACGACGAGCTCGCGCAGCTGATCTACGACAGAACGGGGAGGCGCCCGATGATCCTTCCGGTGATCGTCGAGGTCTGACCGGCTGCGTAGTCCCCGCGATCAGTCATAGTGCGGTCATGAGCGCGCTACGCGCCCAAGGAACACGAGAGCGGGTCCCGCAAGGTCGGAGCACGTGAGCATCGTCCGACGCGAGCCCGGTTGGCCGGACCTCCTCGTCGACTACGCGCCCGACGGCGCGACGGCTCAGCGACTCGTCGCGCAGCTCCGCGCGTGCCAGGTTTCCGCGCTCGCGTTCTGCCGGCTTCTGGAACGGTGGGCCAGAGGAGATGCCGCTCCCTCGACCCCCGGTGGACGGGAGGCCGCGCTGCGGCGAGCAGCTGAGCGAGCCGAAACTGCCCTCACCGGCCTCGAGCGTCCGCTGGGGCGCTATCTGCTCGAGTTGGAGGCCGACCAGGCCGAGGGCCGCTCGTGGTACGGCGAACCCGGTCGCGCGGAGCTCGTCGAGTGGCAGCCCGTCCTGAAGCGGGCGGGGGTGCACGCGTCGCCGGTGCGGGTCGCGCAGGCATATCTCGAGCTCGCTGTTCTCGTGCGGGCGCTTGAAGGGCTCGCGACGGCAGCGCGGATGCGCTCGGCCCCCGAGCCGTCCGACCTTTGGGCGGGACTCTTCGACCTTCGCGAGAACCTCCTCAACGGCGCGCTCGACGACCTTCGGGCCCTCGCCGCCTGATTCTCCGTAAAGGGCTTCGGCGCAAGGCGTCGAACCAGCGCCCATGGCGCGGCGACGCACGAAACGCGTGCTCAAGCCTCGCGCGCCCGCGCGCGTGAGGAAGACGAAGCGCGCGAAGAGGAAGACGAAGACCCGCGGGCATCACCACCCTGAGCTCGTCGGGCTCGTCCTCGTCGCGTTCGGTCTGTTCCTCTGCTCGGTGCTCTGGGCCGGCTGGGACGGTGGTTACGTCGGCGGCCGGATCGGGGACGGGCTCGAGGCGCTCGTCGGCGGGGCGGCCTTCGCGCTGCCGATCGTGCTCGTCGTCGTCGGCGGCCTCATGGTCGGCCGCAGCGACCTCGTCGACGTTCGTCCCTTCCGCACGGGGCTCGTTGTGCTCGGCATCGGGCTCCTCCTGACCCTTGGCAGCGAAGGCGGCTACCTGGGGACGGCTCTGGGCGATGCTCTCGGCCTCGCCGTGGGCGGCACCGGGGTCGCGATCATCGGCGTCCTCGGCATCGTCGCCGGGATCCTGCTGCTCAGCGGCGCCTCCGCGGGCGCGCTGATCCGCCGAGGTGCGCATGCCGCGCGCCGCTCCCTCGACCGCCCGTCGCGCGAGGTCGTCCACGAGCCGCCCGAGCTGATCTCGACCGCCAACGCCGCTCCGCTCTCGCTCGTCGACGGCGCCTCCGACTACCCGGACGTGGTCGGAACGACCGATCCCGCGCCGCTGATCCCCTTCCCGGAGGTCGACACCGAGGAGACGCCGGACCGGGAGAGCCTCTTCAACGCCTCGCCCGCGGTCCAGGACTATCAGCTCCCCGACCGGGACCTGCTCCGCAAGTCGGGTACGAACGGCGCCGCGCCGCCGGAAGCGAGCGCCCAGGTCGCGCACGCGCTCGTGCAGGCGCTCTCCGACTTCGGCGTCCAGGCCTCGGTGGTCGGCCAGATCGTCGGCCCCCGCGTGACGCGCTACGAGCTCCAGCTCGCCCCGGGGACGAAGATGTCGAAGGTCTCGGCCCTCAAGGACGACCTCTCGTACGCGCTCGCCACGACCGAGATCCGAATCCTCGCGCCGATCCCCGGCAAGCAGGCCGTCGGTGTCGAGGTCCCCAACCTGACGCCGAACCTCGTCACCCTCGGCGATATCTACGACGACCTGCCGAAGACCGCCAGCCCGCTCGCCGTCTGGCTCGGCAAGGACATCTCCGGCAACGCTGTCTGGACCGATCTCGCGCGGATGCCGCA
>JBOHBB010000035.1:0-10412 GCA_050698135.1 Gaiellaceae bacterium
GTTCTGGGCGGCACGCTCGGCGGCACGGACGGTGAGACCCTCCTGCACGATCCGGCGAGCGAGCCGGCGCCGCGCGTCGTCGTCCTGCAGCGAGAGGACCGCTCGTGCGTGCCCCTCGCTGAGGTCGCCGCGCGCGAGCATCCACAGCACCTCCTCGGGCAGCTCGAGCAGCCGCAGACGGTTCGACACGCCCGACTTCGAGCGCCCGACCCGCTCGGCGAGCTCGCCGAGAGAGAGCTCGAACTCGTCGACGAGGGATGCGTAGGCGCGTGCCTCCTCGACCGGGGACAGCTGCTCCCTCGCGACGTTCTCGACGAGGCCGAGGAGCAGGGAGTCGCGATCGTCCACGTCCCGCACGAGCGCGGGCAGCGTGGGGATGCCTGCAGACCTGGCCGCACGCCAGCGGCGCTCGCCGGCGACGAGCTCGTAGCCGCCCTCCTCCCTCCGACGGACGACGATCGGCTGGAGGATCCCCTGGTGCCTGATCGACGCGGCGAGGCCATTCGCAGCCTCGGGCTCGAAGCGTCGCCGCGGCTGGCGGGGGTTGGGATGGATCGACTCGACCGAGAGGTGGAGCAGCTCCGGCTGCCCGCCCTCGCCCAACAAGACCTCGAGGCCACGGCCGAGGCCGCGGCGCTCCTTAGGAACGCTCGACAAGCTCCATCGCCACCTTCCAGTAGGCCTGCGCGCCGGCGGAGCGCCGGTCGTAGGCGATCGCAGGAAGCCCGTGGCTCGGCGCCTCTGCGAGGCGAACCGAGCGGGGCACGGTCGTCGTGAAGACGAGGTCGGTGAAGTGCCGCCGCAGCTCCGCCTCGACCTCGGCCGCGAGCCGCGTCCGGCCGTCGGCCATGGTGAGGAGGATGCCTGCCACGGCGAGGTCGGGGTTCAGTCGCGCCTTGACGAGGTTGATCGTGCCCAGCAGCTGGGAGAGGCCCTCGAGAGCGTAGTACTCCGCCTGGACCGGGACGAGGGCCCTGGTCGCGGCCGCGAGCGCGTTCACGGTCAGCGGCCCGAACGACGGCGGACAGTCGAGGAAGACGAAGGAGTACGGCCCGAGCGTGTCCGAGAGGGCCTCTGCGAGGTATCGCTCTCCGCCTTCTCGAGCCGAGAGCTCGACGGCGGCGGCTGCGAGGTCGCTCTTCGCCACGACGACGTCGAGATTCGGGAGGCCAGAGGGCTTCGTGAGCTCCTTCAGCGGCACGCCGTCCAGCAGGTCGTGTGTCGACACGCCGTTGGCACGCAGGCCGAGCCCGGAGGTGGCGTTCGCCTGTGGGTCGAGGTCGATCAGCAGCACGCGCTCCCCTGCCTCGGCCAGACAGGCGCTGACGTTCACGGCGGTCGTCGTCTTCCCGACGCCGCCCTTCTGGTTGGCGACCGCATAGACCCGGGCGGGCACCAGTCCAGGCTAGTGACGACGCCGGACGCTTCGGTCTACCCTCGGCTCGTGCCGGACGAGGAGCTCGAGGCCGCGAAGGAGCGGGGCTGGCGGGAGGTGTCGCCGCGATCGACGTGGCGTACGCACGGGGCGAGCTCGACGACGCGGGCTGGCACGTGGCGATGGCGGGCCTCGTGGTGCCGGCCTACCTTGCCGCCATGACGCCGGAGGGAGGCTCGGACAGCAGCCGGGATTCCGCCGGGAAGGGATTCCGCATCGCCGGCCGGGCAGAGCGCCCGCATCCCGACCTGCGAATCGCCTACCGCGCTTTCTGGATCGATGCCGATTAGGCGAGCGGACGCTTTTTCGCCATGCCCGGCCGGCGCGGGAACCCCGCGGGTGTAGGCCCGAGTTTCCGGAGCACGAACAACCCGGCTCGGTCGTCCTCGAGTGAGGCCGCGAGACGGTCGGCGACCCGCGACACCTGCTCCGGATCGGCCGTCTCGCCGACCCACAGCACAGCGACTCCCCCCTCGCGGACGAGCGGCAGGCACAGCTCCGCTGCGACGGGCGGCTTCGCGAGCGCCTTCGCCAGCGCGACTGCGAACGCGTCGGTGCTCTGCTCCTCGGCCCGGCCCCAGACGACCTCGACGTTCGGGAGCTCCACGGTCATGCGGCGCAGGAGCTCGCACTTCCGGCGCTCCGCCTCGACCAGCGTGAAGCTGAGGGCCGGCAGGGTCGCCGCGAGTGGGATCCCGGGTGAGCCGCCGCCCGAGCCGACGTCCACGACGGGGCCGCCGGCGTCGCGGACGACGCTCGTCGCCCGCAGCGCGTCGTCGAGCAGGACCCGTCGAGCCTCTGCGATGTCGTCGATCGACGTCAGGCCGGGCGTCGCGAGCAGCTCCCCGAGCCACCGCTCGAGGAGCTCGGAGGGCATGTCAGACAGCGGAGTGCCGCGGCACGACGACGACGTACCGGTTCGGCTCCGAGCCCTCGCTCGCGGTCTCCACCTCGGGATCGTCCTTCAGCGCCTCGTGGACGATCTTCCGCTCGACCGCCGTCATCGGCTCGAGGTCGACCCTGCGCCCGGTGGCCGCCGCACGTCGCGCGGACCGCTGCGCAACCGCCTCCAGCGACGCCGTGCGGCGTGCCCGGTAGCCAGCGGCGTCGACGACGACCGCGTGGGACTCTCCCGCCGCTCGCGCGACAGCGTTCGCGAGGTACTGGATCGCGTCGATCGTCTGACCGTGCTTTCCGATCAGGAGACCGAGATCCGGGCCCGAGCACGTCACGGTCACGACGCCCTCGCGTTCGCTGACGGACGAGGTCACGCTCGCGCCGATCGCCGCGGCGATGCGCTCCACGAACTCACGAGAAGCCGCGGTCGCCCCGCTCTCGGCCTCGCGGGCCGCCGCGCCCGCAGCAGTCGCGACGACATGCGCCGGCGTGTAGCCGACTCCCAGGAGGCCGCGCTCCCCCTCCGTCACGACCTGGAACTCCACGCTCTCGCGATCCAGGCCGGGGACGAGCTGCTCGAGCTGCCGCAGAGCCGCCCACTTCGCCTCGCCGACCGTCTCGCCGGTCGCCTCGACCCTGATCGTGCCGTTCTCGCTCATCTCCGCTGCCTCCCGCCCTTCTTCTTCTTGCGCACGCGGCGCGGAGCAGACGAGGCCCCGCCCGAGGTCGGCGCGGCAGCGGTCGCGTCCGCCCCTTCGGCGGGGGAGGGCTCCTCCTTCGGCGGTGTCCGACTCGATCTCTTCGGCGGCACGCTCGGCCTCGGCATCAAGCGGCGGGTCACGATGCCCTGGCCGGTCGTCCAGAGGTTCGTGGTCAGCCAGTAGATCATGAGCCCGGACGGGAAGTTGAGGATGAAGGGGATGAAGACGATGGGGAGCACCATGATCATCACGCGCTGCGCGGTCGACTGCATCTGCGTCGACATCAGCCAGGTCGAAGTGAGCTGGCTCGCGACGTAGACGACGAGCAGCACCGGGCCCCAGCCGTCCTTCGTCGGCTCGGTGATGTCGACGAGGTTCAGCCATTGCAGCGTCGACTCTGGGAACTGCGGGAAGATCTCCTTCTCGAAGTCCTTCAGCACGTAGAAGAGCGCGATGAAGATCGGGATCTGGAAGACGATCGGCAGGCACGAGGCGTATGGGTTGATCTTGTTCTCCCGGTAGAACTTCATGAGCTCCTCGCTCTGCTTCTGCCGGTCCGACTTGTAGCGCTGCTGGATCGCCTTCATCTCCGGCGCGTGCAGCTGGAGGCTCTGCATCGAGTGGATCTGCCGGATCGCGAGCGGCACCAGGAGGACGCGCACGATCACCGTCAAGGCGACGATCGACCACGCCCACGTGAGGCCGCCCGAGTCGTGGAGCCACGTGAGGACGTCCGTCAGGACGTTCTCGATCGGAGACAGGATCCCCCCGACGATCACGTGCGCGCCTTGCGAGAACGGTGGAGCGGGAAGACGCCCTGGTCGTGGGCGTAGTCGACTCCCCCATGGCTCCAGGGGTTGCAGCGCAGGACCCGCCAGCACGCCAGCACCGCACCGCGGACGAGCCCGAACTCGCGGAACGCGTCGAGGGCGTACTGCGAGCATGACGGGTGGTACTTGCAGGTGCCGCTCGGCGTCAGCAGTCCGAACGTCCAACGCCAGGCATGGACGAGCCCGATCCCGAGGTACTTCACGTCTGCACCTTCGCGAGGACCTCCGAGACCTCCGCCACGAGCCACTCGCGCCCCCGCGCCTCCGCCGGCTCGGCGAGGCCGGGACGGGCGACGAGGACGTAGTCGTGCCCGGCGGGGACGCCCGGGAGCAGCTCGCGCCAGGCCTCGCGCAGGAGGCGCTTCATCCGGTTGCGCACGACCGCGGAGCCCACGGAGCGCGGCACCGCGAGGCCGAGCCGCGACGGGCCGTCCTCGTCCTCCTCGCGCGGGAACCAGTGCAGGACGAGGTACCGGGTCGACGCAGACGTCCCGCGTCTGTAGACGGCGTCGAAGTCCCGCGAGCGGGAGAGCCGGTGGCGTCGCTGCACGGGCGTAGCGCCCTCAGGCGGAGAGACGCTTGCGCCCTCTTGCGCGACGCCGCTTCAGGATCGCGCGGCCGCCCCGGGTCGACATCCGTGCCCGGAAGCCGTGCCTGCGCTTGCGACGGCGGACGTTCGGCTGGTAGGTGCGTTTCACGTCGGTGAGTGGTGGGAGAAGTGGCCCCGGATCGGCCGAGCAGCGGAGTATAGACGACGTCTTCTCCGCCCAACTTTTCCACAGAAGCCGCGATGGCGTGGAGGGTGGAAATCGCTGCTCAGGACGGCTCTCTGTTGCCCGGCAAGCGAACGGCGCGTACACTTTCCACACCTGTGGAGAAGTATGTGGAATGCGGTAAATCCCTGCAAATATGGCGGTTATTCATCCACAGGCGGCGCCCAGCGGCCCGTTGAGGGGTCGCGGGAACGCTGCTATGCTCGCGCCTTCTGCGGGACCGCGACGAGCTCGAGGACGGGTGGAGCACGCGACAGGAACGAGCGCCGACAGCCTCTGGGATGCCATCGCCGGCAGGCTGCGCGAGACGCTCAGCGAGACGACCTACGACACCTGGTTCGCGCACGCGGAGCCGCAGTCTCTCGGCGACGACGGGCTCGTCGTGGCGGTTCCGAACGACTTCACCCGGGACTGGATCGAGAGCCACTTCCAGGGGTTCGTCGCAGGCGCCGCGCGCGAGACGCTCGGGCACGACGTCCTCGTGTCCTTCGCGGTGGAGCGGGGCGCCGTTCCGCCCGCCGGGCGACCGACGGGTCCGTCGACCGGGCCGCCTCAGCGCGAGCACGCTCCCGAGCTCGGGGATCGCGGGTCGCCCGAGATCGAGCTCAACGCGAAATACACGTTCGACCTCTTCGTCATCGGCTCGTCCAACCGGTTCGCACATGCGGCGGCGCTCGCGGTCGCGGAGGCGCCGGCCCAGGCGTACAACCCGCTCTTCATCTACGGAGGCACGGGCCTCGGCAAGACGCACCTCCTGCAGGCGATCGGCCATTACGTCAAGCAGCACTCACGTCGGCTGACGATGCGCTACGTGACGAGCGAGACGTTCATGAACGACTTCATCGACTCGCTCCGCGACAAGCGCATCGAGGGATTCAAGCGGCGCTATCGCAACTACGACCTCCTGCTGATCGACGACATCCAGTTCTTCGAGGGCAAGGAACGGATCCAGGAGGAGTTCTTCCACACGTTCAACTCGCTCTACGAGGGCGGCGCCCAGATCATCATCTCCTCCGATCGTCCGCCGCGCGAGATCGCGACGCTCGAGGAGCGACTCCGCTCACGGTTCGAGTGGGGACTTCTCACGGACATCCAGCCGCCCGACCTCGAGACCCGCATCGCGATCCTGCGAAAGAAGGTGAACACCGAGCGGATCGCGGTGACCGACCCCGAGGTGCTCACGCTCATTGCCGGACGCGTCTCGTCGAACATCCGCGAGCTCGAAGGTGCGCTCACGCGTGTCGTCGCGTTCTCGTCGCTCACCGACCGTCCGATGACGGTCGACCTCGCCGAGCACGTCCTCAAGGACGTCTTCCCGCAAGGGAGCGCAGCGCCGGAGGTGACGATCCCACGGATCCAGGAAGCGGTCTCCGAGCGCTTCGGCGTCACGCTCGAGGAGCTCGTCAGCCCGCGCCGCTCGCAGGCGGTCGCGTACCCCCGTCAGGTCGCGATGTACCTCTCCCGCGAGCTGACGGACTCCTCGCTGCCGAAGATCGGCAAGGAGTTCGGCGGGCGCGACCATACGACCGTCATCCACGCGACGTCGAATATCACGCGCCTCATACTCGAGGACCGCTCTGTGTACAACCTCGTGCAAGAGTTGACGGCGCGTATCAAGCAGGCGCGGTGAAGGTGGGGGTCCCGCGCGACGGCTCGGAGCTGCCTGTGGGACCCGTGGGTGCTGGCGCACAGGCTCGTCCACACGCGTTTTCCCCGCTCATCCCGCACAATCCCCCCATCTTCCCCGTCGTTCACACTCCTACTAGTACTACGACCTTCATATCTCTTCAGTAATGAACACAGACATGGCGATCTCCACCGAGCTACGCGCGACCTGCGCGAGGAGCGACCTCGCCGAGGCGCTCGGGGTCGTCTCGCGCGGCGTGTCGTCCCGCGGTGCGGTGCAGGTGTTGAGCGGGATCCACCTCCAGGCGGAGGAGGGAAAGCTCACGCTGGCCTCGACCGACATGGAGATCTCGCTGCGGGCGACGGTCACGGGAGACGTCGTCGGCGACGGTGCGGTGGTCGTGCCCGGACGGCTGCTGACCGACCTCTCGCGTCTCCTTCCCGACGACACCGTGACGCTCGTGCACGAGGAGGGCGAAGGCACCCTCGCCGTGTCCTCGGGCAGCCACTCGTCGAAGCTGAACGTCTTCAGCGCCGAGGACTTCCCGCGCCTGCCGCCGCTCGACGTGCCCCTCCACGCCATCGCGGCGCCGGCGCTGCTCGCGACGATCGAGAAGGTCGCGCGGGCGGCTTCCCGCGACGAGTCCCGCCCGGTGCTCACGGGCATCCTCGTGAAGTTCGAGGGCGACAAGCTCGTCATGGCCGCAACCGACTCGTACCGTCTCGCGGTGAAGGAGACGGCGCTCGAAGCCTCCGGTCCCGACCTCGAGGCGATCATCCCGGCACGGGCCCTCCAGGAGCTCGCGCGGCTCGCGGCAGGCGCGAGCGAGGTGCAGTTGGGCGGCCACGAGAACCACATCATCTTCGCCGCCGGCGACGTGTGGCTCACGAGCCGCCGGATCGACGGGCAGTTCCCGAAGTACGACCAGCTTCTGCCCGATACGTTCGAGGCGGAGGTGACGACGGCACGGGAACCGCTGCTGAGCGTCATCCGCCGGGCCGGCGTGATGGCCCAGCGGAACGCCCCGCTCCGCCTGCGCTTCGCAGAGGGCGAGCTCGGTGTGTCGGCTCAGACGCAGGACGTCGGCGAGGCGCACGAGTCGCTGCCGATCGACTACGCGGGCGACCCGCTCGAGATCGGCTTCAACCCCGACTTCCTGCGCGACGGCCTCGAGGCGGTGTCCGCGGAGTCGGTGCAGCTGAAGCTGATCAACCCTCTGCGCCCGGGGCTCATCGTCTCGCCGGACGAGAGCTTCTGGTACCTGATCATGCCGATCCGCCTCGCAGGCTGAAGCAAACGGGCCTGATCGTCCGCGAGATCACGCTACAGGACTTCCGCTCGTATCCGCGCCTCGAGCTCGTGCTCGAGCCCGGGGTCGTGCTCGTCAGCGGCCCGAACGGCGCCGGGAAGACGAACCTCCTCGAGGCTCTGCACGTCGGGACGCAGGGCTTCTCCCCCCGCGCGAGGAGCGACGCGCAGCTGATCCGCTTCGGGGCGGACGCCGGCCGGATCACGCTCGGAGGCCTGAACGGGGACCGTCGCTTCGCAGCGGATGTCGTCCTCCACGCCCAGGAGGCGCGCCGTGCGCGGTTGAACGGAGACATCCTCCGCTCCGCGGAGCAGATGCGGCACGAGCTGCAGACGCTCGTGTTCACGCCCGACCGCCTCGCAGTCGTCAAGGGAGGCCCGGCGCCCCGCAGGGCGTACCTGGACCGCACGCTCGGCAGGCTCTTCCCGGCGAAGGCGACGCTCTCCGTCGAGTACGCCGCGGTCGTCGGCCAACGGAACGCGGCGCTCCGACGCCTGGCCGCGGGTCTCTCGTCCCGTGCTGCGCTCGACCCCTGGACGGAGGCCGTCGCATCGCTCGGCGCCGAGCTCGTGGACGCGAGGAGGGCGGCGCTCGGGGCGCTCGAGGGTCCGTTCGCGACACTCGCCGACCGCCTCGGGCTGGCGTCTGCGACCGCCTCTTACGAAGGCGAGTCGCCGACTGCCGCCGAGCTCGATGGCCGGCTCGACAGGGACGTCGAACGCGGTGCCACGGGCGCCGGCCCCCATCTCCACGACATCGCACTCCGCTCGGGCGGCCGCGACCTCCGTAGCTTCGGATCGCAGGGGGAGCAGCGGATCGCGGTCCTCGCTCTCGTCCTCGCGGAGGCCGAGGCGCTCTCCCGACAGTCCGCCGCCCGCCCGCTCGTCCTGCTCGACGACGTGCTCTCGGAGCTCGACGACGAGCGGAGGCGCTCGCTTGCCGAGATCGTGGCGGTGGGCGGCCAGACGATGGTGACGACGACCTCCGCACGCGCGTTGCCGGCGGAGCCGGCACAGCACCTGGTCGTCTCGGCGGGCGAGGTCCGGGTCACCTGATGGAGCGGATCGGAAGGGACGTCGAGCGCGAGCTCTCGCAGAAGGGGCGCGGGCACGTGCTGGCGCTGGCAGGGATCACCGCCGCCTGGCCGCAGGCGGTCGGGGAGGCCGTCGCCCGCCAGGCGTGGCCGCTCCGGCTGGGACGGGACGGCACCCTGCACGTCGCGACGACGTCCGCGACCTGGGCCTTCGAGCTCGACCGGCTCGCGCCGGAGATCGCCGCTCGACTCGGCGCCGTCCTCGGCCCCGACGCCCCGGCCGCTCTCCGCTTTCGGGTCGGCCCGGTCCCCGAGCCAGGGGCTCCCGAGCCCACCGCAGACGTTGCGCACGAGGATCCGGGAGCCACTTCGGAGGCCGTCGCGGAGGCCGAGGCGCTGGCCTCCGCGATCGACGATCCGGAGCTCCGCGACCTCGTCTCTCGGGCCGCCCGAGCAAGCCTCTCGAGAGCCCGGTCCGGCCGCGGTTTCTGATAGACTATCTTCGCCCCGCAATATGGCGATTTGCAGGGCTTTTTTGATGGCCGAAGCAGCCTATACCGCAAAAGACATCACCGTTCTCGAGGGGCTCGAGCCGGTCCGTCTCCGCCCCGGGATGTACATCGGGTCGACGGGCCCGCGAGGCCTCCACCACCTCGTTTACGAGGTGGTCGACAACGCAGTCGACGAGGCCCTCGCCGGCCGCAACGACCTCGTCGACGTGACGATCCACCCGGACGACTCCGTGACCGTCAGGGACGCCGGCGCGGGGATCCCGGTCGACGTGATCGCCGACCAGGGGCTGCCCGCGCTGACCGTCGTCCTGACGAAGCTCCACGCCGGCGGCAAGTTCGGCGGCGAGGGATACAAGGTCTCGGGCGGCCTCCACGGCGTCGGTGTCTCCGTCGTGAACGCGCTCTCGGAGTGGCTCGTCGCGGAGGTGCGGCGGGACGGGAAGGTGTACCGGCAGGAGTTCGCACGCGGCGAGCCCACGACCGCCCTCGAGGCCACCGGCGTCGCGGGGAAGGGCGAGTCCGGGACGACGATCTCGTTCCTCCCCGACCCGGAGGTGTTCGAGGAGACGGAGCTCGCCGCCGCGACGCTCTCGCAGCGTCTGCGCGAGACGGCGTTCCTCACGCGGGGCCTCCGCATCGTCCTCCGCGACGAGCGCGCGGGCGGCAAGACGGAGGAGTTCCACTACGAGGGCGGGATCAGGGACTTCGTCGCGCACGTGAACGACGCGAAGGACCCGGTGCACAAGCACGTCGTGTACTTCGAGGGCGAGGTCGACGACAGCCAGGTCGAGGTGGCCATGCAGTGGAACACCTCGTACGTCGAGTCCGTCTTCTCGTTCGCGAACAACATCAACACGACGGAGGGTGGCACGCACCTCTCCGGGTTCAAGGCAGCGCTCACGGGGACGCTGAACCGCTACGCGCGCGACAAGGGGCTGCTCAAGGAGAAGGAGGACAACCTCGAGGGAGAGGACGTCCGCGAGGGGCTCGCCGCCGTCATCTCCGTCAAGCTCCGCAATCCGCAGTTCGAAGGGCAGACGAAGACGAAGCTCGGAAACCCGGGAGTCGCCGGCCTCGTCGAGCGGGTCGTGAATCAGCGGCTGGGTGAGTTCCTCGAGGAGAACAAGACCGAGGCTCGCCAGATCGTCCAGAAGGCGATCGCCGCCCGCAATGCGCGGCAGGCTGCGCGGAAGGCGCGTGAGCTGACGCGGCGGAAGAGCGCCCTCGAGTCGAACTCGCTTCCGGGCAAGCTCGCCGACTGCCAGATCTCGGACCCCGAGGTGGCGGAGCTCTTT
>JBOHBB010000036.1:0-2885 GCA_050698135.1 Gaiellaceae bacterium
GGCCGGCACTGGCTGGAGGCCGGCATCACGGGGCTCGCGCGGCAGCGCGAGTGGGACGCGGTCGTCACGATCGAGGCCGCCGGCGACGCCGGTGACGAGGCGGAGCTCGTCGTCCTTCCCGACACGACGGTGGTGGTCGAGGCCGCGCCGCCCGGCTTCGACCCGACTCCACTGACGGACGCCCTCGCAGGCGCCATCGCACCTCCCTACCGGGCCGTCGCGGTCCGTCGCGACGAGCTGTGGGTCGCCGGCGCCCGCGCGATCGAGGTCGCCGAGCTCCGACCCGACCCCGGTGGCGAGAACCTCGAGCTGACCTGGGACGGCGGCGGCACGGCGCTCGTGGTGGACGGCGTCCCCGCCGCGCCGTCGAGAGCGTCCGCACTCGAGCGCCTCGCGGCCTCCCGGGAGCGCGGGCCCTACGCGGCGCACGCGCACCGGCTCGACGGTGACCTCTGGGAGGTCCTCGTCCTGGCGCTGTAGCGGGCTGGCACCTCGGCGGCCGTCGCGGGATCGGTCGAGGCCGACCCGCTACCCTAGTCCCGTGCCGACCCAGTCCTTCGGCAAGTTCGAGCGCGTCCTCCGCCTGGGCGAGGGACGGCGCCTCAAGCGGCTGCGCGAGCACGCGGCGTACATCGGCACGCTCGAGCCCGAGTTCGAGGCGCTCTCGGACGACGAGCTTCGCGGGAAGACCGCGGAGTTCAAGGAGCGGCTGGAGAACGGGGAAACCCTCGAGGACCTGATCTTCGAGGCCTACGCAGCCGTCCGCGAGGCGTTCAAGCGGACGATCGGCGTGCGGCTGTTCGACGTGCAGCTGATGGGCGGGATCGCGCTCCACGAGGGCGATATCGCCGAGATGAAGACCGGCGAGGGCAAGACGTTCGTCGCCGTGCAGCCCCTCTACCTGAACGGCCTCGCCGGCCGCGGCGTGCACCTCGTGACCGTCAACGACTACCTCGCGAAGCGGGACGCGGAGTGGACGCAGCCGGTCTACGAGGCCCTCGGGACGACCGTCGGCTTCATCCAGAACCTCATGCCGTTCGCGGAGCGCCGGCAGGCGTACGGGTGCGACGTCACGTACGGGACGAACTCCGAGTTCGGGTTCGACTACCTCCGCGACAACATGGCGGTGTCGCTCGACGGCGTCGTCCAGCGCAGCCACTCGTTCGCGATCGTGGACGAGGTCGACTCGATCCTGATCGACGAGGCGCGGACGCCACTCATCATCTCCGGCGAGCCCGAGACGGCGGCCGCGACGTACTACCAGTTCGCCCGGGTCGTGAAGGACCTCGAGGGCGCACCGGCGACGCGCAAATCCGCGAAGGGCGAGGACGAGACCGAGCTCTCGGGCGCCGACTTCCTCTATGACGAAAAGTTCAAGACGGTCTCGCCGGCGCAGGTGACGATCGAGAAGGTGGAGCACGCGCTCGGGATCGAGAACCTCTACGACCCACGCAACGTCATCCTCGTGAACCACCTCATGCAGGCCCTCAAGGCGCAGTCGCTGTACAATCGCGACGTCGACTACGTCGTCCAGGAGGGCGAGGTCAAGATCGTCGACGAGTTCACCGGCCGCATCATGGAAGGGCGCCGGTGGAGCGAGGGCCTCCACCAGGCCATCGAGGCCAAGGAGGGCGTGAAGATCCGCGAGGAGAACGTCACGCTCGCGACGATCACGCTCCAGAACTACTTCCGTCTGTACGAGAAGCTCGCCGGCATGACCGGCACCGCGAAGACGGAGGAGAAGGAGTTCGTCGAGATCTACAACCTGCACGTCGTCGAGATCCCGACGAACGAGCCGATCGCGCGCCTCGACGAGAACGACTTCATCTTCAAGACACCGGACGCCAAGTTCGCCGCCGTCCTCGACGACATCGTCGAGCGCCACGAGTCGGGGCAGCCCGTCCTCGTCGGGACGATCGCGGTCGAGACCTCCGAGTACCTCTCCGAGCTCCTCAAGCGCAAGGGCATCGACCACAACGTGCTGAACGCGAAGGAGCACGAGCGCGAGGGCGAGATCATCAAGGACGCGGGTCAGCAGGGCGCGGTCACGATCGCGACGAACATGGCGGGACGCGGCGTCGACATCAAGCTCGGCGAGGGCGTCCTCGACCTCGGCGGCCTGTACGTCCTCGGGACCGAGCGCCACGAGGCGCGCCGCATCGACAACCAGCTCCGCGGCCGCTCGGGCAGGCAGGGCGACCCCGGCGAGACGCGCTTCTACCTCTCGGGTCAGGACGACCTCGTGCGCCTCTTCGCGGGCGACCGGATCTACAACATCATGAACCGCTTCAAGATCCCGGACGACCAGCCCATGGAGGCGAAGATCCTCTCGAACCAGATCGAGAACGCCCAGAAGAAGGTCGAGGAGCAGAACTTCGTCGCGCGCAAGAACGTCCTCAAGTACGACGACGTCATGAACACGCAGCGGATGGTCATCTACGAGCAGCGCCGGCGCGTGCTCGAGGGCGAGGATCTTTCGGACGAGGTGCGCGAGTGGATCCGGGAGACGGTCGAGTCGACCGTCGCGCAGTTCACGGACGCCGAATACGCGGAGGACTGGGACCTCGGCGGGCTCGTGACGAGCATGCAGTCGCTCTACGACACGGACATCACCGTCGAGGAGCTCCAGGACGAAGTCGACGTCAAGGCTCGCGAGGCGTTGACCGAGGAGTTCGTCGAGGACGCGCTCGAGACGTACGCCGAGCGCGAGGAGGCTCTCGGCCCGGAGCTCGCTCGCGAGGTCGAGCGCTACATCATCCTCCAGACGGTCGACCAGCGATGGCGCGAGCACCTCGAGGCGATGGACTACCTCCGCGAGGGCGTCCACCTGCGGGCGTTCGCCCAGAAGGACCCGCTCGTCGAGTACCGCGGCGAGGGGCACATCA
>JBOHBB010000037.1:0-4328 GCA_050698135.1 Gaiellaceae bacterium
GCGGCCAGCTCACCGAGGCCGTCCGCCGCAAGCCGTACTCGGTCGTCCTCCTCGACGAGATCGAGAAGGCGCACCCGGACGTGTTCAACATCCTCCTCCAGATCCTCGAGGACGGGAAGCTGACCGACTCGCATGGGCGCAAGGTCGACTTCCGCAACACGATCGTGATCATGACCTCGAACCTCGGCGCCGCGCAGATCTCGAAGAACCAGACGCTCGGCTTCTCCCTCGGAGACGAGCAGGGCCTCTCGTACGACGAGATGAAGGAGCGCGTGATGTCGGAGCTGAAGAAGGTCTTCCGGCCTGAGCTCCTGAACCGCATCGACGAGGTCATCGTCTTCCACAAGCTCGAGAAGGCCGAGATCCTCCAGGTCGTCGACCTGATGATGAAGCGCGTCCGCGAGGAGATGGCGAAGCACGGCACGGTCGTGGAGCTCACGGACGACGCGCGCGAGCTGCTCGTCGAGCAGGGCTACGACCCCGCGATGGGGGCGCGGCCGCTGCGCCGCGCGATCCAGCGGCTCATCGAGGACCCGCTCGCGGACTTCATCCTCGGG
This sequence comes from Gaiellaceae bacterium, assembly GCA_050698135.1. GTDB lineage: Bacteria > Actinomycetota > Thermoleophilia > Gaiellales > Gaiellaceae > GMQP-bins7. Next base: position 558 of record JBOHBB010000037.1, read on the forward strand.
CGCGAGCTCACGCCGTCCTCGACGGTCGTCATCGACCGGCGCGAAGCTCCCGGCGAGGACGAGCCGCCGGTCGAGATCAGGCTCATCGAAGGGCCGGCCGTCCCCGCGACCGTCGGTGCACCGGACGACGAGCAGGAGGCCGACGAGCCCGACCTCGACGAGCCCGCGCAGGACGCGTAGGCCGCATCGCTTCGTCGGGCCGAGGCCCGCTCGTCCCTACACTCCCGGCATGTCCGTGACGATCCGGCACGCGAAGCCGTCGGACTACGGCCGCGTGATCGGGCGCGTCAACGTCTGGTGGGGCGGCAGGGACATGGCTCCGATGCTGCCCCAGCTCTTCTTCCTCCACTTCGAGGGGACGAGCTTCGTCGCGGAGGACGACGACGGGGACCTCGTCGCGTTCCTGTGCGGGTTCCTCTCGCAGACGGAGCCGCAGGAGGCGTACATCCACTTCGTCGGGGTCTCCCCCGAGCACCGCGGCGAGGGAGTCGGACGCGACCTCTACGAGCACTTCTTCGACGAGGTCCAGGCGCAGGGCCGGTCCGTCGTCCGCTGCGTGACGTCACCCTCGAACGAGGGCTCCGTCGCGTTCCACCGCGCGCTCGGCTTCGACGTCGACCGCGTCGCCAGGGACTACGACGGCCCGGGTGAGGATCGAGCCCTGCTCGTCAAGCGGCTGAGCCCACTCCCCGCCGCCGGCGAACGCGGCTGACGAGGGACGGCCGACCGACGGCCTCCGCCCAGGTCTCATAGGCGCCAAGGGCTACGAGCGCCGCGAGGAGCACCCCCGCGTAGCTCGCCCAGGCCGAGTCGGCGTCCGTGAGGTTCTTGAGCACCGTCAGAGCCAGGATCGCCATGCCCGCCCCGAGCACGAGGCGCTCCCAGGGCACTTCCTCGGACAGCTCGACGTCGGTCAGGTACGCGACGACCGCGAACGACGTGAGTCCGAGGGTGAGGAACCCGATCAAGAGGCCCCAGAAGTCCCAGCCGTCGAGCATCGCCTCCGCGCTGCCGGCGCGGCCGAAGTCGACCTCGAGCTTCTGCCACGTGAAGAACAGGCTGACGAGGAGCAGCGGGGTCGCGACGAGCACGAGCTTCGGGCCGGTCGAGAGGGCCTTGAACCTCTCCATTGGCGGCTTCCTTTCGTTTTCGGATTGCGTCGACGGCTACGTCGCAGGGTACTCCGGAAACCGCGAATACGCGAGAGGCCGGAAGACGAGCAGGGCCCCCGAGCGGGGGCCCTGCTTCGAGGGATCGTTGTCGCGAGAGCGTCCGGCTACATCTCCCGGTCGCTCTGCTCCGGGGGCTCCGGCGGAGGGGCCGCCTCGGACGGCGTCTCCGGCGCTGCGGAGGCCTCGGGCGGGGGCGGCGCGGCCGCCGGCGGAGCGGTACTCGCCGCCGTGTCGGAGGACGACATGCTCGGCACCTCGCTCCTCAACGTGTCGATCCCACCTGCTTCCTGGACCGTCTGCCAGGCGCCGACCGCGACGACGATCGCGAGTACGAGCCCGATCCAGGCCCAGATCGTCTGCTCGTCGCCGAGGATCGTCAGGATCTTGATGATCGCGAAGATCAGGATCAGCGTCCCGAGCAGGGCCGCGGTCATCGCCGTCGAGACGGGCAGTGGGATGTTGACCGAGGCGAGGCGCACGATGACCCAGGCGAGCAACACGATCGTGAGCAGGCCGAGGACCACGCCCGTGAAACCGTGCCAGCCGCTCCAGGTCGCGTCCACCCCGAGCTCGTCGGCGATCCCTCCCACGTCGAAGTCCTGCCAGGGCAGGAACAGGTCGATCAGGAGGAGAACGGCTCCCACGAGCATGATCTGCGCTCCGCGCCCGAGGGCGTTGAATCGTTCCATGCGGCCCGTCCTTTCAGTCGTCGCCTGCTGCGGGTTTCCCCGGGACTCTTATGCACGCGGGCCCGAGTTGCAACCCGGGCTCCGAGCGTACTGAGCGCATCTGACGGCGGCTCTCGCCCTCCGTTCTCACGTCGCCGGATCGGCACGCTTTCGCGACAGTCGCGGGAGGGCCCTCGTCGGGACCCCGCGCTAGGCTCGCTCGCATGGCGAAGGCCGTCGTCAAGTACGTCTGCTCGGAGTGCGCCACGGCAAGCCCGAGGTGGCTCGGGAAGTGCCCGGGCTGCGACGCGTTCGGGACGCTCGTCGAGGAGCTCCAGGGCGGCCGCCAGGGGGCCCCGGGCGTGCGTGCTGGCTCCCCGGTGCCGCTCGGAGCAGTGTCGGCGGACGAGGCGGAGCGGATCTCGAGCGGCGTGCCCGAGCTCGACCGCGTCCTCGGCGGCGGCATCGTGCCGGCCTCGCTCGTGCTCGTGGGCGGCGAGCCTGGCGTCGGGAAGTCGACCCTCCTCCTGAGCGCGCTCGGCGCGATCGCGCGCGCCGGCCGGCGCGCGCTCCTCGTGACCGGGGAGGAGTCGGCCCCGCAGGTGTCCTTGCGCGCCGTCCGCCTCGGCGGCGCCGAGGGCGTCCGGATACTCGCGGAGACCGAGCTCGCGACCGTCTGCGCGACCCTCGAGCAGGAGCGCCCGGACGTGTGCGTCATCGACTCGGTACAGACGTTGTATGCGTCCGAGCTCGGTTCTGCGCCCGGCTCGGTCGCGCAGGTGCGGGAGGCCGCGGGCCGCCTGCTCCGGGTTGCGAAGGAAGCCGGAATCGCCACGATCCTCGTCGGGCACGTGACGAAGGACGGGGCCGTCGCGGGGCCCCGGGTGCTCGAGCACCTCGTCGACTGCGTCCTCCAGTTCGAGGGCGACCGCTATCACGCGCACCGCGTCCTCCGTGCGACGAAGAACCGCTTCGGCTCGACGAACGAGGTCGGCGTGTTCGAGATGACCGGGGCCGGTCTCGTCGGGGTCCCGGACCCTTCGGAGCTCTTCGGCACGACACATCCGGGCGAGGTCGGCGCGGCCGTCGGCTGCGTGCTCGAGGGGACGAGGCCGCTGCTCCTCGAGGTGCAGGCGCTCGTCGCGCCGACGGACCTCGCGATGCCGAGGCGCGTAGGCACCGGAGTCGACCCGCGCCGGCTGGCCATGCTCGTTGCCGTGCTCGGCCGCCACGCCGGGCTCGCCCTCGGGAGCGCGGACGTGTTCGTCAACGTCGCCGGCGGCGTGAGGATCGAGGAGCCGGGGGGTGACCTCCCGATCGCGTTGGCGATCGCCTCCGCGGCGCGGGGGGTTGCGGTGCTCGAGGGAGCGGCGGCGTTCGGCGAGATCGGGCTGACGGGACGGCTCCGTCCGGCGGCGCAGGCCGATCGGCGGCTCGACGAGTGCGGCAAGCTCGGCATCTCGACGGTGGTCGTCCCCGAGGGGACACCGGTCCGGGATCGGCCTCGCATCGCCGCCGCCGAGACGCTGCGAGCGGCGCTCCGAGCTGGCCTCGAGGCGTCCGTGCCGGAGCGCGAAGCCGCAGCCGCCTAGTCGCTCCCCGCCTCCCCGAGGGCCGTTGCGGTTCCGTTAAGGGGGTGTGAGAAACCCGCTATCATTCGAGCGTGGCCGGCAGGGAAACGACTGCCGGCACTTTTTCTGACCACATGCACTCGGACCTCGGGGAGGCTGGCTTGTTCGACATCGGCGACAAGGTGGTCTATCCGCATCACGGGGCCGGCACAGTCGTGAAGAAGGAGAAGCGTGAGGTGCTCGGCGAGGTGCGCGAGTACCTGACGATCCAGATCCTCCACAACGACATGACGGTCAACGTGCCGTGCGAGAACGCGGAGCGGGTGGGCTTGCGGACGGTCATCGACCAGCGGACGGTGA
>JBOHBB010000038.1:0-10782 GCA_050698135.1 Gaiellaceae bacterium
GGCGGCGAGCCGCTCGCCGAGGTCGAGCTGGAGCCGCCGCTCGCGTTTCTCCTCGGCTCGGAGCGGGAGGGCCTGCCCGAGGAGCTCCGCGGCGGGCAGGTGACGATCCCGCTGCCCGGCGGGGCCGAGTCGCTGAACGTCGCGATGGCGGGCGCGGTCGCGCTCTACGAGCTCTCGCGCCGTTCGGGCGGCTGACGCTCGACCTTTTGCCCGCGCTCGATGCGGTCCTTCAACCGACGAGTCACCTCGTCGTAGCGGGCCTGATCAGCCGCCACTTCCTCCCGAATCCTCCTCTTCGTCTCCTTGCTCGCCATCGTCGTCCTCCAGCAGCGCGCGGATTCGTCGTAGTTCCGTCCTGATGTCGAAGAGTGCCTGAATGATCAGCGTCACATCGTCGTCCGGAACCACGGGTATAGGGTCGCTCCGCGCGTCGCTCGACGCAAGCTGGCCTGACGAGGCCAGTCTCGGCTAGCCGAACCCGCCGCCGCCACCACCACCACCGCCCCCGCCTCCGCCGGAGAAGCCGCCCCCGCCTCCGCTCCCGCCCGAGTTCGGGGGAGCGAGGGCGTCACCGAAGCCGGAGGCGAGGTCGCCGATCGAGAGGCTCGTCGCGCCCGATCCGAGGTCGCCGCTCGGCGAGATCCAGTAGACGGCGCTCGCCTCGTGGAGCGCCTCGGGCATGTGCAGCTGCGCCCCCTGCAGGACACGCTCCGCGATGCCGAACGCGATGCCGTACACGAGGTACCGCTCCCAGAGCTCGAGGGTCGCAGGAGGCGCCTCGTGTAGGCGCGGGAAGTCGGTGAGGTAGCGGCGGAACGCCTCCCACCGCTGGGCCTCGAGCTGCCCGGCCTTCCTCCTGCGGCGCCAGACGCGGCGGGCGAAGAGGAGCGTTGCAAAGAGCAGCGCCGCACCGGCGAGCAGGCAGCCGGCGACGGCGATCAGAACGACGTCGGTGAAGCGCGGGTACACCGTCCGCCAGCCGTCCAGCGCGAGCCAGCCGAGGACTCCCCCAGCGACCGCGAAGGCGACGATCGCGACGGCGAGGGCGAGCGCTCCGACCGAACGGAACCAGCCGCGCCGCTCGACTTCCTTGCCGACGGCGCTCTGGAAGGACTGGAAGCGCGTCGACATCGACTCCCGCTCGTCCTCGATCTCGTCGCGGAAGCGGGACAGCCGCTCGGACCCGCCGTCGAGCACGGCGTCGACGATGTCCGCGACCTTGTCCTCCCATGGGCCGAGCTCGTCCCTCGTGCCGGCCGAGAGCTCGAGGTCGGCGACCGTCTCCGAGCGTAGCCCTCCCCAGATCGGCCGCTCGGTCGTCGTCGGCTTCGCCTTGTAGACGCCGCGCCGGATCAGGTCGAACAGCGTCGCAGTGAACTCGTACGACCCGGCTTCCCCGCCCTGGCGCAAGAGCGCGGGGACGAGCGCGGGCGCGGTGTCGGTCGGGGGCTCCTGCTCGTACTCGCGGTCGTAGCCCGTGCGCCGCTCGCGCCCGAAGATCCAGAACACCGCCCCGATCACTGCGAGCGCGGGGAGGAGCGCGACCGCCGCGAGCGCGCCCACTGCGCGAAGGGGGTGCGAGACCCAGTCGTCGATGCGGTCCTGGTCCTGCTGGTACGCCTCGGCGTCGGCGAGCTCCTCGGCGACGATGCGGTCGAACGCGTTCCCTCGCTCGACGCGCATGCCGGTCGTCGAGGTGAACGCGTCCCGCGGGACGAGCGTTCGCAACTCGACGAACTGGCGGGCCGGGACGGACACCGCCCGGAGCGTCGCGCGGTTGCCTCCGATCTCGACGTCGCCTCGCACCCAGACCGGCTTCCCCCACCCGCGGAGGATCTCCCCGGGTGCGTTCTCGGCCGCTTCGAGCCGCGCGAGCGGCTCGTCCCACTGGTCGCCCCAGACCGTGAGGTTGACGTCGACGACGTCGTCGTACGCGACTGCGACGCCGGTGAGGGTGTACGAGATCGTGAACGCCCTCGTCTCGTTCGAGGCTTCGAAGTACCAGACGATCCGCGCGCGATCGCCGTTGCGCTCGACCCCGAACGTGCGCAGCGGCCCCGGCTCGAGGTCCGTCTTCGCCCCCTGCCGGTACCCGACGCCGCGCTCGACGACGGACGGGCGCACGAACGACTCGCCAGGACGCAGGGGGATGTCGCGGTAGCCGAAATGGAAGTCGCCCGAGAAGGCGACCTCGAGACGCTCGCTGACCCCGAGGGAGCCGTCCGGCTGCACGTCGATGCCGACGTCGGCGGAGAGCATCGAGAACGAGTCCGCCCGAGCGGACTCGGGCAGGGCGAGAGCGACGAGCGCGGCCGCCGCGAGCGCGCCCGCTAGAAGTCGACGACCGGCGCCTCCCGTTGCGCCGCCTCCTCGACCTCGAAGAACTCGCGCTGGTTGAAGCCGAACGGCCCCGCGAAGACGACTCCCGGGAACGTCTGGATCGCGTTGTGGTACGTGAGGACGGAGTCGTTGTAGACCTGGCGGCTGACGGCGACGCGGTTCTCCGTCTCGGCGAGCTCCGTCTGGAGCTGCCGGAAGTTCTCGTCCGCCTGGAGCTCCGGGTAGGCCTCGGCGACGGCGAAGAGACGGCCGAGCGCGGCGCCGAGGATCCCCTCCGCCTGCGCCACCTCGCCGGGCGTCTGTGCCTGCTGCGCCCGGGCGCGCGCCTGCGTCACGGCCTCGAACGTCTCGCGCTCGTGGGCCGCGTAGCCCTTCACCGTCTCGACGAGGTTCGGGATCAGGTCCCAGCGCCGCTTCAGCTGGACCTCGATCTGCGCCCACGCGTTGTCGACGCGGTTCCGCAGCCGGACGAGCCGGTTGTAGAGCGCGACCGCGGCCAGGACCAGCAGGACGACGATCACGAGGAGCACGATCAGCCAGATCACGGCGGGTCCGACTCTATGGCTACGCTGCTCCGATGGCAAACGTCGTCGGTCTCTTCGTGTCGCCCGGGCGCGCGAGCGGCAGGTCCGAGCCCCGAGACCGCGTCCGCGCAATCGAGAGCGAGGGCTTCGAGGGGTGCGCGCACGCGAACCCGCCCCGTCGCGAGGTCCTGCTCGTGTCGAAGGAGCACCTCGACGCGGTCGGCGTCGAACCGGGAGCGATCCGCGAGAACGTGACGGTGGAAGGCGTCGACGTCCACACGTGGCCGGTCGGGCAGCAGGTCCGCGTCGGCGAGGCGCTGCTCGAGGTCACGATGGTCTGTGACCCCTGCCACCGGATGGACGAGCTCCGGGACGGTCTCCGTGAGGAGCTCGACGGGCGTCGGGGGATGCTCGCGCATGTCGTCGCCGGCGGCGAGATCGCGCTCGGCGACGCGGTCGAGCCCCTCTAGGACCCGGCCGCTCGCGCCCGGCGGCAGACGAAGACCATGTCCTCCTCGTCTTCGTATGGGCGCAGGTCGAACCAGCCGTAGAGCGCCTCCACCTCGAAGTCGGCGTCGTCGAGCAGGCGGAGCCACTCGGGCGCGGAGAGCCAGTGGAGCCCGAACGTCGTCGCGGCGCCGCCGTCCGAGCGCACCGACAGCGAGAGCGTCCGCGTGCCCTCGTCCCAGACCGCCCGCTCGAAGATGCCGGGCTCGCACTCGAGCCAGCGGTCGTGCGTCTCCTCGATGTCCTCGCGGCTCGGGGCGAAGACGTCGAACACGAACCGCCCGTCGGGCTCGAGGAGGGAGCGGGCGGCGCGTAGCGCGCGGAGCTTCTCCTCCTCCGTCTCCATGTGTAGGAGCGAGCGGAAGGGGCAGATCGCGAGCGGCACCTGCTCGGTGACCGGCGGCTCGCGGAGGTCGCCGAGGCGCAGGTCGAGGAGGTCGGCGACCCCGGCCGACTCCGCCGCCGCGCGGGCGGCGGCGAGCATCTCTGGCGAGGAGTCGACGCCGATCACCGGGACCCCGGCCTGCGCGATCGGCACGGCGATCCGGCCGGTCCCAACGGCGAGCTCGACCACCGGCCCGCCCGCGGCGAGGGCCTGGTCGACGTAGAACGCGATGTCCTCCGTGACCGAGCGGCTCCACGGGTCGTAGATCCCGGCGATCGCGTCGTACTTGGTCACGACGGCTTCCGCGCCACCCAGACGAACTCGCGGCTCCCCTCGTCGAAGGGCCTGCGGTCGAACCAGCCGTAGAGCGCTTCCGTCTCGAGCCCGGCGACGTCCAGGAGGCCTTCCCACTCGCTGCGGGAGACCCACCAGAGCCCGACGCTCGGCCCCGACTCGAGGACGATCTCGATCCGGTTGTCGTGCGGGAAGTAGGCATTCCGGTACCCGACCTCGCCGATCGTGTAAACCTTGCCGTCGAGCTCGACCGCGACGTGGGGGTCGAACACGAACGCGTTCCACGCGAACCGGCCTCCGGGACGGAGGGCCGCGGCGACACGCTCGAACACCTGCCTCCGGTCCTTCCAGGTGGGGAGGTGGAGGAGTGCCCGGTAGGGGCAGATGACGAGGTCGGTCGCCTCGTCGAGGGCGAGCTCGCGCATGTCTCCCTCGCGGAGCTCGAGCTCGACCCCCGCCTCCGTGGCCCGCTCCCGCGCGACTGCGAGCATGACCGGCGAGGAGTCGATCCCGATGACCTTCCGGCCGGTCTGCCCGGCGATCGGGAGCGCAACTCGACCGGTACCGACGGCGAGCTCGACGACCGGCCCCTCGGCTTCCTCCGCGAGATCGACGTAGAACGCGACGTCCTCCGTCATGTCCGACGCCCATGCGTCGTAGATCGGGGCGAAGGCGTCGTAGTCGCTCACGGCACGATTGAAGCAGCCGCCGGGTGAAGATGGCCCGATGCAGGCCGACGAACGAGCCACGCTCGCGGCGTTCCTCGCGAGCGCCGTGCTCGCGGGCGGCAACGGCGTCGGTGTCCGGTTCTCGAACCGGGAGCTCGACCCGTTCTGGGGGGCCGGCCTGCGCTTCGCGCTGGCGGCCGCGGTCTTCGTCGGCCTGATGGCCGCGCTCCGCTCGAGCTCCCGCGTGGGCGCGCGCTCGGCGGCGCGCTGGTCTACGGCGTGCTCCAGTTCGGCGCGGTGTACGCGCTCGCGTACTACGCGCTCGTCGAGCTGCACGCGGGCTTCGGCCAGATCCTGCTCGCGCTCGTCCCGCTGCTCACCCTCGTCCTCGCCGTCGCGGAGCGCCAGGAGCGGCTTCGGGCTGCGGCGCTCCTCGGGTCCATCGTCGCCCTCGTCGGGGTCGTCGTCATGTCGCGGGCGCCGCTGCGGGAGGCGGTGCCGCTTCTCTCGCTGCTCGCGGCACTCGCAAGCGCGCTCTGCTTCGCGCAGGCGGCCGTGCTCGTGCGCTGGCTCCCGAAAGTCCACCCTGTGACGACGAACGCGGTCGGGACCACCGCGGGGGCGGTCGTCCTCATCCTCGCCTCGCTCGTCGTGGGCGAGGCGATCGCACTGCCCGAGGAGACCGACACCTGGCTCGCACTCGCGTACCTCGTCGTGTTCGGCACGGTAGTGGTCTTCGTCCTGAACCTCGTCGTGCTCGGGCGGTGGCCGGCCTCGCGGTTCGCCTACCTCTTCGTGCTCGTGCCCATCGTCACCGTCGTCCTCTCCGCCTGGCTCGACGACGAGCCGATCGGAGCGGGGCTCGTGCTCGGCGGGCTCCTCGTGCTCGGCGGCGTGTACGTGGGAGCCCTGCGCCGTCCGGCCCCGGGGCCGTGAATCGGGCGCGGAGGCGTTGGTAACCTCGCTCACCTCCATGGATGTCCAGGCGCTCGAGCAGGAAGCCCTGGCCGCGGTCGCGGCCGCAGCCACCGCGGACGACGTCGAGCGGGTCCGCGTCGAGTACCTGGGGCGGAAGAGCGAGCTCAAGCTCGCGCTGCGCGAGGTCCGCGACCGTGAGACGGGGATGACGCTGAACGCGGTCCGCGAGCGGATCGAGGGCGCCGTCGACGCGCGCGAGGAGGAGCTCCGGCGGGCCGAGCTCGACCGCCGCCTGACCGAGGACGTCGTCGACGTGACGCTCCCGGGCAAGCTGCACCAACTCGGGACGCTGCACCCGACGACCTTGACGCGGCGCGTGATCGAGGACGCGTTCCTCGGACTGGGCTACGACATCGTGGACGACCGCGAGGTCGAGACCGTCCACTACAACTTCGACCAGCTCGCGTTTCCGCCCGCGCACCCGACGCGCTCCCCCCGAGACACGTTCTTCCTCGACGCGGAGCGCCTTCTCCGTACCGAGACGTCCCCCTCGCAGATCCACACGCTGGAGGCGAAGAAGCCGCCGATCTACATGGTCTCGATCGGGCGTGTGTACCGCCGCGACGAGATCACCGCGACGCGGTTCCCGATCTTCCACCAGTTCGAGGGTCTCGCGGTCGACCGCACGATCACGCTCGCGGACCTGAAGGGGACGCTGCTCCACGTGATGCGAGCCCTCTTCGGCGCCGACCGCCGCGTCCGCTTCCGGACGCACTTCTTCCCGTTCACGGAGCCGTCGATCGAGCCCGACGTCTCGTGCCCGATCTGCGACATGCAGGGCTGCCGGACGTGCAAGTTCACGGGCTGGATCGAGCTCGGCGGTGCCGGGATGGTCGACCCGCAGGTCCTCGCCAACGTCGGCCTCGACCCGGAGGAGTGGAGAGGCTTCGCATTCGGGTGCGGGATCGAGCGCGCGGCCCAGCTCCGCCACGGGATCTCCGAGATCAGGCCGTTCTGGGAGAACGACCTGCGCGTGCTGAGGCAGTTCTGATGCGCGTCCCGCTCTCGTGGCTGCGCGACTATGTCGCTCTGGAGATGCCGGTCGCCGACCTCGCGGCGCGGCTCGACATGTCGACCGCGGTCGTCGCCGCGGTCGACAGGCTCGGCGTCCCGGACAAGGGCAAGAATCTCGGCTTCTTCCGCGTGGGCAAGGTGCTCGACGCCGGGAAGCATCCGAACGCCGACCGCCTGCAGCTCTGCAAGGTCGACGTCGGCGAGCCGGAGCCGTACCAGATCGTGTGCGGCGCCTGGAACTTCGGCGCCGGGGCGACCGTCGCGGTCGCTCTCCCCGGCGCGACGCTGCCGGGTGGCCTCGTGCTCGAGCGCCGGAAGCTCCGCGGCGAGATGTCCGAGGGGATGATCCTGTCCGAGCGCGAGCTCGAGCTGGGGCAGGACCACGCGGGGATCATCGTGCTCGACGACGGTGAAGCGGGGACTCCGCTTGCAGACCTGCTCCCGCTCCAGGATGTCGTGCTCGACCTCGAGATCACGGGCAACCGCCCGGATCTCCTCTCGGTCTACGGGATCGCGCGCGAGGTTGCCGCCCTCTACCGCCTCGACCTCGTCCCTCCGCCCGGCAACGATCCCACGCCTGCCGGCGACGAGCCGGCGAAGATCTCGATCGAGGACTACGACGGCTGCCCGCGCTACATCGGGCGGCTCCTGCGGGACGTTCGCCTCGGCCCGTCGCCCACGTGGCTTCGGGCCCGCCTGAATGCCGCCGGCATGCGTCCGATCTCGAATGTCGTCGACGTGACGAACTACGTGATGCTGGGCCTCGGCAACCCTCTGCACGCCTTCGACTTCCGGACGCTCGCGGGCGGCGAGATCGTCGTGCGGCGGGCGCGCGAGGGCGAGAAGCTCCGCACCCTCGACGGTGTCGTCCGCGACCTCGACCCCTCCGACCTGATGATCGCGGACGCCGAGCGCGCAATCGCGCTCGCCGGGATCATGGGCGGTGAGGAGACGGAGATCGGGGACGGCACGAACGACGTCCTGCTCGAGGCCGCGAACTTCGAGCCGACGAGGCTCTGGCGGACCTCCGAGCGTCTCCGCCTCCGCACCGAGGGCTCGAACCGGTGGGAGAAGGGTGTCGACCCCTACCTCGCCGAGCAGGCCGCGATCTGGGCCACGGAGCTGCTCGTCGAGCTCACGGCCGCGAGGTGGGTCGGGCACACGGACGCCAAGGAAGAGCTTCCGGAGCGGCCGGTGGTGCGCTTCGATCCTGCGAAAGCGAGCGACTACATCGGCCTCGAGGTCGCGGCCGACGAGCAGCGGGACATCCTGGCGCGGCTCGGGCTCGAGGCGCGCGACGGCGAATACGTCGTCCCGACCTGGCGCGCGCGCGATCTGACGCGAGAGGTCGACCTGATCGAGGAGATCGCCCGCTTCAAGCTGGACGTCGTCCCGTTCACGCTCCCCGTGCGGCGCGAGATGACCGGCAGCCTCACGCGGACGCAGCGCACCCGCAGGCGTGTCGAAGACGCCCTCGTCGCCCTCGGCTTCTCCGAGGTGTACACGCCGTCGCTCGTCGAGGACGACGCCGATCCGCGTGCGCTGCGGCTGCCGGAGCCGATCACCGTCGAGCTCGCCGTCCTGCGGACGGAGCTCCTCCCGTCGCTCGTCGAGGCTGGTCGTCGGAACGTCGAGGTCGGAAACGAGCGCGTGGCGCTGTTCGAGATCGCGCGTGTCTACCTCCCTGCGGGCGCGGACGAGCTGCCGGAGGAACAGACGCATGTCGCGGCGATCGTCGAGGGGGACTTCCTCCGGATGAAGGGCGTCGTCGAGGCGCTGCTGCGCACGCTGCACGCGGAGGCGACGTGGTCGCGCGCCGAGAGCCCGCTTCTCCATCCCGGCAAGGCGGCCAGGATCGAGGCCGGGGTCGTCGGCGAGCTCCACCCCGCCGAGCTCGAGGGCACCTGGGGCGTGTTCGAGCTCGATCTCGAAGCGCTCGCGCTCGCGTCACACGAGCCCGTCGCCTACGAGGACGTCATCACGTACCCGGCCGTGCGCCAGGACATCGCCGTCGCGGTGGCAGAGGACGTCGAGGTGGGTGCGCTCGTCGAGGCGACCCACGAGGCCGCCGGGCCGGTGCTTCGCGAGGTCCGCGTGTTCGACGTCTACCGCGGGGACCAGGTGGGGGAGGGGCGGAAGTCGGTCGCCCTGCACCTCTCCTTCCAGTCGCCGGAGCGGACGCTCACCGACGAGGAGGCCGCGGAGCTGCGGGGCGGGATCGTCGCCGCCCTGGCCGACCGCTTCGGCGCCGAGCTCCGCGCCTGAGGCAATCCGATCGGCTCTCCGCCGCGTAGGTAGGGGGCGATGAGAGGCGCCGTCACGCTCGTCTCGCTCCTGCTCGCGGCCGTGCTCCTCGGTTCGACGGACGGAGCCGCTGCTCCGGAGCAGGCCACCAAGCTGTTCGGGAAGGTCGGTCCCGAGTTCACGATCGAGCTCCGCAACGCACAGGGCGCCAGGGTCACGCAGCTCGACCCGGGCACGTACGAGATCGGGGTAGAGGACCGCTCCGACGCTCACAGCTTCCACCTGCGCGGGCCGGGAGTCGACGAGGCGACCGATGTGACGTTCACGGGCACCGTCTCCTGGACGGTCACGTTCCGCGACGGCCGCTACACGTACGCCTGCGACCCGCATCCGACCCTGGCCGGCGCGTTCACCGTCGGCGCGCCGCAGACACCGGCGCCGCCGTCGGGGGCTGCTCCCATCACCGCGAAGACGCGCGTCGTGCTCACTGCCGGCCCGAGCCAGCGGATCACGCTGAGGACGGCCGCGGGCAAGGTCGTGCGGACGATGCGGGTCGGGACGTACACCTTGACCGTCCGCGACCGGTCACGATTCCACAACGCGCACGTGAGGGCTCCCGGCTACAACAGGACCACGACGCTCGCCTTCGTAGGGACGGAGCGCTGGAAGGTGAAGCTCGCGAAGGTGGGGACGCTGCGCTTCCTCTGCGACCCGCACGCCTCGGTCGGCATGCGCGGGTCGGCGAAGATCGTCCGTTAGCGCCCGCCGACGCGCTCGACCTGCTCAGACGGACTTGCCGCCGATGCGCCACACGGGGCCCTGCGTCGCCGCCCGGTCGGTGTCCGCGAGGCCGTGCAGCACGGTGACGCGCCCCGTGATCCCCTCCGCGTCCATGCGCTCGAGGCAGCGCCGCGTCATGCCCGGCGAGGTGCCGTAGCCGCCGCCGTCCGAGACCCGGAAGCGGAGGGCGAGGGCATCGACTCTCCGCGTCGGGTTCAGCGGGGCGCCGAGGAGCGCCGCCCGCGGGACGTAGTCGCTCGAGTCGAGCTCGAGCTCGCACAGGAGGTCGCGCCAGCCGGGCGCGAGCTTCGCGACCTCGCGATCCCACGCCTCGCCGAGGCCGATCCCTGCGACGGTGGCTGCCGCGCCCGTCTCCGCGCGCGGCGGCGGCGAGGGCGCCTGCGTCGCGGCGACGAGCGTGAGCGTGCCCCAGATTCGCTTGTCGTCGAGCCGCCCGAGCAGGTTCCGAAGCTTCTCCGGCCCGCCCCCGAGCCGCGAAACCTCAAAGCGGAGGTCCGATCCGACTCGGCCGGGACCGAGTGGGGCGAGGACGGCCGCGCTCTCCGGCACGGCGTGCGCCTCCTCGGCCGAGAACGAGAGCTTCACCGCGTCCCAGGCAGGCCCGAGGCCCTCCTCGATCGCGCTCCACTGATCGGCGGCCAGCATCGGCGGATCAGCATAATGGCCGGTTCATGGCCACCGTCGAGGAGAGGGCGGAATCGGGGGGCAGCGGCGTCTCGGACGAGATGCTGCGCGCATTCTTCCGCGAGATGCTCCTGATCCGCCGGTTCGAGGAGAAGGTCGAGGAGCGCTTCCGCGCCGGCGAGCTTCCCGGCTTCCTGCACGTCGCGATCGGGCAGGAGGCGACGGCCACCGGTGTCTGCGCCGCGCTCGAGCGAGCGGACGTGATCGCCTCCACCCACCGGGCGCACGGGCACGCGATCGCCAAGGGCACGTCCGTCGACCGGATCATGGCCGAGCTGTACGGGAAGAAGGAGGGCTGCTCGGGCGGGTTCGGCGGCTCGATGCACCTGTACGACGTCGAGGT
>JBOHBB010000039.1:0-6446 GCA_050698135.1 Gaiellaceae bacterium
CCCGGCCGTCGCGTCAGCCCTTCGTAGTAGCGCCGAGACACACAGAAGCCACACCGCGATGATCGCCCCGACGATCAGCGCGACAGAAATCGACGCCATCATCCCGAGTAGCAGCACAGTGGTCGTCGCCAGCGACAACAGGACCAACACGGTTCCACCCCTTCCCCTCGTACTCGTCCGCGTTCCCAGCGCGAGTACCTGGTCTGTCTTCCCCTTACTGAGTCTCACCGTACCCAGGAGACCCGACTGGTCAACCTCATGGATCGTGACGGCGAGCGGCGACGTACAGAGGGCGGCCGTCATCGTCCAACACGTCGCGTTTGCGGAGATGTCCGTCGACAGCGTCAGGAGGGTGCCGCCCGGAGGAACTCGGCCTTGATCGTTCGCTGCCCGTATGTCCGGAGTCGCCGATGACGACGAGCTCCGCCTCTGCCAGGCACGTGCGAGCTCCCAGGCGGCTCGCAGCGGGGCCCCATGTCGAGGCGGCCGTTCGGCTGCTGTGCTCGCGTGCGAACTCCTGGAACAGGCCGTCGAGGTCCCCCAGCCGCTTCACGGCGATCAGAAGCGCTTCGTCGGCCGTGAGGCCGGCCCGGGCCGACGGAGGCGGTGGAGCAGCGGGTCCGAACGTCGTGAAGTTGGCGCGGTCGGGAGGGCGTGCGCCTAGCGCAGAGCGTCGATCGACGCGGTCTCGACGATCCCTTCGACGCTGCGCGCCAGGTCCGCGTCCAGGGTCACGAACGCGTCTGCCTGCAGCTGGGTAAGCGCGATGTATTCGGCATCGTACGTCGAGGCCCATCCCAGCTGATCCGCCAGCTCCCAGGCCCGGCGCCGGAGCACGGCATCGCCGAGGAACCTGATCTTCATCCGCCCGATGCGGGCGAGGTCGTCGCGTGCGACGTCGGCCGGAATCTCGCCCCGCTGGACGGCCTCGTGCAATGCCGACAGCGTTTGGGAGCGAAGGAGCGTCGGCGCGAGAAGCTCGTGCTCGGAGGAGACCTCGACCCCCTCCCTCGCAAGTCGGAGGACGGCGCTGGCATCGACGACGAACCTGGTCATGGGCACCTCGGACCGCATGTGCGACCGCCACGACACTACCCGTCTTGCCGGCAGCTCAGAGCGTCACCTGCGTCTCTCCGGCGATCGGAGGACGTGCTCTCGAGGTCGCAGGTGCTGCTGCGTGCGGGCGAGTCGAAAACGCGTGCCCGGGGGCCCGGCTCGGAGCGCGTCGAGTCCGGTTACGTCGTCCGCGCGAGCTGTTCGTCGATCCAGCCATCCGCTTCGGACTGCTCGATGCCGCGGGCGACCGCGATCTCGCCCGACAGGAGCTTCCAGGCCTTCACGAAGACTTCCCGCTCTCCTGACGAGAGCTGCGGCTTCGTTCCGCTCGCACGGAGCGTCCGCTCGCGCTGAGAGCCGTCACCGACGATCTCGGCAAGCAGGACGGGATCGCCCCTCGTCAGCTTGGCGAGCGTCTCCCGCCGGCGTGAGAGCCACGGATCGCCTGTAAGCGCGCGATCCTCGCGAAGCGTTTCCTGAATCCGGGTCATGTCCGCTTCGCTGGCCAACGGTCTCAGCTGCTCTCGTGCGCGGTCAAGCGGTAGCGTCACGACGAGCCCGTCCGCCAGTTCGAGCACGACGACTTCTCGGGACGTGTCGAGAACGACGTCTTGATCGCGGGCTGCGACGCGGCCTATCCCGTGCCCGCCGTACACCACCATGTCGCCGACCGCGAGCTTCATCCTCACAGCGTACTCGGGGCTGACGTCGACTCCCGCCCCCCGCTTGGCCGCCCAGGTCGCACGATCGCCACTTCGCACCGCCGTTCGCCTACACTTGGCGGAGCAGGACGAGCACGAGAGACGCTGCCTACGCCCTCCTCATCCGTTCATGGCAGGGGGAGCGGGATGGCAGCCACAGACTCGTGGGCGAGCGGCGCCCACACGAGCGAAGGCCAGGCAGAAGGAGCCCCAATGCCAAGCGAGGCGACCGAAGAGTCGACGGCTGCACAGGCAGGAATAGCCCACCGCGTTGCGCAACGCCGCGCGAATGAGCTGAAGGCTGCGACACCAGACCCGAAGATGGACGCGCAGGGCCTGGTCGAGTTCGCATGCGAATGCACGAAGAGCGATTGCGAGCGTTTCGTGAAGGTCCCGCTCTACGTCTACCGGCGGATCCTCGACTCGGGCAGCCAGTGCCTCCTGCAGGCCGGCCATCACGCGTTCCCCCAATACCGCACGATCGTCACGATGGGGCTGATGCGTATCGAAGAGCGCGTGTGACGGCGCCTCCGATGTGCAACGACGGCGCACCTCCAGTCGGGCGCTGACCCCGCGAGGGGATCCGTTCGCCTCGAGCGTCTCGCCTTGCGCGCTACGCGCGTCGGTGGAGTGCAGGCTCGTGGCCGCATCCTGGACGCGGAGTCAGTACGAGCACTCTACTCCGGACGGACGCTCCGTTGCGATTACGTCTGGACGTCGTCGAGCGGCGCGCCACCGGCGGCCTTCGCCTTGCGCTCGGCAGCCGCCGCGTGCTTCTTCTCGAGCTTGCGTGCTCGCCGCTCTCTGACGGCGAGCTCTCGCTCCCGCTTCGCCATCGTCTGTTGTCTCTTCGTGGTCATTCGCCCTTCCTTTTGCGGTGCGTGATTGTCGAGGGGACCAGCGCCGCGACCGGAGGCGCTCTGCCCAGGCCGGGGAAGGGCAGGACCCCACCATAGCCTCGATCACCGACTTGGTGTCTCGACCTCGAGAGAGCGCAGTTCCAGGCCAGGAGAACACCACACGCGGCCGGCTGCCAATTACGGATGCGAGCGACGACTCGCGATGAGACCCTGAGCGAAAAAGGAGGATCGATGAGCACTCATACGGTCCACCGTCCGGTGCGGGGCCTCGTCGCCACACGGGTCGATGTCTCCCGACACTGGGCCTGGCTCGCCGGTGGGCTCGCGCTCGCCTTCGCGGTGCCGTTCCTGTTCGCGGACGTGCTCGAGCTCCAGCGCGATCTCTTCTACGGCCTGTATGCGCTCTCCGTCGTCGGCCTGTTCGCGCTCTGGTCGCGCTCGACGAAGTACAGCCTCTCCTTCGCACTCCGGCGTCGCTGGCCATGGGCCGTCGGGCTCGGGCTCGGCGCGGGCGCCGTGCTGGCGGCGATGGTCGTGCGGACCGAGGACGCGACCGCCCGCCCGGACGGAGTCGAGCTGGCCGGTGCGGTCGTCTGGCGCGGCCTCGTCTACGGAGCGACGGACGGGCTTTTCCTGTCGGCGTTCCCCATCCTCGTCGTGTTCGCGGCGATGGCGGGCACGCGGCTGAACCGGAGCCTCGGGGGAAGGGTCGTGATCGGCGTCGTCGCGCTCGCCGCGTCCCTCGCGATGACCGCGGTATACCACCTCGGCTACAGCGAGTTCCGCTCGGACAAGGTGGCGAAGCCGGTCGCCGGGGACGTCGTCTGGGGCATGCCGACGCTGCTCACCCTCAACCCGATCGGCGCCCCGATCGCACACGCGAGCATGCACACGTCGGCGGTCCTGCACAGCTACGAGACCGAGACGTTCCTGCCGCCCCACGGGTAACACGTCGCGAAAGCGAGCCCGTGCGTCGTTCGAATAGGGCTAGCCCGCGGCGAGCGAGGTCTCTGCAGCCCGGCGGGGCTCGACGCTCGCCGCGGACAGCCAGATCGCGTCCTGGCCGAGCGGCAGGCGTGTCACCGAGCCGTCGGCGGCGAGTTCCAGCAGGTGTCTCTCGGTGCTTTCACGATCGACGATCGGGTCCGAGCCGACCGCGAGCAGCGCGGCGACCTCGCTCGTCGTCAAGCCGTCGGGGAAGTGCTCGAGCAGCGGCAACGCGGTCTCGGGAGGTGGTGTGCGCCGCAGCCCGGGATCGAGGTTCGCGAGCAGCACGTCGTACGCGAGGATCGGCTGCCAGCCACCCGCGACGAGCCGCCGCCCGTCCTGGTCGAATACGAGCGAGGGCGCAGTGAAGCGCACCGGGCCGTCAGACGTAGACGTCTTTCCCTGCGCCTCCGCCGCCGAGCCCGCCGCGCCCCTCGCCTCGGCACGGTCACGCTCGTACGCCTCCGTGACGCGCGCGTCGTCGAGCCCGTCGACGATCGCGTCGGCGTCGATGCCGTCGGCCCGGAGCGCGCCGCGAATCAGCTCGTCGTCGTCGAGCAGGAGTCGCGTCGTGAAGTTCGCGAGCTGCAGGGCGCGCAGGACGCGCCATTCGCTGCCGGGCTCCAGCAGTCGAGCAGCCACGATCGCTCGGCAGCCGCGGCTCGTCGCAGCCTGGCGCGCTTTCGGCACGAGCCCGAACGGCATCCCGTAACGCTCCCGGAACGTCGCGTGCCCGTGCAGACTGCGCGCCGGATCGTACGACCGCGCCGCCTGCTCGCTCACCTCCTCGCGCAGCCCGATCACGACGAGCCGCCAGGCGAGCTGGTCGCCGAAGCGCCACTCGAGCACCCGCAATGCCGGGTTCGCCGAGTACGCCCACGGGCACACGGGGTCCGTGTAGAGCGTGACCTCGATCCGCGCCACTCCGACGATCGTAGTCCTCGGATGCCCCGAGCCGAAGGACGGCGCACGGTATGCCGGTGCTACCCTCCGCCTGCCCGGTCGCGCTAGGTGGGGAGTCAGCGGTTCCCTGAACCCGAAATCCGCTCCATGCGGGACCGAACGCCGTCCGAGGGACGGTTCGTCGGGATTGGGTCTGCGCACGCGGCGTTGACAGATCGGGTCCCGCGCACGGGGAGCGTCCGAACCGCGTCAGGTGCGGAAGGAAGCAGCGCTAAGGACTCCCTCTCAGGTGCCGCGGTCTCGCCCGATCCGAGCAGGCGACGCAGGTACCTCCGGTGATGCCGCTCTCGACGACGGAGCGCGCGACCGGGCACCTCTCGTCCGACCCGCACCTGCTTGAATCCGCAGGGTGACTGCGCTCTACCGGAAGTACCGCCCGCAGGGCTTCGACGAGGTGGTCGGCCAGGAGGCGGTCGTCCGCACGCTGACGAACGCGATCGAGCACGATCAGGTGCGGCAGGCGTACCTCTTCGCCGGGCCGCGAGGGACGGGAAAGACGTCGATGGCACGGATCCTCGCGAAGGCGCTCAACTGCGCGGGGACGCCTGCCCCCTCGCCGACACCGGACAAGACGTGCCACACGTGCGTCGCGATCTCGAACGGCACGTCGCTCGACGTCGTCGAGATGGACGCGGCGTCCCAGCGCGGGATCGACGACATCCGCGAGATCCGCGAGCGCGTCGTCCTGCAGCCGGTCGAGGGGCGCTTCAAGGTCTACATCCTCGACGAGGCCCACCAGCTCACGGACGCGGCCTGGCAGGCGCTGCTGAAGCTCATCGAGGAGCCGCCGCCGCACCTGCTCTTCGTCTTCTGCACGACCGAGCTGCAGAAGGTGCTCCAGACCGTGCGCTCGCGCTGCCAGACCTTCGTGTTCCAGCGGCCGCGGCTCCCGGAGCTCGTGACGCTGCTGCGGAGGGTCGCGGACGGCGAGGGCATCGGGGCGCCCGACTCCGCGCTCTCGCTCATCGCGCGCAGCGCACGCGGCTCCTTCCGGGACGGGGTCTCGACGCTGGACCAGCTCGCCGCCGCGACGAACGGGCAGGTCGACGCGCAGTCGGTGCTCCAACTCGTCGGCGCCGTCGAGGAGGAGTCCCTGCTCCGGCTCTGCGACATGGTCGTCGACCGCGACACCGCCGGCGCGCTGACCTTCGTCGAGGAGCTCGCGGAGCAGGGTCAGGACCTCGGTCGGCTCGTGACCGACCTCCTCGAGCACCTACGGCACCTACTGCTCGTTCAGCACATGGGCCACGTCCCGGAGTCCCTCCCCGTCACCGAGGAGACGAAGGAGCTTCTCCGCCAGCAGGCGAATCAGCTCCCGGAGCCGACGGTCCTCAGGCTGATCGACCTGCTCGCGATCGCGGTCGAGGACTCGAAGCAGGGCGGCGACCCGAGGCTCCCGCTCGAGCTCGCCCTCGTGAAGGTGACCCGCCCGCAGGCCGACCTGTCGCGGGAGTCGCTCGCGCACCGAGTCGAGCTCCTCGAGAGCCGACCCCACTCCACCAGCGCCGCCGCTCCCGAGGTCGCACCTTCGCGGAGCGTCGCTCCCGACGCGCCCGGGCCCGCGTCGCCCCCGCCGCTGCCGTCGGCGCCGGACGAGCCGCCGGTCACAACTGCGCCCAACCTCGAGCTGGAGCAGGTCGCGGACGCCTGGCAACGGAGCGTCGTCGATACGGTCCGTGAGCGCTCGATCCCGGTCGCGAGCCTCCTTGCGGAGGCGACGCCCACCGGCCTCGCCGGGGACACGCTCACGCTCGAGTTTCCCGCCGGCGCCGATTTCCATCGGCGCCAGGTCGCCGAGCCGCAGAACATCGGCCTCCTCCGAGACGCGCTCTACGAGGTCACGGGGCGGAAGCTCGCGGTCGTCCTCGAGCCGGGTGAG
>JBOHBB010000040.1:0-4496 GCA_050698135.1 Gaiellaceae bacterium
CGTAGAAGCTCCCGACCATGATGTCCCCCACGTGGGGGAAGCCGTCCGTGCGCAACAGATGCTGCGGCGCGTTGGGCGAGAAGTGCTCGAGCGGGTACTCGCCCTCCACCCGGTCTTCCGCCAGGTAATGGGCGCCGAGGGCGCCGAGCACGACCGGCCCGCGTGAGCCCGAACGCACCAGGATCCAGCCGACATGCGGATGCTCGCGGAGCGCCGGAATGAGACGCGGGTGGCGCTCCTCCAGCTCCTCGAGCGTCAGCCGGCGCGGTTCCTCCATCAAGTAAATGAGACCGAGGTTGCCGGAGCCGAGCACGACGACCTCCTCGCCCGAGACATCCTTCTTCGAACGCTTCTTCGGTTTCTTCCCGGTCGCCTCGCCGAGTGCATGTCCCACCATCGACTGTTGCTCGTCGCCGCCCGCAACCTCCTGCACGGTCCCGCTCTCCAGTGAGCGCTCTACCAGGTCGTCGAGCCCGTAGCCGTTCCGCTGCTTGAACGTCGCGCCCTGCGTCTGACCGTGGTCCGAGAGGACGACGACGCGGTACGGGCGCGGGGCGTAGCGAATCGCCCGGTCGATGCGGCCGAACTGCTCGTCGAGTTTGCGCAAAGCCTCGAGCGTGTCGGCCCGCTCGAGCCCCGAGTGGTGCGCGACCTCGTCGTAGCTCGAGAAGGTCGCGTACACGGCCGGCCTGCCCTTCATCAGGTCCGAGAGGACGCCGAAGACGATGAGGTCGCGGACGACGACGCACATCGCGGCGCGCATGAACGGATACAGGCCGCCGCGGTGCCCGCGCGGCTGTACGTCGCGGCGAATCGCCCGGAGCGCGGCGACCCACTCGAGGATCACCTCCCACACGAAGAGCACGAGCGCGCGCGTGACGTTGTGGCCGTTCGCGAAGAAGGCGCGGTAGCCGGGATTCCTTCCCTTCTCCGCCTCGATCCGGCTTACGGTGAGGAACACGTGGTCGGCCTCGCCGGAGAGGAGGTTGCCGCGGCTCGCGCCTCCGTCGCGGAGGAGGCCGTCGCCCGCGTGCCGCCGCTCGATCTCCTCGCAGTCCGCGGGCGCGGAACAAGCCATGATGCGGCCGGACTCCTTCTCGACCCAACGGAATGCGGGGATGTCCTGGTTCGAGCCGAGCAGGATTCCCGCCTGGCTGGCGCCAGTCTGCGAGGAGAGGTCGGTCTCCCACTCGATGAACCGGTGCGTATCGTCGGCGAGCCAGCGCGCCATCGTCGCTGCGTTGCCGTCCCGCATCGCTCGCTGGAGAACGGGCTTGGCGAGGCCGTCGATCTCGAGGAACAGGATCCCCGGCTCGCTCGTCTCGACGCGCTCGCCGGAGCGACGCGCGATGCGCTGGATGACCCGGATCGTGAAGGCGTCGTCGTCGTTCGTCCCGGCGACGACCTCCAGCGCGGTCGAGATCGCCGAGATGACGAGCGCCGCGAGGAGCGCCCACCAGAAGTTGTCGACGACGACCGCGCCCTCGCTGATCTGGTCGGCGATCAGGAGAATCGCGGCGTTCAACGCGAGCAGGAGCAGGAACGACGTTGCGACGGTGAACGGCAGCTGGACCGCGGCGACGACCGGCGAGAGCGCCGCAGACAGCAGGCCGATGGCGAGAGCCACGAACAGCGCCTGCCAAAACGTGCCGACGTCGAAGCCGGGGAGGATCGCGGCCGCCAGGAAGACGCTCAGCGCCGTGACGAGAAGCGACAGGACGAGCCGTGTGGGGCGCAACGACGGCGTCACGTCGTTGCGTTGCGGGCTCGCGCCGTACTCGCGGAGCGACGTGTCGGGCTCGCTCATGGGGCAGGACATTACTCCGAGCCACGGGGGATGGTCGCTGCCTCGTCGTTACGATCACCCCGGTGAACGCGATCGAAGCACTCGTCGACGAGCTCGAGCGCTCCCACGCCGAGGCGGAGGAGCGCATGGCGGATCCCTCCGTATACAACGACCACCGGAAGGCGGCCGAGGCCGGCCGCCGGCTGAAGGAGCTCGAGGGGCCGAAGAGGCTCGCGGACGCCTGGCGCCAGGCCAGTGCCGACCTCGAGGCCGCGCGCAGCGACCCCGAGCTCGCGGGGATGTCCCCCGAGCTCGAAGCCGAGGTCTCGAGGCTCGAGGAGGAGCTCAGGCTCGCACTCGTCGAGAAGGACCCCGCGGACGAGAAGGACGTCATCCTCGAGATTCGGCAGGGGGTCGGCGGCGACGAGGCGGCACTCTGGGCCGGTGACCTCTACCGCATGCTCAGCCGCTACGCGGAACGGCGTGGGCTCAGGCCCGAGACGCTCGCGACGAGCGAGAACGAGACCGGCGGGTTCAAGGAGGTCGTGTTCGCGGTGAAAGGCCAGGGTGCGTTTTCCGTCTTCAAGTACGAGGGCGGCACCCATCGCGTACAGCGCGTGCCCGAGACGGAGTCGCAAGGACGGATCCACACCTCGACGGCGACCGTGGCCGTCATGCCCGAGGTCGAGGAAGTCGAGGTCGCGGTCGAGGAGAAGGACCTCAAGGTCGACGTCTACCGCTCGACGGGCCCCGGCGGCCAGAGCGTCAACACGACCGACTCGGCAGTCCGGATCACGCACCTCCCGACCGGGATCGTCGTCGCGATGCAGGACGAGAAATCCCAGCTCCAGAACAAGCAGAAGGCGATGCGCGTCCTCCGCGCGCGGCTGTACGAGGCAGAGCGCGAGCGGCAGCAGGCGGAGCTCGCCGCCGCCCGCCGGTTGCAGATCGGGACCGGGGAGAGGGCCGAGAAGATCCGGACATACAACTTTCCGGAGAGCCGGGTGACGGATCACCGGATCAAGCTGACCGCGCATCGGCTCGACCAGGTCCTCGACGGCGACCTCAGAGAGTTCACGGATGCGCTCCAGGCCGAGGAACGCCGGCTGGCTCTCGCGGCCGTTTCCGTGTGAGCGAGAGCGTCCGCTCCGCACTCGGGCGGGTCGAGGAGCGGCTCGCCGCCGCCGGTTGCGACACGCCGGGGGTCGACGCCGAACTCCTCCTCGCGCATGTAATGGGGACGACCCGCTCCGGCGTCGCCGCCGACGGCCGCCGCCTGCTGGCGGACGCCGAGAAGACGCGGCTTTCCGCGCTCGTCGAGCGCCGCGCAGGCCGCGAGCCGCTCGCCTACGTGCTCGGCGAGTGGGGCTTCCGGCGCCTCGTCCTCGACGTCGACTCGCGCGTGCTCGTCCCGCGCCCCGAGACGGAGATCGTCGTCGAGCGGTGCCTCTCGTTGATCACGGGCCTCGACGCGCCTCGCGTGCTCGACGTGGGCACCGGGAGCGGCGCGATCGCGCTCGCGCTCACGGACGAGCACCCGGGTGCGCGCGTGACGGGGATCGACGTGTCGCGGGACGCGCTCGCCGTCGCGGGCGGCAACAGCGTGAAGACGGGAGTGTCGGTCGAGCTCGCGGAGTGGGATCTCTTCGGGGGCCTGCCCGAGGGGCCGTGGGCCCTCGTCGTCTCGAATCCACCATACGTCCGCATCGGCGACGTCGACACGCTCCCGCGCGAGGCGCGCGACTGGGAGCCGCGGACTGCGCTCGTCGCCGAAGGTGCGACCGACGCGATCGTCCGCGGCGCGCTCCCCGTGCTCGAGCCGCGCGGCGCCCTCGTGCTCGAGGTCGCGGACGGGGACGCTGGCCGCGTCGCCGGCCTCCTCGGGGAGCTCGGCTACCGGGACATCGTCGTCACCGTCGACCTGGCCGGGCGCGACCGGGTCGTCGAAGGCGTGAAGCCGTGACCGCGGTCGCGGACGCCGTCGCCGCCCTCCGGGCGGGCGGGCTCGTCGTCATGCCGACCGACACGGTGTACGGCCTCGCCTGCTCGCCGTATCGCGAGGGCCCGGCGCGGGTCTTGTCGGAGGTCAAGGGCCGAACGCCCGAGCAGCCGATCGCCCTGCTCGCGGCGAGCGTCGACGTGCTGCTCGAGTGCGTTCCCGAGCTGCGCGGCAGGAGTGGCGTGACCGCGCGCTCGCTGCTGCCCGGGCCGTACACGCTCGTCTTCCCGAACCCGGCTCGTCGGTTTCCGTGGCTCACCGGCGCGCGGCCGGAGACGATCGGCGTCCGCGTCCCCGCACTCGACGGCCCCGGCGGCGAGCTGCTCGAGGAGCTGGGTGCCGTGGCGGCGACGAGCGCGAACCTCCATGGTGGAGCCGATCCGCGGCGCCTCGGGGACGTGCCGACGGAGCTTCTCGCGGCTGCGATCGCGCTGGACGGCGGCGAGCTGCCGGGCACACCGTCCACGGTGGTCGATCTCACAGGCCCGGAGCCCCGCGTGCTGCGCGAGGGCGCGGTTGCCGCCGAGGACGCCCTCGCCCGCGTCGAGGTCGTGCGCGCGCAGTAGCATCCTCCCGATGGCCGTCGCGCCGCTCGAGCTCGAGGATCTCCGCTCCGCGGGCCTCGAGCACGTCGACCCGGACGTCGCCGACCTGCTCGCCCGCGAGCTCGAGCGCCAGCGGGGCGAGATCGAGCTCATCGCGTCCGAGAAC
>JBOHBB010000041.1:0-8845 GCA_050698135.1 Gaiellaceae bacterium
GTTCAGCTCGGCGACCCGAGCCGGAGTCGCGACTTCCGCCAGCCGTCGCGGAAGGAGGTAGTTGCGTGCATAGCCTCGCTTCACGTCGACGACGTCGCCGCGCAGGCCGAGCTTCTCCACGTCCTGCAGCAGAATGACGTCCATCACTGCGAGACGTAGGGGAGGAGCGCCATCTCGCGGGCACGCTTCACGGCAGCGGCCACCTGGAGCTGGTGGCGGCGGCACGCACCGGTGATGCGGCGGGAGCGGATCTTGCCCTTCTCCGAGAGGTAGCGCCGGAGCTGGGCGAGGTTCTTGTAGTCGATCTCGTCCACCTTGTCGCGGCAGAAGTGGCAGCTCTTCCGCCTGCCCGGGGCCGTCGCCGGCCCGGTTCGCCTTCGCGTCGTCGGCTTCTTCGTCGGCATCTATCGTCTCCTAGAACGGAATGTCGTCATCGGCGGGCGAGGACGGGAAGTCGTCTCCGCCGCCCGCTGCGCCCGCGCCCGCAGGCACGTACGCGGTACCCTCGGAGTCCTGACGGCCGCCGAGGAACTGCACGTTCTCGGCGACGACGTCGACGGCCTGGCGCTTCGAGCCGTCCTGCGCCTCCCACTCCCGCCACTCGAGCCGGCCGTCGATCGCGACCGGTCGGCCCTTGGACAGGTACTGCGCGCATGCCTCGCCCTGCTGGCCCCAGACGGTGACGTCGAAGTAGTTCGGCTTGTCGACCCACTGGCCCGTCTCGTCCTTGCGGCGCGTGTTGACGGCGACCCGCAGGGAGCAGACGGGGGTCCCGGAGGGCGTGTGCCTGAGCTCGGGGTCCCTCGTCAGATTGCCGACGAGGACGACCCGGTTGATGTTGGCCATCGCTACTCCTCCTCTTCTCCGACGTCGGATGCGCTCGCCGCATCCTCGCGCGTCGGCGCTCCCACCGCTACGGGCCGGGCGGGACTCCCCTCGATCCGACGTGTCGCAAGGTGGCGCATGACGCCGTCGTCGATGCGGAGCACCCGCGAGATCTCGTCGAGCGTCGGCGCGTCGCACGTGAACTGCAGCAGGTGGTAGCTGCCCTCGCCCTTGTGCCCGATCTCGTACGCGAGCTTGCGGCGGCCCCACACGTCGTGAAGGTCCCACGAGCCGCCGCTCTTCTCGACGAGCTCGCGCGTCCGCGCGACGATGTCGGACTGCCGCGCCTCGTCGAGGTCGGGGTCGAGCAGCAGCAGGATCTCGTACTCGGTCACGTTCCCGTCAACTCCTTCCTTCGGTCTGGTCGGCCTCGCCGCGATACGGCCCCACCGGGAACGGGCGGGCGCCGGTGCGAGGCAGGAAGCCGCGGGATTGTACCTGCAGTGGCGAAGCCCGCCTCGCCCTGCCCTCGCCTTCTTGCGACGGCGGTACCATCGGCTCATGCGAAAGCTCGCGACGTGGATCGTCGTCTCGCTCGGGATCGCAGCGCTGCTCCACCGCCTGAAGCGGCGCCGGGCGTCGAGCGGACCTGCAGCCTCCCCGGCGCCGCCTACCGATCCGGCCGACGAGCTCCGCCAGAAGCTCGCCGAGTCCCGCTCGGAGGACGTAGCGCCGGAGGCGCCACCGGAGGCGACGGTGGCCGCGCGACGGGCCGAGGTGCACGGCGAGGCTCGCTCGGCGCTCGACGAGATGCACTCCCGCGACACGGGGCAGTAGCGCGTGGCGGACCCGAGCAAGACGAACCTGGCCTCGCGCGCATCGACCTCGGAGGCGGAGCTCCTCGGCGCCGTCCGAGCGCTCTCCGAGCAGGTCGGCGAGCTCCAGGCCGAGCTCCAGTCCGTGCGCTCCGCCTCTCGCTCACTTCCCTCCGGCCAGGCCGACGTGCCGGGCTGGGAGGTCGAAACTCCCGCGCGCCGCGACGGGAGCGTGTGGATGCGCTCGGTCGCGAGCCCGGCACCTGGGCGGCCCGCGGTGCCGCGTCTCCTGCTCGAGATCCTGTTCCTCGTCGCCGTCGCGTGCCTCGCCGCAGTCGCCAGGCTCGACACGCCGCTCGTCGTCGTCGTCATGACCGGCGCCTGGGCGCTCGTCGCGCTCGCCGAGTGGGCGACCGAGCGCTCGGCCCGGCTGGGGAACGAGGCGGCGTTCGGCAGGTACACCGGGCCGGACGGGGGCGGATCGTGGTCCGCGCCCTCACGGGCATCCACGTACGAGGTCACCGCCGGCGGCGAAGCGGCGGCAAAGCTGCCTCCGCCCGCGGCGGACTAGCGCGATACGCTCCCGTCGGTGCGGAAGGCCGCCGTGGATCGTTCCACGCTCGACCGCTAGAGGCTCGCCGTGCTCTTCCCGACCGCCACCTTCACGATCTTCTTCCTGATCGTGCTCCCGCTCTCGTGGCTCCTGATGCCGCGAGGCGAGCGCTGGAGGCCGTTCATCATCGCTGCGAGCTACGTCTTCTACAGTGCCTGGGACTGGCGCTTCGTGTTCCTGCTCGCGGCTTCGACCGTGTGGAACCAGCTGTTCGCGCTCGGGATCCACCGCCGGGAAGACGCTCGCGCTCGCAAGCGGCTCCTCTTCGCGGCCGTCGCCGGGAACGTCGCCCTCCTCGGCTACTTCAAGTACTACGACTTCTTCGTCACCTCGACGAACAACCTGTTCGCGCTCGCCGGGGTGGACGTCCCGGTCGAGACGCGCTCGATCGTCCTCCCCGTCGGCATCTCGTTCTTCACGTTCATGGCGATCAGCTACGTCGTCGACGTCTACCGCAGGGATTTCACGCCGACCGGCTTCGGGAAGTTCGCGGCCTATCTCTCGTTCTTCCCCCATCTCGTCGCGGGGCCGATCGTGCGGCCGAACGAGCTCCTCCCGCAGCTCGACTCGCCGCGTGACCCGCGCTACCTGGACACCTCGCGCGCGTTCTTCCTCATCGGGACCGGCCTGTTCATGAAGGTCGTGATCGCGAACTACCTCGCGGCGAACATCGTCGACGACGCTTTCGGCGCGCCCGGACAGCATTCGTCTCTCGAGGTGCTCGTGGGCGTGTACGCGTACGCGGTCCAGATCTACGCCGACTTCTTCGGCTACACGAACATGGCGATCGGGATCGCGCTCCTCCTCGGCTTCCGCTTCCCGCAGAACTTCGACGCTCCGTACACGGCGACCTCGATCCAGGACTTCTGGCGCCGCTGGCACATGACGCTCTCGCGCTGGCTTCGCGACTACGTGTACATCCCGCTCGGTGGCAACCGGGGAAGTCGGCTCTTCACGTACCGCAACCTGATGCTGACGATGCTGATCGGCGGGCTCTGGCACGGGGCGGGCTGGACGTTCGTCGCGTGGGGAGCCATCCACGGGAGCGCGCTCGTCGCCGAGCGCTGGTGGTCCGGGAGGCCCGGTCGAGTCGAGCACGCGCCGTCCGCCTGGCGGCGCGCGGGTCAGCGCTTCGTCACGTTCCAGGTGGTCTGCTTCGCGTGGATCTTCTTCCGCGCGGACTCGTTCTCCGACGCCTGGGACGTCATCACCCGGCTCTTCACGGCCTGGGGCGAGCCGTCCCCGCTCGTCACCGGCGGAGTGCTCGCCGCGATCGCGGTCGGGATCGGCTCCCAGTACCTGCCGCGGAGGCTCCCGCTCGTCCTCATGGCTCGGTTCTCGCGACTGCCCGTCCCGGCGCAGGCCGCCGTCCTGTCCCTCGCCCTCCTCGTGACCCACGCGATGGGGCCCGAGGGCGTCGCCCCGTTCATCTACTTCCAGTTCTGACATGGCCTCCGACGACCACCAGCGCCGCCGCAGGCCCCGTGCTCGGACCGGGGAGGGCGGACGTCGGCTGCAGTCGGCCGGAGCCGCTATCACCGTCTCGTTCGGAGCCGTCGTGATCAGCCTCGTCCTGAACGCGCCCGGGCTGCACAAGTCTGCGCAGATCCAGCCGGAGGGCTGGAAGCGGGACGTCGCCCTCGCCGTCACGGGGCCGCTCGACTCGGTGAGCAGCGGGCTGCTGCTCGACTCGCCGCGCCGCGCACTCAAGGCGGCGCTCGGCCGCGCCGAGGACGACGACATCGACACGGAGGTCGGAGAGGCGCCGACGCCGAAGCCGGGCGACCCCTCCCCGCCTTCCGCGAAGCCGCCGGAACGGGAGCGCTTCACGCCGGAGCGACCGCTCCGCATCTGGGTCGCAGGCGACTCGCTCGTGGTCGTGCCCGGCGAGTCGGTCCTCCGCGCTGTCGGCTCGAGCCGCGCCCTCGAGCCGGTCGGGCCCGTGGACGGCCGGATCGCGACGGGGCTCGAGCGGCCCGACATCTTCAACTGGTTCCGGCACGTGCGTGACGAGCCGCGCGAGAAGAACGCCCGCGCCCTCGTTCTCATGTTCGGCGGCAACGACGATCACGGCTTCATGACCGGTCTGCCCGAGGGCGTCGAGATCGGCCCGTTCGGGAGCGAGAGCTGGTCGGCGGAGTACCGGAGGCGCGTCGGCGTGGTCATGGACTCGGCGACCTCGCGCGGCGCGTATCTCGTGTGGATCGGGCTCCCGATCACGGACGACGCCGAGCAGACGCGACGGTTCGACACGATCAACGCGATCGTCCAGTCCGAGGCTGCGAAGCGGCCGCGCCGGGTCTCCTACCTCGACACGTACTTTTTCTTCGCCGGCGACGACGGCGGTTATACGCAGTACGTCTCGGATCCGACCGGGAAGCTCGTGAAGATGCGCGCGGACGACGGCGTCCATTTCGAGCGGGCAGCAGGCGACCTCATCGCCCGCGAGGTGCTCCGCCGCCTGAACCGGCGCTTCGACCTCACGAGCTGGAGGACGCGGTCCGACTGACGGCGTCTCGCCGCTAGCCTGCGCAGCGGAGCGGCATGGGCCCGGTGGCCCAGCTGGTCTTCAAAACCAGTGCGGTCGTGCAGCCCACGGCTCGGTCGGTTCGACTCCGGCGCCGCTCCGCTAAGCCAATCCAGCTCCAGGACAGGGATTGTGGTGCGGATCCCTGCTCTTCAGTTCGACCGCTGGAGCCCTCTGAATCCGCTCCTTGCCCTCGAACGAAGTTAGACTCGGGCCGGTCGAGGAACCATCGGACTTTGCGGCGGATGACGTTCGCAACCGCACCACGAACGGAGGGGACCATGCGCCAAGTCCTGATCTTGCTCGTAGCGGCATGGGGGCTCGTCGCGGTCGGTATCGGTCTCACGGCGCCGAGCCCCGATGACCTTCTCAAGAACGAGAAGCACTTCTTCGAGCAGTCGCAGAAGGCGTACCAGGGTGGCTCGAAGGCCGGCTCGTCGTGGAACATGCGCGTCGTCGGGCACAACAATCTCGCCGTCCGCGGCTTCAACGGCGATGTCTGGAAGTACGGGGACTACGCCTATGTGGGGCACTGGGGCTTCGCCGATTGGGCGACAGGCAACAACCGCTTCTGCCCGGAAGAGCCCAACAACGGCGTGGCGGTGATCGACGTCAGCGACCCCGCGAACCCGACGCGGGTGTCGACGCTGCAGAATCCTGAGGGCACGTCCGCAGAAGACGTCGTCGTCTACACGGCGCCCTTCGGGCCGCTCGCGGGTCACGACATCGCTGCCGCGGGTATTCAGTGGTGCGGCGGGGCACGAAACGATCCGGACGCCATTCACGGGCTCATGCTCTGGGACGTGGAAGACCCGACCGATCCGGTGGAGCTCGGCTTCTACGACAGCGGCTGCTGCACGCGGGGGGTCCACGAGTTCGAGATCGAGAGCCGGACCGACCTGCACCGCACGTTCGCGTACGCCACCGTTCCTGCCGGGAGCTATCCCGACCCGGACACCACGAGCGGAGTCCGCGACGAGAGCAACAAGGGCGACTTCCGCCTGATCGACATCACTGATCCCGCGAACCCGTTCGAGGTCTCGACGTGGAAAGTTCAGCAGGCAGGTGGCCCGTTCGCGGCCCAGGGCTGCGATCCCGACGGGAACTATGGTCACGGCGCCGAGCCGTCCGAGGACGGCGAGCTCGTGTTCATCTCCTACTGGGACAGCGGCTACATCCGGCTCGATCTTACGAATCCCGCTAGCCCGGTGTACACAGGGCGTGCCGCCTTCCCCGCGAACGCCGACGGGGATGCGCACTCGTCGCAGTACGACGAGGAGCGGGAGCTGCTCTTCTCGGCCGACGAAGACTTCTGCAAGACGAGCGGCTCGGGGATCGAGAAGGGTTTCGGCTACATGCGCGTATGGGACTTCAGCGATCCTGCGAATGTCACTCAGATCGGCTCGTTCAAGACGCCCCGCTCGCTGGGGACCGACGATGAGGCCGCGGGTGACTTCGTCATCCACAACAACTTCCTCGTGGGCGAAACGCTCTACGAGTCCTGGTATACGGATGGCGTGCGCGTCCTCGACGTCAGCGATCCCGCACATCCAGAGGAGGTCGCGTACTTCGTGCCGCCCGCCACGGAGAACCCCGTCAAGCCTTCGCAGCGAGGCACATTGACGAACACGACGCAGGTGTGGGGTGTGGTTGAGGACGACGGGCTCGTCTACGCGAGCGACATGAACTCCGGGCTCTGGATCCTCGAGCGCACGGACTGAAACGCTGGCGCTGCGGGGGAGCGGGACGTTCCCCCGCAGCGATCGGAATCATCGACGCGCCGGTTCCTGTACGGATTCGGCTGTCGGTTGCTCGCACCTTCTGTCGTCTCGACTCCGCGCCGATTCGCTCCGCCAATCGGTAGTTACCCCCTAGGGGTATGCACGATTCACCGATGTCTCGGTTTGGCGTGGGCGCGATGCTCTTGCGGTAAGCAGGGAGGTGTGCGTCATGCACTGGATGGATGGATGGGACTGGGTCTGGATGACTCTCATGATGAGCGTCTGGGTCGTGGTGCTCGCCGTCGCGATCTACTTCGCCGTCAGGCTGGCGACGAGACCGCCGGGTGACAACGGGCGGCGCTGATGAGTCACCTGCTGCTGATCTTGCTCGTCTTCGCATGCCCGCTCGCGATGATCCTGATGATGCGCGGCGGCCATGGGCATCACGGTCACACCCATGCTGGAGACGTCGATGAGATCGGAAGACGGTGGGACTCCACGCAGGAGCTGCGGCGGCGGCGGGCATCGCTCGACCGCCTGATCGAGGAGCGCGAGGCGGCGAGGCCCGAGGCGAACGTCGGCAACGAGCCTCGGTGTGCGGTTATCCGTACGCGGCGGTCAGAACTCGAATCTCGACACTCACCTCGAGCGCCTCGACCGCACCGAGGGCCGCCGGCGGCGCCGGCCGCGTCGTCGGCTCCCTGGCGGCGCGCTCCTGCACCTCGGCTCCTCCGCTCCCTGCGAACGGGCGCAAGCCCAGCGCGGCCGAGAGCGCTATCGGTGGTCGACCCAGTCCTCCGTGCGCGCGAGGGCGAGGCAATCGGGCATGCCGATGTGGTACGCGCGAGGCGCATAGAGCCGCGAGAACGTGAACGCGAGGTCGCGTGCCCGTAGCGCGCGCTCCTCGCCGAAGCCGAGCCACTCCGTCCCCCACCGAACCGCGTCGTTGGCGAAGCAGTTCGCCAACCGCTCGTTGCGGATCCCCTGGCGGTGGAGCGACTCGTGCAGGAGCACCGAGTACGCGGCGGCGGTGACGACGGTATGCCGGCCGAGGACGAAGGCGTGGACGCCGGCGCACGTCCCACCGCGGAGGTGCACGTCCCCACCGCCGGCCCAGTACGCGATCACCTGGCCTGCGGGTACTCCGAACCGCCGCTCGAACGCCCCCTCGAACGACTCCCGATCGCGGTAGCAGCGCACGTAGACGCGCAGCACCTTCCCGAGTGGTGGCTTCGCCCGCTCGGTGACCGCCTGCCGCAACGTCTTGCGGGCGAGCTCCCCGAGCTCGCGGTCGTAGGCGTACGCCGCCTGCGCGCTCACGTCCTGCGCGGCCCCGGCCGGAACGACCGAGGCGAGTACGAGGACGAGCAGAGCGCGCGTCACATCGCCCTCAAGGTACCCGCCGTACTACCCTCTCGAACCGTGGTGACCACGATCGCGATCGCGCCGGAGGAGCATCTCGCCCGGTGCGACGCGCTCCTCGAGCGTGCACGCGCCGACGGCCTCGCCGGCCTCGTCCTCTTCGACCCCTACTACGTCCTCTACTACTCCGGGTTCGCGTTCGTGCCGACGGAGCGGCCGATCGCGCTCGTCCTCGGCGCAGGTGGGGAGCGGGCGCTCGTCGTCCCGCGGCTCGAGCTGGAGCACGCGCAGTCGCGCTCGACGCTCGATCGCGTCGCGCACTACGACGAGTATCCGGGGGAGCCGCGGGCGGAGGACGTGCTCGTCAAGACCCTGTCCGACCTCGGCCTCGCCGGGAAGCTCGGCGCCGACCAGGACGGCTACCCGTGGATCCTCGGCTACCGCGGACCGACACTCTCCGAGCTCTCGGGAGCAACTGTCGTACGGGTCGCTGCGCAGATCGAGGAGCAGATGGCCGTGAAGTCCGAGGCGGAGATCGCCCTGATCCGCGAGAGCGTGCGTTGGGGAAACCTCGCGCACCGTCTCCTCCAGCGCTACACGCGCCCGGGCGTCACCGAGACCGAGGTAGCGCAGCGCGCCTCGAACGAGGCCACGTTCGCGATGCTCGACGCGATCGGCGAGGTCTATCGCGCCCAGAGCTTCTTCACGAGCGGCGCGCACGCCGGGTACCGCGGCCAGATCGGGCGCAACTCGGCGATCCCGCACGCACTCGCGGGGAACATCGTGTTCCAGGCCGGCGACGTTCTCGTCACCGGGGCGAGCGCGCCCGTCTGGGGTTACCTCTCCGAGCTCGAGCGGACGATGGTGATCGGCGAGCCGACTCAGGAGCAGGAGCGACTGTTCGGGCACATGAAGGCAGTCCAGGAAGTCGCCTTCGAGGCGATCAAGCCGGGCGCGCGCTGCTCCGACGTCGATATGGCCG
>JBOHBB010000042.1:0-3808 GCA_050698135.1 Gaiellaceae bacterium
GCGAGGAGGCGGGCGGCGGCGACGAACCCGAACAGGACGGGGATGTGGATGTTCGTGTACAGCCACTCGAGCACGGTCGCCCACGTCGTTCCCGAGACGGCGGCGATCAGCCAGGGCTCGACGTGCAGCGACAGCGAGCTCTGCAAGTCGAGGACGGACTGCGCATGCGCCAGGGACTCGTCCACGTTCCCCTCGAGCGGGATCCGGACCGCCTGCCAGACGAGGATGACGATCGCGACGATCGCGAGCTCCGCCTCGACGGAGTAGCACGTGCGGAACGCCTTCGACACTCCAGCCATCTCGCAGGGTGGATACCACCATAAGTCGATTCCCTCACGTGGTGCGAACCGGTGGCGCCGCTACCATCGCCGGATGGCCGATGCCGACGGCAGGCCGCTCGATCAGCGGCTCGAGGAGATCGGGGCCCAGCTCGCATGGGTCCGTGATTACCTTTGACCCGGACGGCCTGACACGCCGGCGCGCCGCGCTCGAGGAGGCGATGGGCGCGCCCGGTTTCTGGGACGACCAGGCTGCGGCGGCGCGCATCTCGACCGAGCACTCGCGGATGACGCGGAAGCTCGAGCGCTACGAGCGACTGCAGCGGGAGTTCGACGACGCGAAGGAGCTCTTCGAGCTCGACCCCGGGCTCGAGGCCGACGTGGCCGAGCAGCTCGCGCCGGTCGAGGCCGACCTCGCGCGACTGCAGGAGGACGCCCTCTTCACGGGCCAGTACGACGCCGGTGACGCGATCCTCGAGATCCACGCGGGGACCGGCGGCACGGATGCGCAGGACTGGGCGGAGATGCTGCTGCGCATGTACCTGCGCTGGGCATCCGACCGGGGCTTCGAGACGGAGGTGCTGGAGGCGAGCCCTGGGGAGGAGGCTGGCCTCAAGTCGACGACCGTCGCCGTCCGCGGCGAGAATGCGTACGGCGTCATGAAGGCCGAGCGCGGGGTACACCGTCTCGTCCGGCTCTCTCCCTTCGACGCTTCGCACCGGCGGCACACCGCGTTCGCCCAGGTCGTCGTCTCGCCGCTCTTGCCGGACGACACGGCGGTCGAGATCGACGAGTCCGATCTCCGCATCGACACCTACCGCTCGAGCGGGGCTGGCGGGCAGCACGTCAACAAGACCGATTCGGCGGTCCGGATCACGCATCTCCCGACCGGCATCGTCGTGCAATGCCAGAACGAGCGCTCGCAGACCTCGAACAAGCAGACCGCGCTCCGGATCCTGCGCTCGCGCCTCGCCGAGCTGGAGGAGGAGAAGCGGGAGGCCGAGCTCGCGAAGGAGCGTGGGGCCGCGCAGGACATCGGCTTCGGGAGTCAAATCCGCTCGTACGTGCTCCACCCGTACCAGCTCGTCAAGGACCACCGCACCGACCACGAGGCGGGCAATGCCCAGTCCGTCCTCGACGGTGCGCTGGACGGGTTCGTCCACTCGTACCTCCTCGCGAAGGCCGCAGGGCGAGTCCTCTAGGGAGCCGCTGAAAGTGTCAGCTACAATCCGCGCGGCCCACGAACCGGAGCAGCCCACGCCGGCTGCGGTTTCCCCTTCCCCGGTGCTGGACGACTCACCTACAGACTCCACGATGACGGCACTCGCCGAACCAGACCAACTCTCCGAGCAGCAGCCCGCCCAGGCGGACCCGAGCGGCTCCTCGATGATCGTGTTCGAGGCCGTCCAGAAGATCTACGAGCCGGGCGTCCGGGCGTTGGAGGGCGTCTCGTTCAGGATCGACAAGGGCGAGTTCGTGTTCGTCGTCGGCGCCTCCGGGTCCGGCAAGTCGACCGTCATAAGGCTCCTGCTGAAGGAGATCGAGCCGACGCAGGGCAGGATCATCGTGGGAGGGCGCGACCTCGGCCGGCTGAAGGGTTCCAAGGTGCCGTTGCTCCGCCGGAACCTCGGCTGCGTGTTCCAGGACTTCAAGCTCCTCCCGAACCGAACCGCAGCCGAGAACATCGGCTATGCACTGCGCGTCCAGGGTCAGTCGAGCGCGCAGATCCGCAAGAAGGTGCCCGAGGTCCTCAACCTCGTGGGGCTCGCACACAAGATGAACTCCCGGCCGGAGGAGCTCTCCGGTGGCGAGCAGCAGCGCGTCTCCATCGCGCGCGCGTTCGTCAACCACCCGCCGCTCCTCGTCTGCGACGAGCCGACGGGCAACCTCGACCCGGACACGTCCGTCGGGATCATGCAGCTCCTGTACCGCATCAACCGAACGGGCACGACGATCCTCATGGTCACGCACGACCGTGAGATGGTCGACAAGATGCGCAAGCGCGTCATCGCGCTCGAGGCGGGCAGGCTCGTCCGCGACGAGCGGCGCGGCGGGTACGCGGAGGAATGAGCCGCTTCCGGCTCATCCTCGCCGAGGCCCTCCGGTCGATTGGCGCGAACCTGTCGACGACCTTCGCGTCGGTCGTGTCGGTGCTCATCGGGATGCTCTTGATCGGCGTGTTCATCGGCATCGGGACGTGGCTCGTCTCCTGGTCGGACGACAAGAAGCGGGAGCTCGCGGTGCACGTCTTCCTGTGCGACGGGCCGCCCGAGTGCGCGGCGCCCGTGACGAAGCAGCAGATCAACCAGGTGCGGGTCTTCATCCAGTCGGACGACCGGGTCAAGGAGAACGGGGTCAAGTTCATCACGAAGGATCGGGCCCTCGAGATCCAGCGCAAGCGAACGCCGGAGCTGACCGAGAACCTCGTCCGCAACCCCCTGCCGGCGTCGTTCGACATCGTCCCCAAGCGCGGCGAGGACACGGAGGCGATCGCGCTCGCGATACGGAACGCGGAGCTCCCGGGCGTCCATGTCGTGCGGTATGGGCAGGAGGTGTCGCAGCGGATCCTCCAGGTCGCGCGTGTCATCCAGATCGTGTCGCTCGTCGCCGTCATCGTCCTGCTCGCCGCCTCCACGATCCTCATCGCGAACACGATCCGGCTCTCGATCTTCGCGCGACGCCGGGAGATCGAGGTGATGAAGCTCGTCGGTGCGACGAACTGGTTCGTCCGCGGCCCGTTCATGCTCGAGGGGCTGCTCACGGGCCTCGTCGGCTCGCTCGCGGCCGTCGTGCTCCTCTTCCTCGCGCGCGAGATCGCCGTGCCGCAGCTCATGAGCAACATGCGTGAGGACCCGGACGTCCGCGCGCTCGCGTTCGGCTGGACCGCCGCGCTCCTCGTCGCGGTCGGGCTCACGATCGGCGCCCTCGGCTCCGGGCTCACGCTCCGCAGGTTCCTGCGGGTCTAGAAAGCAGGTGACAGTCCCCTACGGGGACAGTCACCCGGGTACCGTGCGCTGATGCGGAACCGACGCCCACCTCGGGGTCGCCAGAAGCGGCCGAGCCGCTCCGAGCGCGCGCGCCGCCCCGCCCAGGCGGTGCGGCGAGCGGAGCGCGGGATCACGATCACGCTGCCCTCGCGCGAGCTCCCGCCCGAGCGCGTCGTCGCCCACCTCGGCCCGACGAACTCCGGAAAGACGCACGCGGCGCTCGAGGAGCTCGCGGCGCATGGCTCGGGCGTGTACGCGGGACCGCTCCGCATGCTCGCGCAGGAGGCGCATCGACGGCTCGGGGAGCGGGTCGGTACCGAGCGGGTCGGGCTGGTCACGGGCGAGGAGCGCGTGAACGAGCGCGCGCCGATCGTCTGTTGCACGGTCGAGATGGCGCCGCAGTCGGGCGAGCTCCTCGTCCTCGACGAGGTGCAGTGGGCGGACGACGAGGAGCGCGGCTCCGCCTGGACGCTTCTGCTGCTCGCGGGTGAGTATCGCCATATCCGCTTGCTCGGGGCGCTCGACGCGCTCCCGCTCGTGAGG
>JBOHBB010000043.1:0-3637 GCA_050698135.1 Gaiellaceae bacterium
CGAGCCGCGCCTGCTCGATCCCGAGGTTGTAGTGCGCTGTGAAGGGCTCGTCCACCCGCGAACCGTAACCCGCCCTCCGACAGTCTCGGACCGGCTCAGTTGCGGCGCCAGCCGAATGCTGCGACTCAGATCGCGCACAGGTCGACGAAGAGCAAAGCCACGGCTCCGGTGGTCGTCGCGGTCCAGGCAAGGGTCGTCAGTAGAGCCCAGCCGCCCCCAGCAGCCATTCACTCACCCGAAGGCTCTCCGGCGGTCTCGGATAGGCCCAGATAGCCGCCGCCATGCCGAGCGTGGCGACGACCGCGCATGCAACAGCGACCGGTATCAGCCATGCCGCACCACATTCCGGACAGGTTGAGGCCTCACCGCCGAACCCGGCAAACAGCAGAACGAACCCGGACGTCGACGCCAGCACCATGCCGGCGAGCACGGCGATCTTCGGCCTGGCAATCCGGGCACGCGGGTCGCCGTTCCTCGCTCGCGAGGGTACCCAATGGAGATTCGTAGGTCTGCGGATCACCAACGGCGAAAGCCTCAGGAGGAAACTGCGGCCCTCGCCCAGCTGTGCTGATCTGAACTAGAGCGCTGGTTCGAGCGCGAGCCGCGTGCGGCAGGTCCGTCGTACGCACACGTACGGGAGCGTCGAGGCGAGGAAGAGCCCGCCGAACACGACAGCGAGCGCGGAGAAACCGTCGACAGCGAGCGCAACTCCCCCGAGCAGCGATCCGACCAGGTATCCCACCTGCGTCGTGGCTGCACGGATGGAACCGACCTCACGACCGAGATCTCCCGAGACCTGGAACCCGTAGACCGTGCCCGCGACCGTCCTCGTTGCCGCGACGAACGCCGCCGCCGCGAACAGAAGCAGTGTGACCCCGACCGGCGGCGTGAGCGCCCGCGTGAGCGCGACGGCGACCGAGGCGCCAACGCTGGCGTCGAGCATCGCCCGTCTGGCTCGAGTCGGATCGGCGCGGCCGGCGAGCTGGTTGCCAGCCAGGTATGCGGCGGCAACGAAAGCCAGGGCGAGTCCGGTCGTCGCCGTGGACATGCCGGACCGCTCCGTGAAGAGGGCGCCGCTGAACACGAGCGTGCCCGCCCACGCCGAGTTCGCGAGGAGCTCGCCGAGTGCCCAGCGCCGAGACTCGCCGCGGCCGAGGAGCCCTGCGAGCGAGCTGGGCGCGCCTGCCAGAGGTGCGTCTCCAGGCCTCCGAGCGACCGCGACACCGACGAGAAGCGCCGCCGGGAGGGGAAGCGCGACGAACGCAAGCCGCCAGTCGACCTCCGCGACGACGCCGATGACCGGCATGCCGACGATCCAGGCCGCCGGCCCCCCGGCGAGCGCGTGCGCGACGACTCGCGTCCGGCTTTCGGGCTCGCTCCACGAGGCGGTTGCGGCCACGCCCGCGGCGATCAGGGTCGCGACTCCTGCCCAGGCCGGAACTTGCGCCGCGGCGAGGAGGGCGAACGTCGGCGCGACTGCGCTCGCAAGGGAACCGAGAGCCAGTAGAGCGCTCCCAAGTCCGAGAAGCGCGCGCGGTGAGAAGCGAACGAGTGCGCGACCCGCCGCGATCGCGACGAGTGCGGCGAGCGGGGCGGCGAGGATGCGGAGCTGGCCCGCCTCCGCGATGGAGACGTCGAAGTCCGCGGCGACCTCACTCAGGATCGGCGCGAGCGTCAGGACGCCCGCCTGGCTTGCGAACAGGGCGAGGAAGAGCACGAACGAGGGAGACCCGAGGCTCGGGACGGGTGATCTTGCGAGCCCCCGCGGTGAGTTTGCGATAGACGGGAAGGCGCTCACACCTGAACAATCGGTCGAGAACGCCCGCTCCGCCATGGAGTCGACCGGCCGCCAGGCGTAGGGAAAACCGCACCGGGCTCGAACCTCGACGAGTCATCCGCCCGGACGGGTCGTCCGCGTAGCGAACGACCGCACGGCCGAGTATCCGTGACACGCGCTCCGGAGCGGCGTTCCGGCTCCCAGGCCCGGAGATCGGCGGTAGGAGTTACCGGACCTCGACCGACCGCAGCACGACGCCCTGCGCCTCGTCGCCGGTGAGGTCCTCGTCCATCGTCGCCTCGACCTCGGCGCCTTCGGCGAGCGTGCCGCGCGTCGCGTCCGCCCAGTGCTCGCGGAAGTGCGGCGGCGTGAAGTGAGAGAGAGCGCCCAGGCGGACACGGATGCGGGCGACCGACGAAGCGCCCTCGGCCTCGGCGACCGCGAGCACCTTCCGCACGAGGTCGTCCATCAGCGCGCGCTCGTGCACGGCTCCTCCACCCCCAGCTCCTCGAGCGCCGTGGCCACGAGCTCGTCGAGCGCGGCTTCGACCGCCGGCGTCATGCCGTCGCCCATCCCGAAGGCCCGGCCCTCGATGCCGAGCACCACGACCCGGCGCGGCGCGCGGCCGAGCGCGCGGCCGAGCTCCAGCACCTCGGCCACTCCGAGGGCATGCGTGGACGCGAGCCGGAGGTCGCGCGGGAGCGGGCCGTCA
Source organism: Gaiellaceae bacterium (assembly GCA_050698135.1). Taxonomy (GTDB): domain Bacteria; phylum Actinomycetota; class Thermoleophilia; order Gaiellales; family Gaiellaceae; genus GMQP-bins7. Next base: position 2,490 of record JBOHBB010000043.1, read on the forward strand.
CCCGTGTCGACCCGATGCTTGGTTCCGGGCGGCGCGCCGGTCGTGACAGCGTCCACCAGGACGACGACGTCGAGGCCGGCCCACTCGTGCAGGAGGCGCGTCGGCTCGTCCGCACAGTCGAGGACCGTCGCTCCGGCCCCGCGGAGCCGCCGCGCAGCTTCCGGGCCGAGGGCGTCGTCGCCACGGTACGGGCTTCCGAGACAGACGGCCGCAGCTCTCAACGCCGCTCGACCTCGAGGCGCAGGAAATGGGTCGCGCACGAGATACAGGGGTCGTAGTTCCGGATCGTCTGCTCGCACACGTGCGCGAGACGGTCGTCGGCGAGGTCGAGGCGGTCGCTCACGACGCCGGTCAAGTCCTCCTCGATCGTCTTCTGGTTCTGCGAGGTCGGCGGGACGATCTTGGCGTCGAGAATGACCCCCTCCGCGTCGAGGTCGTACCGGTGCCAGCAGATGCCGCGCGGGGCCTCTGTGCAGCCGTGGCCGGAGCCTGCACGCGGGATGCACTCCACGGCGGGCGGGTCCGGACGCTCGTAGGCGGCGATGATACGAAGCGCCTCGTCCACCGCGTACAGGGTCTCCACACCCCGCACGAGGATGCTCTTGAACGGGTTCCGGCAGACCGGACCGAGGCCGACCTCCGCAGCCGCTCCCTTCGCGACGTCCGAGAGATTCGCGTAGTTGTTCGCGTAGCGGGCGAGCGGACCGACGAGGTAGGCACCGACCCCGGCGAGGGTCGAATGGAGCGCGTTCGAGCGCTCGACATGCGTCTCGGTGAAGTGATGCTCGTACTCCTCGACGGCGAGGTCGAGGCCAGTGCTCGAGACGATCCTCCCACGCTCGATCGCGTACTCGCCCGGCTGACGGAGGGAGACGAACGCGTAGTCGCGCTCGTAGTCGGGGAAGTCGAAGCCGGCAGTCCAGCGGAGCACGCCGCGAACCGCCTCGCGCGCCCACTCCAGCTCCGGGACGAGCGCGCGCAGCTCCGCCGGCGTCGGGGCACGATAGAAGCCGCCGACCCTGAAGTTGACGGGGTGCACCTCCCGGCCGCCGATCACGCGCATCAGCTCGTTGCCGGCCTTCTTCAGCCGCAGGGCGAGCTCGACGAGGTCGCGGCGGTCGCGCGCGAGCTCGACGGCGCCGTCGTAG
>JBOHBB010000044.1:0-8534 GCA_050698135.1 Gaiellaceae bacterium
TCGCGATCGACCTCGACGGCGCCCTCGGCGACACGCGTCCGCTCTGGACCGACTGGCTCGCGTCGGTGGCCCCGCTGCTCGGCGTCGACGCCGGGGGGCTCCCTGCCGACCGCGGGAAGGCCGCGGCCGAGCTCGACCGCCTGGGCGCGGGCAACTGGCGCGCCCTGCTCGAGCGCTTCAGCGAGGAGCGCGCGCCTCTCTACCTCCGCCGTGATGCGACGATGGCGGCGACTCTCCGCGCTCTCGCCGGCGAGGGGCGGGAGATCGGCGTGTTCACCGATGCCCCGGAGCCGCTCGCGCGGGTCGCCCTCGCCCAGCTCGGAGCAGACCGACGAATCGAAGTGCTCGAGACCGGAGAAGGCGCGCTCGACAGGGTGCTCGCCAGGCTCGGGACGGACGCGCTCGTCGTCCGTGCACGCACGGAGCTCGACGGGGACGCCGCGTAGAATCGGACGCATGGAGAAGCCGCAGGAGGTCGGCGATCGCCAGCTCGACGCCCTGCTCGAGCGGCTCGACCGCATCGCCGCGGAGCTCGAGCGGCTGAACCGGAACGCCGAGCACCAGGAGGGGTTCACGCTCGTCGCCCGGGAGCTGCGTGAGCTCAACGAGTCGCTGAGCACGCTCGCCTACGCCGCGCTCGGGCAGGCGCCGCCGCGCGTGCGCCGCCGCGCCGGCTGAATCTCGCGCGCGACGCCGAGATCCGCTTCGATCAGCTCAGGTGAGGCGGTAGAGCGTGCCGCCCTGCTCGACGGCGTAGAGCTCGCCGGCGACGTCCTCGCCGAACGACGTCAGCCCCGGGATCCGGAACGGCTCCCGGCGCAGCGCCGTCCGCTCACCGGAGCGCACCCGGAAGCTCCAGACGATCCCGCTGCAGTAGTCGCCGACGATGTATCGGCCCTGCTGGGCGGGCAGCGCCCTCCCGCGGTAGACGAACCCCCCGACGACGGTGCAGTTGCCCGAGCCGCGCCCGTACTCGAACACGGGGAACACGAGGTTCCCGGGCCCCGGCTCGCCCTCCTCGAAGCGCTGCGAGCCCTCGTACAGATCCCAGCCGTAGTTCTCTAGCCCAGGGCTCTCGCGCGGTGTGAAGTCGACCTCCTCGACGGCGCCCTGTCCGACGTCGCCGATGTAGAGGTCGTCGGTCAGGCGGTCGAAGGAGTAGCGCCACGGGTTCCGCAGGCCGAGCCCCACGATCTCGGGAGCCGATCCCGGCCGCCGCACGTCGAGGCGCAGCATCTTGCCGAGCAGGGAGCGCATGTTCTGCGCCCGCCCCTCGGGGTCACCGCCGGAGCCCCCGTCGCCGAGCCCGACGTAGAGCAGCCCATCCGGGCCGAAGACGAGGTTGCCGCCGTTGTGGTTCGAGTACGGCTGGTCGACACGCAGGAGGATCCGGGCGCTGCCCGCCAGCGCCGATCTACCGTTCGCCCGATAGCGGACGACCCTCGTGTCTCCGTTGCGGTCCGTGTAGTTGACGTACAGGAGCCGGTTCTTCGCGTAGTTCGGATCGAAGACGAGGCCGAGGAGGCCTTGCTCGCCGCCGGAGACGACGAGGTTCCGGACGTCGAGGAAGAACCCCGGCCGGAGCCTGCTGCGCTCGACGACCCGGACCGTCCCACGCTGCTCGACGACGTACAGGCGCCTGGGCTCGCTCTTCGTGGACACGACCTGGACGGGTGAGTCGAGCCCTCGCATGACGACCGCCCGGCGGAACGCCGTCTCGGCTGCCGCTGCCGAGCCCGCGAGGCTCACGAGCACGCCGCCGAGAACGACGGCGGCGACCGTGGGCACAGCGCGCACGAGGATCACGGTAGCCGACAGCTGTCGGCGGGAGTCGGCAGGAGTACGCTTCGCGACCGTGCGCATCTTCCTGATCGGTGCGGGGCAGGTCGGGTCGGCGATCGTCGAGGCCCTCCATCACGACCACGAGATCACCGTCCTCGACACCGAGGCGTCGCGCCTGACGGCGATCACCAACCGCTACGACGTCGCGACGTTCATGGGCGACGGGACGAGCCAGCACGACCTGGCGGCGGCGGGGATCAAGGACGTCGACCTCGTCATCGCCTGCACGTCGCGCGACGAGGTCAACCTCGTCGCGGGGATGTTCGCCCGCCGCGAGGCGCCGCGGGCGACGACCGTGATCCGCACCTCGAACCTCGAGTACGTCGACCTCTGGCGCGTCGGCCAGCTCGACGTCGACTTCGTCGTCTGCTCGGAGCTCGAGACCGCGCACGCGATCAGCCGGATCATCGGCGTCCCGGCGGCCCGCCAGACGGACGTCTTCGCGGAAGGCCAGGTGCAGATCGTCGAGTTCGACGTCCAGGAGGGCGCGTCGACCGATGTCGTCGGCGTCCCGTTGCGCGAAGCGAAGGCACCTCGCGACTCGAAGGTCGCCGCGATCATCCGCGAGAGCGAGACGCTGCTTCCCGGCGGCGAGGACGTCATCCGGCCGGGCGACCGCATCGTCGTCATCGGCTCGCCGCAGGCGGCCAAGGCGTGGGGAGCGCTTCTCTCGCCGGGCGAGGCGACCGTGCGGGACGTCGTCATCTTCGGTGCGGGGCGCGTCGGTGGGACGATCGCGCGCGTGCTGCTCGCGCAGGGCATCGGCGTCCGCATCGTCGAGGCGTCGAAGGAGCGAGCCCTGCAGGTGGCCGAAGCCCTCCCGGAAGCGCGTGTCTACAACGCGACGGGCATCGACCCCGACTTCCTCGAGCGCGAGCGCATCGGGCAAGCGCAGGCTGCCGTGTTCGCGATGCGCGACGACGCGAAGAACCTCTACGCGGCGTCGCTTGCCGAGGTCCACGGCGTCCCCTTCACGATCGGCATCGCCCACGAGGAGGTGTCGGTGGCGGCGTTCGAGCACGCCGGGATCGACGTCTCGGTGAACCCGCGGGGCGTGACTGCGGAGGAGATCATCCGCTTCGCGCACGATCCGAGGACGCAGCAGGTCGCGCTCCTCGAGGGGAACCGCTACGAGGTGCTCGACGTGACGACTCGCGACACGAGCCGCTACGTCGGGTCGAAGTTCCGCGACATGCCCATCCACGGCGCGCTGATCGGCGCGATCGTCCGCAACGGGACGGCGATCTTTCCGCACGGCGAGGACGTCCTCGAGTCCGGGGACAGGGTGATCGTCTTCACCGAGGCTGCGGACGCCCCCCGAGTCGTCGAGGCGCTCTGAGCTTGCCCAAGAGCGCGGCCCGGCGGATCGGTCCGAGGCGTCGGCTCGCGGTCGACCTCGCGGCGACCGCGAACCTGATCGGCACGCTCGGGAAGTATCTCGGCCTGGCCGCGCTCTTCCCGACCGCGGTGGCCCTCTGGTACGGGGAGCCCGTGTGGCCGTTCCTCGCAGCCGGTGCGATCACGAGCGGCGTCGGCCTCGCGCTCGAGCGGCTGACGGCCCGTTCGGCGACCCACGTGGGCGTCCGGGAGGGGTTCCTCGTCGTGTCCGCGACCTGGCTGCTCGCGGCCGGCTTCGCGTCGCTCCCGTACCTGTTCGCGGGCGGTGACCAGCTGAGCCATCCAGTGGACGCGTACTTCGAGGGCATGTCGGGCTTCACGACGACCGGTGCCTCGGTCGTGACGGACTTCACGGAGATCAACCGCTCGCTGGGCATGTGGCGTCAGTTCACCCAGTGGCTCGGGGGCATGGGGATCATCGTCCTCGCGATCGCCGTCCTGCCCCGCCTGCGTGTCGGTGGCCGGCAGCTCATGGAGTCCGAGCTTCCGGGGCCCGAGGTCGCCCAGATCTCCGAACGGATCCGGAGCGTCGCTCGGAAGCTCTGGGTCCTCTACCTCGGCCTGACGGCGCTGCAGACGCTCCTGCTCGCGTCGATGGGCTGGCTCGGCATCGACGACCTGATGACGCCGTACCAGGCGCTGGCGCACGCGTTCTCGACGATGCCGACCGGAGGGTTCTCCACACGTCCGCGCTCGGCAGAGGAGTTCGCCGCGGCGTCGCAGTGGATCCTCGCCGTCTTCATGCTCATCGCGGGGGCCAACTTCGCGCTCATGTACCTCGCCGTCTTCAAGCGTCGGCCGCGGGCGCTCGTCCGGGACGAGGAGCTCCGCCTGTACCTGGCGCTCGCGATCCTCGCCTCCGCATCGCTGGCGGCGATGATCTGGGCGTACGGGATCGCCGAGGGCGAGGAGGCGGTCCGGGCCGGGTTCTTCCAGGCGGTGTCGATCATGACCACCACCGGGATGGCGAGCGCCGACTTCGCCGTCTGGCCGGCCCTCCTCCTGCTGACCCTCTTCGCATTGATGTTCGTCGGCGGCTCCGCGGGATCGACAGGAGGGTCGATCAAGGTCGTGCGGCACCTCCTCCTGGCCAAGGTGCTCCGTCGCGAGCTCGACCAGACCGTGAGCCCCGAAGCGGTCCTGCCCATCCGCCTGAACCGGACCCCGGTCGACGAGCGCACGCTGCGGGCGATCGCCGCGTTCATCCTTCTCTACGTGGGCCTCTGGGCCGTCGGTGGCGCCGTGCTCGCGCTCGACTCGGCGGTTAGCGGTGCGGGGCTCGGAACGCTGGACTCGCTGGCCGCCTCGGCGACCGCAATCGGCAACATCGGTCCCGGGTTCGGCGTCACCGGGCCGATGGGGTCGTTCGCCCAGATCGGCGACCCCGCCAAGATCACGATGATCGGCCTGATGTGGGTCGGCCGGCTCGAGATCATCCCGGTCGTCGTCCTCCTCACCCGCCACTACTGGAGGGTGTGAGCGCCGGGTCCGGGAGTGAGTGAGCCTTGCTTACCTGGCGCCGAGCAGGACCTTGCGCAGCGCGGGGCCGGAGTCGTCGCGGACGACCGCGAGCACCTGGTCGCCCGGCCTCATGACGGTGCCGGGCTCCACGAGCTCGGTCCGTCCGTGCCGGAACACGGAGATGAGGCGCGACCCTGCGGGCAGCCTGAGACCGGCCACCCGCGTTCCGACGGCCGGCGAGTTGCTCTCGATCTGCACCTCGACGATGTCGAGCCCCTCGCGCTTGAGCTCGAGCAGGCGCACGAGCCCGTGCTCCGGGACCTCGTGCTCGACGAGCCCGAGGATGCTCGTCGTCGCGCACACGGTCTGCGTGATCCCGAGCAGGTCGAAGTGGACCTGGTTCCGCGGATCGTTCACGCGGGCGATCGCCTTCGGCACCCCGTAGCCCTCCTTGCCCAGCTGCGAGATGACGAGGTTGTCCTCGTCGTCCCCCGTCACCGCGAGCAGGAGCTCGGGAGGCCGCGCGATGCCGGCCCGCTCGAGCACGCTGATCTCCGTGGCGTCGCCTCGCATCACCACGGGCCCGAACTCCTCCTCGAGCCTCGCGAAGCGATCGGGGCGCTGCTCGATCAGTGTCACTTCGTGGCCCATCTCGAGCAGCGAGCGGGTCGAGTTCGCGCCGACCTTGCCCCCGCCCGCGACGAGGACGTACATCAGGCCGCCGCGTGCGGCACCGGCGCCGTCTCCCGAACGGTGTCCAGCAGGACGGAGATCGCGGTCTCCGTCGGGCACACGGTTCGCATCCCGCGGCGCGCGTAGAAGTCCGCCCGCGCCGGGTCGAGGATCCGGACGACGACGCACGGGATCTCGTACCGCTTCTGCAGCACCTGGCCGATGACGATGTTCGTGTTGTCCCCGTCCGTCGACACGACCGCCGCGTCCGCTTCCCCCACCGCGGCGTGCTCGAGGACGGCGGCGTCCATGCCGTGACCGACGACGAACCCGCCCTTCCACACGGGGCCGAGGCGGATGAGGGCGTCCTCGCTCTCGTCGATCGCGGTCACGTCCCAGCCCGAGGCGGCGAGACCCTTGGCGACGGCCGAGCCGACGCGGCCACATCCGATGACGACTGCCCTCACGGCGCGTCAGGTTACTCCTGAAAGACACCCTCGGGGAAGGCGACGACGAGAACCTCGCACGGCGCCCTCCGCAGGACGAAGTCGACGGTGGGCGAGAAGAAGCGCGACTGCCGCCTCCAGCGGGCGGACGAGCCCATGACGACGAGGTCGGCGCCGCGCGTCCGCGCCTCGTCGACGATCGCGTGCCCGATCGACCTCGCCCGCACGACGTCCGTGTGCACGTCGACGCCGTGCTCCTCGCCGAGCGCCCTGGCCTCCTCGAGCGACGCGTCCACCCGGGCGGCGACCTCCGGCGGAAGAGGGCCCTCGAGCGGGTACCTCCTCGGCACGCGGACGACGGTGATCGCCTCGATCTCGGCCGAGCGCTCCTTCGCGAGCGCGATCGCCGTCGCCACCATCTCCTCGCCGATGTCACCGAGCTTCAGCGGGACGAGGATGCGCCCGAACTCTGCTCCGGCCGGCAGCTCCTCGACCGGGAGCACCTGCTCGAGCAGCCCGTGCCGCTCGGAGCGCCGGACGAGCACGAAGAGCACGAGGCCCACGGCGAGCCACGCGGTGCCCGCGTACCGGGCGCCGTCGTGCGTCGCAACGGCGAGGATCCAGACGACGAATGTGAGAGGCGCCCCCACGAGCGCGGGGAGCGGAAGCGCATGGCCGCGGACCCGGACGTCCGGCCGCGCCCGGAACGGCCGCACGAGCCCCGGCTCGCTCACCCGGAGCTTGATCACCGCGAGCTGCGCAGCGGTGAACGCGACGAGGACGCCGAACGAGTAGATCGCGGCCAGGAACCCGGGATCGCCGTCGGCGGCGAGCTCGGTCGCCACGATCAGCGCGATCGCGAGCACCGCCGAGATCGCGATCGCCTCGCTCGAGACGAGCGCGCGGCGCTCGAGCCGCGCGAGCTCTCGGGGGAGCGAGCCGTGTTCCGCAAGCGAGTGGGCGAGCCGCGTGATGCCGGAGAAGGAGGTCGTCGCAGCGCCGACGAGGATCAGCGCGCCCGAGACGCCGACGGCCATTCGCAGCGCGTCGACGAGGAGATCGGGAAGCGAGCCCTCGAAGGCCGCGGCGACCCCGACGAGCGGCGCCTCCAGCCACTCGTCCCCGAGCGCCGTCTCCCCGCCCGTGACCGGGAACGCGGAGAGCCCGATGCTCGCGATCAGCACCGTCACGAGCACGGCGAGGCCGATGGCGGAGAACAGCGACCGCGGCAGCGTCCGCCCCGGCTCCCGGGCCTCCTCGGCGAGGTTGGCGACCGTCTCGAGGCCCGTGTACGCCAGCATCGCGAGCGGGAGCGCGAACGCGAGGTCGCTCCACCCCTGGCCGGTCTCGAGGCCGAAGCCCGTGGTCAACGCGTCCGGGGAGAACAGGAACGCGAGCCCGAGCACGACGAGGACTCCCTGCACGACGAGGTCGAGCACCGCGATCGCGAGCGACCCGAGATGCAGCCTCGTGCGGCGAACGAGCCGGACCCCGGCGATGACGGCGATCAGGGCACAGCCGAAGAGGGCGTCCCAGGGGTCGTCGCGGAGCGACGGCGCCGACACGGCCGCGCCGAGGTAGTGAGGGACGAAGAGGGCCGAGAGCGCGATGACGATGAGGAAGTCGAGGAAGAGCGCCCAGCCGGCGACGAAGCCCGCGAGGTCGTTGAACGCGCGCCGGACGAATGTCGCGGCGCCGCCTGTCTCCGGGAGCGCGGCCGTGCCCTCGGCGTAGGAAAGCGAGACGATGAGGAAGATCGCCCCGGTGAGGAGGAGCACGAACGGTGTTAGCCCGAGAGCGGCGGCTGCGACGATCCCGAGGGCGATGTAGACCGACGAGGCGATCTCGCCGTACGCGACCGCGAAGAGCGAGGGCGCGTCGAGTACGCGCTCGAAGCCGCGGAGCTTACGGGCCATGTCGCTTGCGCTCGATGGTCAGCCGGGCGACGCCGAGCGCGAGGAAGAGGCCACCGAGCACGTAGCCGACGACGCCTCCCCCGGCCGCGGCGGTCCGCACGAGCAGCGCGATCCCGAGCCCTACGAAGACGACCGAAAAGACGACGATCGCCCAGGAGTACGCTCTCATGCGCCCTCCGAGGCGGTCACGAGGACACGGCAGGTCGCGTGCCGAAGGATGTAGTCGACCGTCTTCCCGAGGACGGCGGCCTGCGCCGCTGTCAGGCGCCGCCGTGGCGCGCCGAGGACGATGATCTCGGCGCCGCGGGCGTCCGCCTCAGCGACGACGGCCGGGCCTGCGGAGCGAGCGCGCTCGAGCCGCGTGAGCACGCGCACGCCGTACGAGTCCCCGATCGCGGCGGCCTCGTCGAGCTCGCGGTTGGCGGTGCGCTCGAGCTCGGGGAGTTCCTGCGTGAGCGGCTGGTCGAGCGGCACCTCGAGGACGTTGAGCGCGACGATCCGGGACCCGCGTTCTGCCGCAAGCCGGCAGGCGACGTCCATCGCCGCGTCCGAGGGCTGGCCAGGGATGACCGGGACGAGGAGCCGCCGGTACTCGAGCGCGAGCGCCGGACCGAACGCAGGCGGCGCCTTCACGACCTCCCGCACTGGCACGTGGACGTACCGCCGGCGGTAGACGACATACCCCACGAGGCCCAGAGCCATCCACCCGAGACCTGCCCAACGAGTCAGGGGATTCTGGACGACGAGGACGAGAAACGAGACACCCGTCGCGACGCCGCCGAGGACAGCGAACAACGGC
>JBOHBB010000045.1:0-14083 GCA_050698135.1 Gaiellaceae bacterium
GGAGGCGGACGTCGAGCGGCTCGTCTGCTCCACCGCGATCCGGTACCCGGCGTTCCGGATCGTCCGCGAAGGCGGCCAGCTCGCGGTGAGCACGTACACGAGCGACGTCTCGTGGCGCCCGCCGTTCGCGGCGACGGCCGACCTCCCACGTGTCCTTGCCGAGTGGGAGGCCGGAGCGACGATCGTCCTCCAGGCGCTGCACGTCAACTGGCACCCCCTCGCCGTCTTCTGCCGCCTTCTCGAGGAGGCTCTCGCACACGGGATGCAGGTGAACGCGTACTACACGCCGCGCGGCTCGCAGGGCTTCGGAGTGCACCACGACACGCACGACGTCCTCGTGCTCCAGGTCGCGGGCGCCAAGAGGTGGCGCCTCTACGACCCGCTGCTCGAGCTGCCGCTGAAGCACCAGCGCTACTCGTCCGGCCTGGGCGAGCACGGCCCGGCGAGCGACGAGCTCGAGCTCCGGGCGGGCGACACGCTGTATCTGCCGCGGGGCTGGCTGCACGAGGCGGAGACGTCCTCCACCGACTCGCTCCACCTCACGATCGGGATCACCGCCTACACGTGGCTCGACGCCGTGAAGGACGCGCTCGGCGAGTGCGAGGACGCGCTCGCTTTCAGGCGAGGTCCGGCCGGTGACGGCGAGGCCGCCGAGCTCGCAGAGCTCCTCGGCGAGCGGCTGGACGCCGAGGCGATCGAGCGGCGCCGACGCCGCAGGCTCGTCGAATCACGGCGGCCGATCCGCGAGGACGGCCTCGCTCAGCTCCGCGCGCTCGAGAACCTGGGCACGACCTCGCTCGTCGAACGGCGGGCAACCGTGATCGCCGACCTCGAGACCCGAGACGACGGCGTCGCCCTCGTGTTCGAGGGGAGAGCGGTCCGCTTCCCCGCGCGCGTGTCCGCCGAGCTCGAGGCGTGCTTCGAGAGCGAGGAGCCCTTCCGGGTCTCCGACCTCCCGGGCCAGCTCGACGAGGAGGGTCGGCTCGTCCTCGTGCGGCGGCTCGTCCGCGAAGGCTTTCTGCGCATCACGGGTTGAGCACACGGTGCTTCACGACGTTGCAGCGCCGAGCGCGGCGAGGCTCGGTCGACCCGCACGTCAGGAACGCGGGCTCGTCGGCGTAGGTCGCGACGACGTCGACCTCGTGGACTGTCGAGCCCGGCGCCTGGAAGCGGACGCGCGTCGTCCCGTCGCGCAGTCGCTTCGATCGGAGGAAGGCGAGCTCCCCGACGCCCAGGAAGCCGGCGGACTCGCGGATCGCCTGCTCGGCCGCTTGCACCGGGAACGAGTAGATGCTGCGCCCGCGGTAGCGGTCGAGGTCCACGCGCCCGGCGGCATGCGCCGCGAGGAGGGTGTCGACGTCCCCCGGCCCGACGCGCCCGTAGTAGAGGCCGTGCGGGAGCACGACGACGTTCCCGGCGAAGCGGTCGCCGCCGACGTGGCTCGACTGCCAGACGCGCCCCGGGTCGGCCTGCTCGACGAGGGCTTCGTAGAGCGGCCTCCCGTACCTCGCGCAGCAGCGATCGCGCTTCCCGTGGGTGCAGACGGCGAAGAGCGGGCCCACCACCGGCGCTCCCGGGGCCCCGTCCGACGCGAGTGCAGCGACGAGGTCGAGCTCGCGAAGATCCTCCTGGTGCTCGACTTCGAGCTCGAAGAGCCGCTCCTCGCCCGGTCGCGAGATCCCGAGGAGCACACGCCGCCCCGCCTCGTTGCGGCGCTCGGGCTTCCTGACGAGGAGGATGCGCGCGTGCCCGAGCGCGTCGCGCTGCGCTCGCAGGTGCGCCTTCAACTCGGGCGAGAGGAGGCTCCCGTCCACCGGGTCTCGTCGCCAGCCGCCGCGGTACTCGACGAGGATCCAGTGGTCGACGCGGCTTGCGGTCGCCTCGAGCGACTCCTCTCGCGCGCGAGAGGCTTCCGCGCAGAACGCGCGGCCTCGCAGGTCGGGCTCGGCCGGCACGCTCGCAGCCACGGCGCGCAGCGTAGCCACCAAGGGCTCCCGGCTCGTTGCCGATCGCCGGGCCGGGTGCTATCGTGCGCGGCTTGATGCGCCTCGCCAGTAGCTGAGATACCCGTTGCCGTGGCCCTCCCCTAGGGCCTGGCTCAGGCTTGCCCGTTTCTCGCTACGCAGTTCTTCGAAGGAGCATCAGATGAGCGAAGTTCAGGAGGCAGTACCCATTGAGGCCGTGCGTCACCGTCCGGAGCAGCACGCGGTCGAGGTCCGGGAGCTCCGCAAGGAGTTCAAGCTCCGCGATCCCAAGAAGGGGCGCTTCGGGCGGAAGACACGGTTCGCCCTCGAGGACGTGACGTTCACGATCGAGCGGGGCGAGACGGTCGCGATCCTCGGCCAGAACGGGTCGGGGAAGTCGACGCTCGTCCGCCTGCTCTCGACGCTGCTGCTCCCGGACGGCGGGTCGGCGGAGATCTTCGGGCACGACGTGGTGCGCGAGCACCGGCCCGTGCGCCGACTCGTGAACAGGGTCTCGGTCGAGGCGTCCTTCTTCAAGAAGATGTCCGCCACCGAGAACCTGAGCTACGCGGCGCGGTACTACGGGATGAGCTCGGGGCAGACGCGCGACCGCATCCCGGAGATCCTCGGACGCGTCGGCTTCCCCGAGGATCGCCGCGACGAGTCGATGGAGAACCTGTCGCGCGGCATGCAGCAGAAGGTCGCGCTTGCACGGGCGCTCCTCACGTCGCCGGTCGTCCTGCTACTCGACGAGCCGACGACCGGCCTCGACCCGCGCTCGAAGCTCGAGGTGCAGGACTTCATCCGGGAGATCCGGACGAACCACGACTCGACGATCCTCCTCTGCACCCATGACCTCGCCGAGGCGGAGGTGCTCGCCGATCGGGTCGGCATCCTCGACCGCGGGCGGCTGCTCGTGCTCGAGTCGGCCGACGAGCTCAAGCGCCGCTACGACGCGGACACGCTCGAGGAGGCGTTCTTCGCCGCGACGGGCCGGGAGTTCGAGGCCGAGGAGGACGAGGACGACGACCGGGAGGTGATGGCGTAGTGAGCACCATCGGTTCGACCATGCGTGCGGAGCTCGTCGGCGCCGGCGGCGTCGTCGAGCGCAACTACTACCTGACGAAGCGCTACATCTGGTGGGACTTCGCCTGGTTCGTCTGGACCGTCGCGAACACGCTCACGATCGTCTTCATCGCGAAGGGCATCGAGGCGCAGGGCGGCCAGCTCGACGTGAACCGGGTCGCTACCAGCCTGCTCATCGGCGCCGTCGTGTGGGCGTATCTGGGCGTGCTCTTCGAGTTCCTCATGGAGACGGTCGCATGGGAGCGCTGGGAGGGGACGATCGAGTACACGTTCATGGCGCCGCTCTCCCGCTCGATGCACCTCGCGGGAATGGGCGTCTTCTCGGTGCTCTACGGGCTGCTGCGAGCGGTCTTCCTGTTCACGGTCTGCGTGTGGTTCTTCGACCTGTCCGTGCCGGACGCCGAGTTCATGGCCGCTCTCGTCGTCCTCGCGATCGCGTCGATCTCGTTCCTCGGGATCGGGATGATGACGTCGGTCCTGCCGCTCATCTCGCCCGAGAAGGGGACGCAGCTCGGGTGGATCGCGCAGGGGACGCTGCTCGTCGTCTCGGGCGTCTACTACCCGGTCGAAGTGCTGCCCACGTGGATGCAGTGGCTCGCGAAGTTCTCGCCCGCAACCTATGCGCTCGAGGCCGCCCGGGCGGCGATCCTCGACGGCCAGGGGCTCTCCACGATGTGGGACGAGATCTGGCCGCTGCTGATCATCGGCGTGGTCTCGATCCCGCTCGGCCTCTGGATCTTCTCGCGGGGCGAGCGGTACGCGAAGAAGCACGGGAAGCTGAAGAGGTCCGGCTAGGAATGAAGATGGCGAGGACAACGTGAGCGAGCAGGCCGTCCACGTCGCGGAGCTCCGCAAGGTCTTTGACGTCCCCGAGCGGGAGGCGGGTCTTCGCGCGGCCGCGAAAGGTCTCGTCCGGCGCAAGACGCGCAAGGTGAAGGCCGTCGACGGCGTCTCGTTCGGCATCGAGGCGGGCGAGATCGTCGGCTTCCTCGGCCCGAACGGCGCCGGCAAGACGACGACGCTGAAGATGCTCTCCGGGCTCCTCTACCCGACCGACGGAGAGGCGCTCGTCCTCGGGCACGTGCCGTCGAAGCGCGGCAAGGACTTCCTGCGCGGCATCACGCTCGTGATGGGGAACCGCAACCAGCTGCAGTGGGATCTCCCGGCCCTCGACTCGTACGAGCTCAATCGCGCGATCTATCGCATTCCGCGAGACGACTTCGTGCCGACGCGTGACGAGCTCATCGAGCTGCTCGAGGTGGGCGACCTCGTGCGCAAGCCGGTGCGCCAGCTCTCCCTCGGCGAGCGGATGAAGGTCGAGATCGTCGGCTCGCTCCTGCACCAGCCTCAGGTCCTCTTCCTCGACGAGCCGACCATCGGGCTCGACGTGACGATGCAGAAGCGCATTCGCGCGTTCGTCGCGGAGTACAACCGGCGTCACGGCGCGACTGTGCTGCTGACGAGCCACTACATGGCCGACGTCCAGGCGCTCTGCAAGCGCGTCATCGTCATCCACCACGGCCGGATCCTGTACGACGGTGCGCTGACCGGGCTCGCCGACCAGTTCGCCGCCTACAAGACGATCGGCGTCGCGCTCGAGAATGGCCAGGTCGATCTCGGTCCCTACGGCGAGGTCCTCCACCGCGACGGGGACTGGGTGACGCTCCGCGTGCCGAAGGCGGAGACGTCTCGGGTCGCCGCGCGGCTCCTCGCCGATCAGTCCGTGCTCGACCTGACGATCGAGGACCCGCCGATCGAGGACGTGATCGAGCTCGTCTTCGCGCAGGAGAACGCCGAGTGAGCACGGTCGTCGAGCCCGCGCCGCGCCAGGAAGTCGGCCGCCTGCGCGGGATGGTCGACCTCTACCTGACGACGATGCGCCTCGCGGTCCAGGAGCAGTTCCAGTACCGCACCGCCAACTACTTCTACATGTTCGGGATGATCGCCGAGCCCGTGATCTATCTCGTCGTGTGGACGACGATCGCGGACCAGCAGGGTGGCTCGGTGCAAGGGCTCACGGCCGGCTACTTCGCCGCGTACTACATCGTCTGGACGCTCGTCCGGAACATGAACATCGTCTTCGGGGCGCCGTTCTGGGAGTACCGGATCCGCGAGGGCGAGCTCAACAAGGACCTGCTGCGGCCAGTGCTCCCGCTCCACTACGACATCGCCTACTTCGCGGGCTGGAAGGTCGTCGTGATCGTCCTCTGGATCCCGCTCGCGATCGGGCTCTCGCTCGTCTTCGACCCGGTCCTCGACCCCCGCCTCCTCGAGATCGCCGTCTTCGCGGTCGCGATCTGGGGCGCGTACCTCATCCGCACGATGTTCCAGGAGGCGCTCGGCATGCTCTGCTTCTGGACGACGCGCGGTGCCGCGATCTTCGACCTCTGGATGACGGCCGAGCTCCTGCTCTCCGGTCGGCTCGTCCCGCTCCCGCTCATGCCGGACTGGGTTCAGGACGTCTCGCGCTTCCTGCCTTTCCAGTGGGCGTTCTACTTTCCGATCGAGAGCCTCGTCGGCGACCTCTCGAACGAGGAGCTCGTCCGCGGGCTGGGCGCCCAGCTGCTCTGGATCCTCATCGGTTTTGCGATCTTCCGGGTCGCGTGGAAGCACGCGATCAAGCGCTACTCGGCGGTCGGGGGCTGACGTGCACACGCTGAGGGTCAGCTGGCTCTTCTTCAAGGTCGGCGTGCTGAACGAGCTGCAGTACCGCGTGAACTTCGTCGTCCAGCTCTTCCAGTCGGCGATCGCGCTCGTCGTCGGACTGCTCGTGCTCGCGCTCGTCTACTCGCACACCGACGAGCTCAACGGCTGGTCGCAGTCGGAGCTCCTCTGCGTCCTCGGCATCCAGATCCTGATGGGCGGGGCGATCAAGACCTACATCCAGCCGAACATGATGCGGCTGATCGAGGACGTCCGGGACGGAAAGCTCGACTACGCGCTGACGAAGCCCGAGGACTCGCAGGTGCTCGTGAGCATTCGCGAGGTCCGCATCTGGCAGGTCGTCGACCTCGTCACCGGCTCCGTCGTCCTCGCGGTCGGGCTCTCCCGGATCACGACCGACGTCGGCCCGCTGGACGCGCTCGCCTTCGGGGCTGCCCTCCTCTTCGGAGCGGTGATGATCTACTGCTTCTGGCTCGTGATCGCGACTGGCGCCTTCTGGGTCGTGAACATGTGGCACGCGGTCGAGCTCTTCGACGGGATCTTCCAGACAGGCCGCTGGCCGGTCGGCATCTACCCGGGCTGGCTCCGCTACAGCGTGACCTTCCTCGTGCCGATCGCCTTCGCCGTCACCGTCCCCGCTCAGGCCGTCACCTCGCGACTTCAATGGCCGACCCTCCTGCTCGCGGCTGCCTTCGCGATCGTGCTCTTCGCGTTCACGCGCTGGTTCTGGCACTTCGGCCTCAGGCGATACTCGGGCGCATCGGCGTAGGCGATGCGCCGTCTCGACGCCCAGCGCACCTGGCTGCTCTACCGGGGCATCGAGGCGTTCGCGTTCTCACTCGGCTGGACGGTCGCTGCCGTTTTCTTCGTGACCGAGCTCGGGATGAGCCCGCTCGAGCTCGTGCTCACCGGCACCGCGCTCGAGGTCGCGTACTTCCTCTTCGAGGTGCCGACGGGCATCGTCGCGGACACGTACAGCCGCAGAGCGTCGGTCGTCGTCGGCGCTCTGATCCTCGGGCTCGGCTTCGTCGCGACAGGCCTTGCCTCGGGCGTTCTCGTAGTCCTCGTCGCCGCCGCGGTGATGGGCTTCGGGTGGACGTTCAAGAGCGGTGCCGAGGACGCCTGGCTCGCGGACGAGCTGGGCACGGAGAACGTCGCCAGCCCCTACCAGCGCGGGGCGCAGGTCGCGCGCGCGGGCGCGCTGCTCGGGATCGGCGCCGCGATCGGGCTCGCCCTCGTCGACCTCCGGCTCCCGATCGTGGTCGGCGGCCTCGTGCTCGTAGGCCTCGGCGTGCTTCTTGCGCTCGTCATGCCCGAGACCGGGTTCCGTCCCGCGACCCGCGAGCAGGTAGGCGCCGTGCGGTCGATGGCGCAGACGGGCGTCCAGGGCGGGCGGCTCATCCGAGCCCGGCCGATGCTGCTGCTCATCGTCGGGATCGCGTTCTTCGGCGGGATGTGGAGCGAGGCGTTCGACCGGCTCTGGGAGGCCCACTTCCTCGTCGACATCGGCGTCCCTGGCCTCGGCGACCTCGAGCCGGTGGTCTGGTTCGGCGTATTGAACGCCGGCGTGCTGCTGCTCGCGATCTTCGTCGCGCAGCCGCTCCGCCGGCGGTTCGAGCGCCTGAGCAGAGTCGGCATGACGCGGATGCTCCTCGCGTTCGACGCCCTCACGATCGTCGGTACGCTCGCGTTCGCGTTCGCAGGCGCGTTCGCGGTCGCGGTCGCCGCGTACTGGTCGACGCGCGTGCTGCGCTCGCTCGTTGGCCCGATCTATGCGACCTGGCTCAACACGAGCATCGACGACTCGAGCGTGCGCGCGACGGTCATCTCGATGACGAACCTCGGCGACTCGGCGGGCGAGTGGGGCGGCGGGCCGGCGCTGGGCGTCGTGGGGAACGTCTTCGGGATTCGTGCCGCCCTCGCCGCCGGCGCGGCTGCGCTCGCGCCGGCGCTCGTCCTCTACGGCCGCGCGCTGCGCCACCAGGGGCTCGAGCCCGAGCTCGCTGCAGAGCCTGCGGCCGCTCGCTAGACTCCCGCGGTCTGTGTGAGGCGACGAGGCCTCGGGCGGCTCCGCCGTCCGGGGCTTTTCCATTTCAAGGGAGGGTCCATGGCACGACCGAGGACGCAGGCGCGCGGGACGATGGTGAGGAGCAAGGACCGCGCGACTTCGAGCGTGGCCGCGCGGCGCGCGGTGTTGAAGCGGATCAAGGACGAGGGCGTCGAGCACGTCCTCTTCTGGTTCACCGACCTGGAAGGGCACCTGAAGTCGTTCGCGATCACCCCTGCGGAGATGCAGGAGGCGCTGAACGACGGGATGGGCTTCGACGGCTCGTCGATCACGGGCTTCAACGCGATCGAGGAGTCCGACATGGTCGCCATACCCGATCCGACCACCTTCCAGCTCCTGCCGAGGCCGATCGACGACCACGGACACGCGATCGGCTCGAACGTCGCGCGGATGATCTGCGACGTCGTCACGCCGGATGGCTCCCCGTACGAGGGCGACCCGCGCTTCGCGCTTCGCAAGGCGCTCGAGCGCATGGAGGGCATGGGCTTCGACGCGTTCAACGTCGGGCCGGAGCTCGAGTACTTCCTCTTCGAGGACGATCGCAGCACGCAGACGATCGACGAGGGCGGCTACTTCGCCATGACCGTCCAGGACGCGGCGACCGAGGTCCGGAACGACACCATCGCCGCGCTCGAAGCGGTCGGGATCCCGATCGAGTACCACCACCACGAGGTCGGCCCCTCGCAGCACGAGATCGACATGCGCTACGCCGACGCGCTCGCAATGGCCGACCACACGATCACGTACCGGCTCATCGTGAAGGAGGTCGCGACCTGGCACGGGTACTACGCGACCTTCATGCCGAAGCCCCTCTTCGGCGAGAACGGCTCGGGGATGCACACGCACATGTCCTTGTTCAAGGGTGGCCGGAACCAGTTCTTCGACCGGCGCGACGAGCACCAGCTCTCGCGGACGGCGAAGGCGTTCATCGCCGGCCTGCTCGTGCACGCGCGCGAGATGTCGGCGGTCCTCGCGCAGTGGGTGAACTCGTACAAGCGCCTCGTGCCCGGCTACGAGGCACCGGTCTACGTCGCCTGGTCGCAGCGCAACCGCTCGGCGCTCGTCCGGATCCCGCTGTACAAGCCCGGGTCCGAGCAGTCGACACGGGCAGAGATCCGCTGCCCCGACCCGGCCTGCAACCCGTACCTCGCGTTCGCCGCGCTGCTGCACGCGGGCCTCGAGGGGATCGAGCAGGGCTACGAGCTGCCGGACCCGATGGAGCGGAACCTCTACCGCCTCACCGCCTCGGAGCGGAAGGAGCAGGGCATTACGTCCCTTCCGGCGACGCTCGGCGAGGCCATCGACGAGCTCGAGAGCTCCGCGCTCATGGAGCGGGCGCTCGGGGAGCACATCTTCCCGCGCTACGTCGAGCTCAAGCGCAAGGAGTGGGACGAGTACCGCGTCCAGGTGACCGAGTGGGAGAAGGAGAAGTACCTGGCGTCCCTGTAGGCGCCTCGATGGACGTCGTCCGAACCGACACTTGCACGGAGCGCGCGAAAGTCGGATGATGCGCTCTGCAGAACGCGTCGCAAGGCGAGCGACGCGCGCTGTATCTGACGGCCGATCGCGGGCTCCCAGGTGAGGAGCCCGTGGTCGTTCTAGCGTGGGTGGAACCTACGGTTCCCCCCACGAGCCCCCCTCCCTTGCGGCTACATGCACTCGGCGGCAGTTGGCCTCCCGGCCGGCAAAGCCGGCCTCCGGCCGCCGATGTTCCTGCACGACCGACCGTTAGTCGGGCTTGCCGGCCATCGCCCACACCGCGACGACGTACGCGGCGAGGAGGGCGACGGAGATGACCATCGTCGCCCTGAGCAGCCCGGCGCCTCTGTGGGCCCGAAGGCGTCGGACGCCGATTCCCCCGAGGATCAGGGCGATGAGGAAGGACAACCCACCGAGGTCGGTCACGATGAAGCCGATCCCGATCCACGTTTGGTCGGGCACGCCCTCGTCGAACCAGCCTTCCCTCGTGCCGACCCACTCGCCCGCGACCCGGGTGACGATGAAGCTCGGCAGCCCGACGATGAGCAGCGTCCAGTAGCCGAGGCGGAGGAGCCGGGCGTCGCTCCGCGCACAGGCGAGAAGCGACGCGGCGGTCAGCGTCGAGCCGACGAGGATCATCGCTCCGAGCACATGAAGGAAGAGCGGGAAGTTCCAGTCGGTCGGACGGCTCATTGCGAGAACGGTCGTCATGCGCCCGGCTTCCAGATCATGTCGACGATGATGAGGAGTACGACAAGGCTGGCGGCCGCGTGGAAGACCACGCCGTTCGTCGTCCGGTTGATGGCGAGCAGCTCGGCGCTCGGTCCCGTCTGGCCGGCCGTCTCGAGCTCCTTCGCCTTGTCCACGCCTCGTTGGTACTCCTTGCCCGTCCGCTGGCCGATCGCTGCTGCGATCGCCCACAGCACGAGCGCGGCGATGATCCAGCCGTCCCAGATGTCGTAGCCGCCGACCGAGAACGCGAGCCAGACGCCGAGGACGATGGTTCCTCCCGCCCCGATCCCGACCGCGGCGTTCCCGACCTTCGTGACCGGCTCCATGCGAATCGTCCCCTCCGGGGTGTCCGTGCGCCGCACGGCAACGATCAGAACCCAGAAGACGACCATCCCGGCGACGTACGCGAAGGCGCTCAGTACGTGGAGCGCGAGGATCCAGTCGTCGAAGCTCACCGCGACGGAACTCTACGAACTTGCCGCGCCGACCTCAAACGCGACAATCCCCGGATGGACGAGACGGCCCGTCACCTGCGGCTCCTGACCGAGACGATCGCCGCGGTCAACTCGTCCCTCGACCTGCAGGAAGTGCTCGAGCTCGTCGCGAGCAAGGTGGCGGGCGCGCTCGGCACGGACGCCTGCTTCGTGTACCTCTACGACGACGGGGCCGACGAGCTCGTCCTGCGGGCGACCCACGGCAGCCGGGTCGAGGAGATGACCCGCACGCCGCGCATGCGGCCGGGCGAGGGGATCACCGGGACGGCCGCCGCCGAGCGCTCGCCGGTGATGATCTCCGCCCAGGCGCACCTCGACCCCCGCTTCAAGCTCTTCCCGAACCTCCCCGAGGACGAGTACGAGTCGATCCTCGCTGTGCCCATCCTGGCGCGGGACAAGCTCGAGGGGGCGCTCAACGTCCGCACGCGCGACCCGCGCGTGTTCACCGGCCCGGAGATCGAGCTCCTCGTCGCCATCGCGTCGCAGGTCGCGCAGACGATCGAGCACGCGAAGCTCTACGCAGCGGCCCGGCGCCGCGTCGTCGAGCTGGAGGCGCTCGCCCGCATCTCCGAAGCGGTGTCCGAGTCGCTGTACCTCGAGGAGTCGCTCGAGGCGATCGTGCAGACGACGATGGAGTCCCTGCGCGCGACCGGGGCCGCGCTCGTTCTCGAGGACGGCAAGATCGCATGGCCCGAGGGGCGCGCGGGAGCGCACGCGCTGCGCATCCCGCTGCGCTGGAAGGGACGGCAGATCGGCGAGCTCGTCTGCGACCGCGACACTCCGTTCACCGAGGACGACCGGGCGCTCCTCGAGGCGATCGCGCACCACGCTGCGGTCGCGCTCGAGCACGGGCGAGCGCTCATGCGCGGCGTGCTCGCCCAGGAGATCCACCACCGCGTCAAGAACAACCTCCAGTCCGTCGCCTCCCTCCTCCGCCTGCAGGCACGCGCGGAGGACGTCGAGCCCGGAAAGGCGCTGCAGGACTCCGTCAACCGGATCCTCGCCATCGCGGCGGTCCACGAGGTCCTCACGGAGCACCGCGAGGACGACGTCGACCTCGGCGAGCTCGTCGACCGGCTGCGGGCGATGCTCGTCCAGGGACTCGTCGCAGGGAAGGAGGTGACTGCGGACCTCGGGCAGGTGTCGCTCGGTGGGCAGCAGGCGACCGCGCTCGCGCTCGTCTTCACCGAGCTCTTCCAGAACGCGCTCGAGCACGGGGGGACGCGGGTCTCCATCGCGCTCGCGCGTCGGGACGGCGAGGTCGTGCTCACGATCTCGGACGACGGCGAGGGGATCACGGGCGACGGCTCGGGGACGGGGCTGTCGATCGTGAGGGCGCTCGTCCGCGACGAGCTTCGCGGCGCGCTCGAGCTCGAGAACGACGGCGGACTGCGCGCAGAGGTGGTGTTCCCCACGTGACGAGGGTCTTGATCGCCGAGGACGAGACCATCATCCGGCTCGACCTCAAGGGGCTGCTCGAGGGGGCCGGGTTCGAGGTCTGCGCCGAGGCGCGCGACGGTGAGGAGGCGGTCCTCCTCGCCCGCGAGACCGCGCCCGACGTCGCGCTGCTCGACGTGAAGATGCCCCGGCTCGACGGGATCGAGGCCGCGCGTCGCATCCTCGACGAGCGCCCGATCCCGATCGTGATGGTGACGGCGTACGGCGAGCGCGACGTCGTCTCGCGGGCGGTCGAGGCGGGCGTCTACGGCTACCTCGTGAAGCCGTTCAGGGAGACGGACCTGCTACCCGCGATCGAAACGGCGCGTGCACGGCACGAAGAGCTCGTCGCGCTCCGCGAGGAAGCCGAGTCGCTCGCCGACGCGCTCGCGGCCCGGAAGGCGATCGAGCGGGCGAAAGGACTGCTGATGGAGCGTGAGGGGCTGAGCGAGCAGGATGCGTTCGCCCGGCTGCGCAAGGCGAGCCAGATCTCCGGCCGACCGTTGAAGGTGGTCGCGGAGGCGCTGATCGCGACGCTCGGGGAGCCCGGCAGCCGCTCGACGTGACCGCGGTGGACGTGTCCGCAAAGGACGATTAGACTCGCCGCGGTCTCAGGCTGACGGTCGATGTCAGCCGTCACCAGGGGAGGGATCATGCGTTGCGCTCGCTTGCTCGCCGTCGTCTTTGTGCTCGCAGCGCTCGTCGGGGTGGTCGGCGCCGCGCAGCCGCTTGCTGTCTCACCGAACGTCGTCGTTAGCCAGGTCTACGGCGGAGGTGGCAATGCCGGCGCGCCGTTCACCCACGACTTCGTCGAGCTCTTCAACCGCGGCTCCGCGTCCGTCAACCTGACCGGCTGGTCGATCCAGTACGCCAGCGCGACCGGGACGGGGAACTTCGGCGGGACGACCGCCCAGATCACCCCCCTGTCGGGCTCGATCGCACCGGGTCAGTACGTGCTCGTTCAGGAGGCGTCGAACGCAGCTGTCGGCGCGCCGCTTCCGACGCCCGACATCACCGACGCGTCGCCGATCCTGATGGCCGCGGGTGCGGGCAAGGTCGCGCTCGTCAACACGGCCACACCCCTCGGTTGCAACGGCGGCTCGACGCCGTGTTCACCCGCCCAGCTGGCGCAGACCGTCGACCTCGTCGGCTATGGCGGCGCGAACTTCTTCGAGGGCACGGGGCCGGCCCCGGCGCCGTCCAACACGACCGCGGCTCTCCGCAGCGGCGGCGGGTGCGTGGAGACGGACGACAACGTGGCCGACTTCACTGCCGCTGCGCCGGCGCCGCGGAACACTGCGTCGCCGCTCGCCCCGTGCACGACGGACCAGGCGCCTGCCGTCTCCTCGACGACTCCGGCGAGCGGCGCGGTCAACATCGCGCCGGCGGCGAACGTGACGGTCACCTTCAGCGAGCCGGTGAACGTCTCCGGCAGCTGGTTCGATGTCACGTGCGCCACGAGCGCCGCCCACACCGCCGGCGCGTCCGGCGGCCCGACGAGTTTCACGCTGAACCCGGACACCGACTTTGCGGCCGGGGAGAGCTGCACCGTCACCGTCGTCGCGACGCAGGTGGCCGACCAGGACGCGGACGACCCGCCGGACCAGATGGCCGCGAACCACGTGTTCGCCTTCACCACGACCGCGCTCCCCACCACGCCGATCCACGACGTCCAGGGCTCGGCGCACCGGTCGCCGCTCGCCGGAACCACGGTCAACACGCAGGGCGTCGTGACCGCGCGCGTCGCGAACGGGTTCTACGTCCAGGACCCGGTCCCCGACGCGAGCCCGGCGACCTCGGAGGGCATCTTCGTCTTCACGAACACCTCGCCGACGGTCTCGGTCGGCGACGCGGTGCAGGTCGTCGGCTCGGTGGCGGAGTTCCGGCCCGGCGGTTCCGACTCGGCCAACCTGTCGACGACGGAGCTGACCTCGCCCTCGCTAGCGGTGCTCTCGAGCGGGAACCCGCTTCCCGCTCCGACCGTGATCGGCACGGGCGGCCGCGTGCCCCCGTCCGCGGTGATCGACGACGACGCGACGGAGGACGTCGAGACGAGCGGGACGTTCGACGCGGCTTTGGACGGGATCGACTTCTGGGAGTCGCTGGAGGGGATGTTCCTCCAGCTGAACGACGCCGTCGCGGTGGGGCCGCGCTCCGGC
>JBOHBB010000046.1:0-6911 GCA_050698135.1 Gaiellaceae bacterium
GCTCCCGCCTCGGCCGCAGCGTCGATGAGGCCGGCGGCGTCATCGACGTCGCTGACCGCGGAGACGCTGTTCGACGCCGAGTAGCCGTCGATGCCTCCGTCGTCGCGAGAGACCGGGTACACGCTGACCCACTGAGTTGCGATCTCGCGAGCGCCCGCGCGCCGCAGCGCGTTGATGACCTGGCGCATCGCGTCGGCGTTGGCGGCGACCGCGGCCTTCGCGGTCGGGGCGCGGCTCTCCACGCCGAAGGACATCTGCGCCTCGTTCGGCACGGCGGTCGCGGTGCCGACGCCCGAGGCGGTGACGGTGTCCTCGTCGGCTGCCGGGTCCTGAGCCCCGGCGAGATCGGGAAGGCCGACCGCGCCGGCGAGGGCGACGACGGCGAGGCCGGCGGCAGCGAGGAAGAGCAGGCGTTTCATCGGGAACCTCCGCGTCGGTGTCGGCGGGTATACGCCTCCGGCGCCGTGCCGCGTCACACGTCAGGCGCTCGCGCCCTCGAGCACGGCTCGCTCCGCGTCGGTCAACGGCCGCGGACGACCCGTCTCCGGGTCGCGGGCGACGACGACCGTCTCGCACTCGGCGGCGATCTCGCCCGACGAGGTGCAGATCTCCTCCCGGAGCGTGATGCTCGAGCGACCGACCCGCTCGACGGCGCACGAGACGACGACGCGCCTGTCCTCGAAGCGGAGCTCGCGGCGGAAGTCGAGAGCCAGCCGCACGAGGACGTAGTCCCAGGGCTTCGCCTCTGGGAGCACCTCCTCGAAGAAGGCATCGCGGCCCACCTCCAGATACGTCGCGTAGACCGCGTTGTTGACGTGCTTGAGCCCGTCCAGGTCGCGCCAGCGGATCTCGACCTCGCGCTCGTGCCGCATCAGAGGTTGTCGACGAAGCGGCGGCGGGCCTCCGCGAGCGCCTCTTGGATCCCGCCCGGCCCGGGAGCCGGCCGCGAGGCCGCGGCCTCGATCGGAGGGTCGAACGACCCCTGCCGGACGAGCCCGGCGACCTCCTCGTGCGCGTCCCGGAACGGCATCCCCTCGCGGACGAGCGCCTCGGCTGCGTCCGTCGCGAGCAGGAGCGGATCCTCGGCGGCGGCGGCGAGGCGGTCGCGGTCCACCTCGAGCCCGCTGACCAGGACGGTGAGCGCCCCAAGCGCGAGCCGTACGTCGCGGCGCGATGCGAACGTCGGGACCTTGTCCTCCTGCAGGTCGCGGTCGTAGGCGAGCGGGAGCCCCTTCACGGTGGCGAGCAGCCCCGTGAGGCGGCCGATCGCGGTGCCGGCCTTCCCGCGCGCGAGCTCGGCGACGTCCGGGTTCAGCTTCTGCGGCATCATCGACGAGCCGGTCGCGGCAGCTTCCGGAAGCGCCACGAACCCGAACTCCGCGGTCGCCCAGAGGACAATCTCCTCGCCGATCCGGGAGAGGTGCGTGAAGAGCACGGCGGCCGCGTACAGGTAGTCGAGAACGAAGTCGCGGTCGGCGACCGCGTCGATCGAGTTCCGCATCTGCCGCGGTGGCGGTGGGAGCGCCAGCGTGGAGCCCGCGAGCGCGCCCGCGCCGAGCGGGCTCTCCGCCGCCGCGTCGGCCGCGGCGGCGAAGCGAGTCCGGTCGCGATCGAGCATCTCCACCCACGCGAGCAGGTGATGCCCGAGCGTCACCGGCTGCGCCCGCTGCAGATGCGTATAGCCGGGCATGACCGTCTCCGCCTCCGACTCGGCGAAGGAGAGGACGACGAGCGCGAGGGCGTCGATCGCGTCGCGCGCCTCGGCGCAGGCGTCGAGGACGTACAGGCGCAGCGCAGCTGCGACCTGGTCGTTGCGCGAGCGGCCGGCGTGGATCTTGCGCCCGACGTCGCCGAGGAGGCGCTCGATGGCCGAGTGGACGTCCTCGTCCGACTCGAGGTAGCCGGACGGATCCTGTGCCATCTCCGCGAGGCGCGTCTCGACCTCGTCGAGCTCCTCGGCGCTCAGGATCCCGGCCTCCGCAAGGCGTCGCGTGTGGAGTGCCGTCGCCTCGCAGTCGTAGGGGAGGAGCTCGGCGTCGTCGACCCGGAGAAACGCCCACACCTCGGCGTCGAGGGCACCCTCGACGCGCCCTGACCACGTCGTCACGCGTGGATCATGCCCGGCTCCCGGCGCGGGCGCGGGCCACGTGCAGCTCGGTCTCGAGCGCCGAGATCCTGATGAAGCCCTCCGCGGCATCGTGCGGGAACGTCTCGCCGGTCCCGTAGGAGGCGAGCTCCGGCGCATACAGCAGGTGCGGCGAGCGGCGGCCCGTGACGACGGCGACATTCGGCCGCAGCTCGAGACGCACCTCCCCCGTGACGAGCTCCTGCGTTGCGTCGACGAACGCGTCGATCGCCTCGCGCGCCGGGCTGAACCAGCGCCCCTCGTAGACGATCTCGGTCCAGCGCTGCTCGAGCGGCCGCTTGAGCCGCGCCTCGTCCCGCGTGAGGACGACGTCCTCGAGCGCCGCATGGGCCGAGATGAGCGTCATCGCCCCAGGCGCCTCGTACACCTCGCGGCTCTTGATGCCGACGGCGCGATTCTCGATCATGTCGATCCGCCCGATCCCGTATGCGCCTGCAAGGTGGTTCGCGCGCGCGATCAGCTCGGCGAGCGGGAACTCCTCGCCGTCGAGTGTGGCCGGAAGGCCGCGCTCGAAGCCCACCACGACGTCGACCGGCGGAGGAGCGCCCGCGGGATCCGAGGTGAGCGCGTAGGGCTCCTGCGGCGGCGCGTTCCATGGATCCTCGAGGACGCCCGCCTCGATCGCGCGCCCGAAGAGGTTCTCGTCGATCGAGTACGGGGAGGCGGCGGTCTGGACGACGGGGATGCCCCTGGCGAGCGCGTACTCGATCTCCTCGTCGCGGGTCCAGATCCGGTCGCGGAGCGGCGCGATCACCTTCACGCCCGGGTAGTGCGCCTTGAACGCGAGCTCGAGCCGGAGTTGGTCGTTCCCCTTGCCGGTGCAGCCGTGGACGACCGCCTCCGCACCGATCTCGACGGCGACCTCGGCGACGGCCTCCGCGATCACCGGCCTCGAGAGGGCGGACACGAGCGGGTACTTCCCCTCGTAGAGCGCGTTCGTCGCGATTGCCCGCGCGCACTGGTCCTCCGCGAAGGCGTCCTTGCGGTCCACGTGGACGACGTCGTCAGCCCCGGCGGCTCTCCCGCGCGCGATCGACTCCTCGACGTCGAACTCCTGGCCGACGTCGACGAGCACCGCGATCACGTCATCGAAGCCGTACCGGTCCTCCTTCAGCCAGGCGAGGATGCAGGAGGTGTCGAGTCCCCCGGAGTAGGCGACGACCGCCGTCCCGCTCACGCCGCCGCGCCTTCGGCGAGATGGGCGGTGAGGTCGTCACGGAGCGCGCCCGCGGACGTTCCGTCCCGCACCGCGACGAGGATCGTGTTGTCGCCGGCGACGGTGCCGGCGATCCCCGGGTGGCCGGACTCGTCGATCGCCTGCGCGAGAGCGGGAGCGAAGCCGGCGGGCGTCACGAGCACCACGAGATCGCCCGCCGCCTCGGCCGAGAGAAGGTAGCGCCGCAGCGCGGCGCCGAGCGCGCGCAGGCGATCGTGGTCGCTCGCCCCCGGCGGCGCGTAGACGAGCCGGCCGCTCGGCGCGCGGACCTTCACGAGGCCGAGGTCGGCGAGGTCCCGGGAGACCGTCGTCTGGACGACGTCGTACCCGGCATCCCTGAGCGCCGCGGCGACCTCGGCCTGCGTTGAGAGCGCCCGGTCGCGGACCAGGCCCAGGAGGGCGTTCTGTCGCTCCAGCCTGCGCACGGGACTCACATTATGCAGATATATGGCGTGTTATGCACCGACCACGAAACGCCCGGAAAAGCGGCGGAAACGGCTGCTACGCTGCGCGCGCGGTGGAGCGCGTCCTCGTCCTCAATGCGAGCTACGAGCCGTTGAACGTCTGCTCGCTCCGCCGTGCCCACGTCCTCGTCTGGAAGGGCAAGGCCGAGATCCTCGAGGACGTCGACAGGCCGCTCCGCTCGGCGACGACGAACTTTCAGCGCCCGCACGTGATCCGCCTCGTGACCTACGTCCGCGTCCCGCGAGGGGTCACCAGGCGCATCTCCCGCCGCGTCCTCTTCGCGCGCGACGGCTGGCAGTGCGCCTACTGCGGCTCGGACGGCAACCGGCTCACGCTCGACCACGTCGTGCCGCGGTCGCGGGGAGGGACGTCGGTCTGGGAGAACGTCGTGACGTCCTGCGCGCCCTGCAACCACCGGAAGGGCGACCGCCTGCTCGAGGAGACGAGCATGACGCTGCGGACGACGCCGCGGCCGCCCACTCCGGTCCTCTTCATCAGGCTCGCCGCCGAGCACGTCCCGGAGAGCTGGTGGCGCTACCTGCCGGGGCTCGAGCTGCCCCGGGTCGTGGCCGCGTAGCCGCTAGCGCGACATGGCGCGCTCGACGGCCTCCTGCTCTTCGGGGGAGAGAGCGACCGGCGACCGGCCGCGGTCGAGGTCCTTGACGTAGATGCGCGCGTAGTCCCGCCCCTGGATCGCGGTCACGACCGTCCCCGTGCGGGTCGCGTCGAGCATCGCGACCGACGCCGACTGCTGCCCGCCCGTGCCCTCGTACGCGTCGTAGCGCACGACGGCAGTGTTCGTCACCGCGCCGTCCACGCGGCGGTCGACGCGCGAGAGGCCGGCGGCGACCTCGTCGACGGCGCGGTGCAGGTCGTCGACGCGTGCCTGCAGCGAGACCACGAACTCGAGGAGGTCAGCGCCGCCACCTCCGAGGATGGCAGCCTGCGCGGCCTGGACGCGCGCGAGCCGGCGCCAGAGCAGGAGCGCGGTCACGAGCGCGACCGCCGCAACGACCCCGGCCGCCGCCGCCACCGCGAGCGAAGCCGTCAAAGCGTGAAGATGACCGGGAACTCGGCGGTGTTGTTCGCCGTGTTCGTCTCACCCGGCACGGGATCGACGTCCACCTTGACCGTGGTCTGCTCTTCGAACGGGACGAGCGCCCCCACCTTCAGGGTCACCGTCTTCGTCTCCCCGGGGTCGATGATCGGGATCGTGGCCGTCCTGACGATCGGGTCGGGCTGCGCGGGGATCGTCAGCGTCACCTTGAGCTGGACCTCCTGGCTGTCCCCCGTGTCCTCCACCGCGACCTGGAAGGAGAGCTCGTCGGTCACGGTGATCGTCGTCTCCGTCCCCGTGGACAGGAGCTGGCCGCCGGGGAGCACCTTCACGGACGCGATGCCGCTGCCGTGGAGGCCCGACGGCGTCCCGCCGGTGGACGCGCCCTGGACGCGCTGCCAGATCGCGGCGAGCGCGCTCGCGCTCGTGAGCTCGTCCGCGGTGACGAACTCCGACGCGGGCGCCTCGATGCCGTCGATCCCCTCGGACTCGAGGACCGCAGTCGCGGGCGCCTGGAACGAGTCGGACCAGATGACATCGCTCGCGAGCAGGCGCTGCGTCTGGGCCGCCAGGCTCTGCCCCGCGACGGTCGCGTCCTCCTCGTCCGTCGTCTCCTTGAAGGTCGTCTGGAGGCCCCTGAGCCCGTTGACGCGGTACTGCAGCGCCTCGACGGCGCCCTCGTTGGCCCGCACGAGCGGTCCCGGGACATCGAGGTCCTCGGCCCGCTGCATCTGGTTCTCGGCGGACTGGATGTAGCCGCCGAGCTTCGCGTCCAGGTCCTCCTGCTTCAGGCCGGGCGTCGTCAGGGTCGTGCCGAGGTTCTGGCCGAGGCGCGCGGAGGCGTTGCCGATCGCCCCGATCTCCGTCATGTAGTCGCCGTAGCGCTCCTGCTTCCGGTCGGAGGCGCACCCCTCCGCCCAGACCACGACGAGCACGACGATCAGGATCGCGAGCGCGATGAGCGCGACGAGCCGAAGCAGCGGGGTGAGGTTCCCCGGAGCGCGGAAGCGGGGGCCCCGCGGGGGCCGATCGCGCGGCGGGCCTCCGGGGCGGCGCTCCGCCGGGTCCTCCCACGATGTCGGCTCCTCCTCGTCGAAGAAGTCGAAATCGAGGATGTCTTCGTCTCTGGTGCTCACCGGACCGCCAGGCACTCTAGACGAGGCACAGGAGCGCACCGGGGTGGGAAAGACCCTCGGAGGAGTTCCCGACGCGACGGCCAAGAGGGCCGGTACCGGTGACCTCCGTCGCATTCGCCCCCTCCACGCGAGAGCTCGTCTTCGGCCGCTACCGGCCGCTTCGCCCACTCGGGAGCGGCGGCTCCGGCTCGGTCTGGCTCGCGCTCGACGAGCGGAGCGGGCTCGACGTCGCGCTGAAGATCATCCCGCGCGAGGGCAAGGCCGCGGCGCGGGCGGAGCGCGAGGCGCTCGCCGCCAGGCGGCTGCGCCACGACCGCTGCGTCCGCTCGTACGACGTGGGCCACGACGGGAGTCACGTCTACATCGCCTACGAGTACGTGCCGGGACGCACGCTGCGCGAGGCGCTGCGTTCGGTCGACCTCTCGGACGAGGAGACCGTGGAGCTCGCCGCCCAGGTCCTCGACGCTCTCGCCCATGCCCACCGGGCCGGGATCGTGCACCGCGACGTGAAGCCGTCGAACATCCTCCTCGAGGACAGGGACGAGCTCGCAGCGCGCCTTCTCGATTTCGGGCTCGCCCAGTTCGACGGGGCGGACACGCTCACCGCTGTCGGCGACGTCCCCGGGACGCTCGCCTACATCGCGCCCGAGCGGCTCGCCGGAGAGGACGCGACGCCGGAGAGCGACATCTGGGCGGTCGGCGTCGTGCTGTGGGAAGCCCTGTCGGGGCGCCATCCCTTCTGGGGCGTGCCGCTCCAGGAGGTCGCCCTCGCGATCGAGACGGGAGCGCCGCCGCTCGGAACGGAGCGGCGCGACCTGCCCAGGAGGCTCCTCGCCGCGGTGGACGGCGCGCTCGCACGCGACCCGGCCCGGCGGCCGCGCGCGTCGGCCC
>JBOHBB010000047.1:0-2079 GCA_050698135.1 Gaiellaceae bacterium
TTCAAGGAGTTTGCCATCTGCGTCGGACGGCCCGCCGAGGACGCGATCGCGGCCGCGCGCGCGCAGGGCGTCCACCCGGGCTACGCGCTGAAGCGCGACTACTCCGGCATGGAGGATGCGCTGCTCGTCTGCGTCACGGAGCGCCGGTCGCCGGCCGACATCGATCGGCTCGCCGAGGTGCTGGGCGCGTGAAGCTCATCTACGAGAAGTCCCGGCCCGGCCGCCGCGCCTCGACGCTCCCCCGGCACGAGCTGCCGGTGCCCGAGGTGCCCGAGGAGCTCGCGCGCGGCCGCCCGCCGCGGCTGCCAGAGATCTCCGAGCCCGAGCTCGTCCGGCACTTCACCGCCCTCGCCGACCGGACGTTCGGCGTCGACACCGGCTTCTACCCGCTCGGCTCCTGCACGATGAAGCACAACCCGCGCGTCCACGAGCGGCTGGCAGGCCTCCCCGGCTTCCGCGACCTCCACCCGCACCAGGAGGACGAGGCGGCCCAGGGAGCGCTCGAGCTCATGTTCCGGCTGCAGGAGATGCTCGCGGAGATCGCCGGCCTCCCGGCCGTCACCCTCCAGCCCGCGGCCGGCTCGCAGGGCGAGCTCACCGGGCTCATGCTCATGCGCGCGTACTTCGCCGACCGCGGCGAGGAGCGCGACACGATCATCACCCCGGACACGGCCCACGGCACGAACCCGGCGAGCGTGACGATGGCGGGCTACAAGCTCGAGAAGATCGAGACGGACGCGCGGGGCAACCTCGACCTCGACGACCTGCGCGGGAAGGTGAGCGAGCGGACGGCGGGGCTCATGCTCACGAACCCGTCCACGCTCGGGCTCTTCGACGAGGGCATCGAGGAGGTCGCGTCGATCTTCCACGACGCGGGCGCGCTTCTCTACTACGACGGAGCGAACCTGAACGCTGTCGTCGGGATCTCACGCCCGGGCGACATGGGCTTCGACATCGTCCACTACAACCTCCACAAGACGTTCTCGCAGCCGCACGGCGGCGGCGGCCCCGGCGGCGGCCCGGTCGCCGTGCGGGACACGATC
Source organism: Gaiellaceae bacterium (assembly GCA_050698135.1). Taxonomy (GTDB): domain Bacteria; phylum Actinomycetota; class Thermoleophilia; order Gaiellales; family Gaiellaceae; genus GMQP-bins7. Next base: position 1,044 of record JBOHBB010000047.1, read on the forward strand.
GAGCCGTTCCTCCCGAGCCCGACGGTGGTCCGCGACGGCGACGTGTACCGCCTCGACCACGACCGGCCGAAGTCGATCGGGCGCGTGCGCGGGTTCGCCGGCCCGTTCGGCGTGTTCGTGCGCGCGTACGCGTACATGCGCGCGTACGGCCCGGGGCTCAAGGAGATGTCGGAGGCAGCGGTGCTGAACGCGAACTACGTGCTCGCGAAGCTCAAGGACGTCTACGACCTCCCGTACGACCGGCTCTGCATGCACGAGTTCGTGCTCTCGGCCCGCGCCCTCAAGCGTGAGCACGGCATCACGGCGCTCGATGTCGCGAAGCGGCTCATGGACTACGGGATCCACCCGCCGACGATCTACTTCCCGCTCGTCGTGCCCGAGGCACTGATGATCGAGCCGACCGAGACTGAGCCGAAGGAGCGCCTCGACGACTTCGTCGACGCGATGCGCGCGATCGCCGAGGAGGCGGCGACGTCGCCCGAGCTCCTGCACGAGGCGCCGCACGGCCGGCCGGTACGCCGCCTCGACGAGGTGCGGGCGGCGAAGCAGCCGGTCGTCCGCTACGCGTTCGACGAGCCGGTGATTGTCTGAGCGGGGAGACCGCCGGTCGTCATCGAGGAATCGGTCATGCGGTCACGACGGCAGGCCCGTCGGGCAGGCGGGCTTCGGCGCGCACGTGATCGAACGGCGGGTCTCAGCCACCGGCTCGGAGCCCGGGCTCCGGCGGCGCCGGCTCCCAGAGCTCGAAGCGGTTCCCCTCCGGGTCGACGGCCCAGCCGAAGAGGCCGATCCCATCCATGACCTCGATCCGCTCGTCGACCTCTATCCCCGCGGCCCGCAGCTGCGCGAGCATTGCGTCGAGGTCGCGCACGGTGAAGTTGACCATGCCCTGCTTCGCGGCCGGCCAGTAGTCCGTGTCGTCGGAGAACGGCGCCCAGACCGTGTTGCGGCTCTCCGGGAAGATGACGTAACCGGCCTCGTCCACGGGAACCCCGAGGTGCTCGGCGTACCACGAGACGAGCGCGTTGGGGTCGTT
>JBOHBB010000048.1:0-23667 GCA_050698135.1 Gaiellaceae bacterium
GACGTAGTCGATCGCCTTGCCGACGGTCGTGAGCTCGCGGGCGTCGTCGTCCGGGATCTTGAGCCCGAACTGGTCCTCGAGGTCCATGACGACCTCCACCAGGTCGAGCGAGTCGGCGCCGAGGTCCTCCTCGAAGGACGCCGCCTCCGTGACCTCGCTCTCGTCGATGCCGAGCTTCTCGCTCAGCGCGCTCTTCATCTGCTCGAGGATTTCCTCACGCGAGTGTGCCACCTGTGAACCTCACCTCTCTGCCGTCGGGTCGTTGGAGCGCGCCGATGCTAACAGCAATCGCAGCTCCCGCCGGTGCCGCGCACGACCGACCCCTAGCCGGTGCCCGCACTCTCGGTGCCGGTGTCTCGTTCGAGCGCGGAGAGCCGCTCCTCGAGGCGCCCGACCACGTCGTGCTCGACACCGCGAGCTGCCAGCCCGATCGCGTTGCGGATCGCGACCCTCGAGCTCGAGCCGTGTGCGATCACGACGAGCCCGCGCAGGCCGAGGAGGTACGCGCCCCCGTACGTCTCCGGGTCGAGCCGCGTCCGGACACGCCTCGCCGCCGGGCGGATCAGCAGCCCGCCGAGCTTGCCGCGCACGGACGCTTCGAGCTCGGAGCGGAGCGAGCCGAGGATCGTGAGGATCGTGCCCTCGAGCGCCTTCAGCGCGACGTTCCCGGTGAAGCCGTCCGTGACGACGACGTCGGCTTCTCCCTCGAGCAGCCATCTGCTCTCCGTGTTCCCGGCGAACCGAACGCCGCTCCCACGGAGGAGCTGGTGCGCCTCGAGTGCGAGCTGACTTCCCTTCTCCGCCTCCTCGCCGATCGAGAGGAGCCGGACCTCCGGCTCCGCGACGCCGAGGATTTCCTCCGCGAAGACCGCCCCCATGTGCGCGAACTGGACGAGGTGCTCCGGCCGCGCGTCCGCGTTCGCGCCCGCGTCGATGAGGACGCTGGGGCCACGACGTGCCGGGAGCACGACCGCGATGCCGGGGCGGAGCACGCCGGGCAGCCGGCGGAGGTGGAGGAGCGACGCCGCGAGCATCGCACCCGTGCTCCCGGCCGACACGACGGCCTGCGCGTCGCCGTCGGAGACGGCGCGTACGGCGCGAACGAGGGACGAGCCGGGCTTCGACCGCACGGCCTCGACAGGAGACTCGTCCATCTCGATCGAGCCATCGGCCTCGACGAGCTCGAGCCCGTGAGTGGCGAGGGTGGAAGGCCCGTAGAGAACGGGCTCGAGCTCGGGCCCCGCCGCGGCGACGGCGCCGGCGACGATCTCCCTCGGACCGTGGTCGCTGCCCAGGGCATCGACCGCGACACGGACCGCCATGGGCGGGGGGTTATGGACCCTGGATCCGGAGCGGCTCGACGTCCCGGCCCCGGTACGTCTTGCAGTTCGGGCAGACGTGGTGCGCACGCTTCGGCTGCCTGCAGTTGGGGCAGACCTGGACGCGCGGCGCCTCGAGGGCATGCTGCGCCCGGCGCTTGTCGCGCCTCGCGCGTGACGTTCTCCTCTTGGGGACGGCCATGAGCGGCTGCGGAGTATAGCGGCCGCGCGGCGGCCATCATCGGAGGACGGCAGGGCCGCGTTCGTCACCGGTCAAGGCGACGTAAACGTTGCGTAAGGCTTGTCCGAAGGGTCGTGTTCCGCTTCGGAGTGTCGGGTACCCGCTCAGCGATCGACCCAACAGGAGGAACTCATGCGATCGACAACCGATCGAATCCAGAAGCTCTACCTTGCGATCCTGGGCGGAGCGGCGGTCGTGGCGGCACTCGCCGTCGCGTTCGCGGCGACGCTCGCAGGGGCGTCCGAGGCGGCCCCCGCCGCGGCACCGGATAACATCGCCGAGCCGCGTATCACCGGCACGCCCCGAGCGGGCGAGGTCCTCCGTACGACGAGAGGCACCTGGACGGGGACGCCGCCGATCGAGTACGAGTTCCGGTGGTTCCGCTGCGAGGGCGCCGGTGCTCCGGACGCGTCGAACTGTCGCCGGATCAGCAACGCGAGCGACAACACGTATGTGCTTCGCCAGGCGGACGCCGGCTTCCGCATCCGCTCGCAGGTCGTCGCGAGGAACAGCGAGGGCCAGGACACCGCGACGTCGAACCCGACGGCGGTCGTCACCGCCGCGCGGCCGGTGAACACCGCCGAGCCGTCGATCTCGGGGACGCCAGCCGTCGGCAACCGGCTGCAGGCGAACCGCGGCGAGTGGGCCGGCAACCAGCCCATCACGTACTCGTTCCAGTGGCTCCGGTGCAGCCCTCAGGGCGACAACTGCAGCGAGATCCCAGGGGCAACAGATACGAGCTACGAAGTCCAGGACGGTGACACCGGACGGACGATGCGCGTGCGCGTGACCGCGCGGAACGACCGGGGCCAGTCGTCGGCGATCTCCAATCCGACCGCCGTCGTCGGCGGCGCACCGCAGCCTCCGCCCGGCAACTCGATCCCGGTCGGTGACCTGAGGGCTGCGGGCGACCGCCTGGTCGTCGCCTCGGTGAGCTTCAGCCCGAACCCGGTGACGAGCCGAACGGCGCCGATCACGGCCCGCGTCCGGGTCACGGCGCGTGGCGGGCGTTCGGTCCAGGGGGCGCTCGTCTTCATGCGGGGGACCCCGCGGGTCGTCGAGGGGCAGACCATCCGGACCGGGGCCGACGGCGTGGCGACGCTGACGCTCGTCCCGAACCGGCAGTTCCCGCAGCCCCGAAGCGGCTTCAACGTGCAGTTCTTCATCAAGGCGTACCGGCAGGGCGATCCGGGCCTGGGCGGCATCGCCGGCTACCGGCTCGTGCAGGTGCGCCTCGCGGGCTGAGACAAAACGACGGACAGGGCAAGACGTCGATCGGGGCGGCTTCGAGGAGCCGCCCCGACTCGTTCCGTGAGCGATTCGTATGGGCCGTACGGAGGCTGTAAGGGCCTGTAAGGAGAGCGCAAGAAATCGCGGCGCCGAGGCTCCGCAGGCGTCATAACCGAGGCAGGCATCGAAAAGGAGGGCGACATGTTGCGTTTCGTCTCTCGTACCCGCCGCGGCCTCTCGAGCCCGACGCTCGCCGCAGCCGTGCTGACCGCGTGCACCGGAGCGCTCGTCCTGCCCGCCGCGCAGAGCGCCGCCGCGCCGGCGACCCCGCCGCGCCCGACGTCCGAGCCGGTCGTCAGCGGCAGCGCGGAGCAGGGACGGAGGCTCTCGGCCTCCCGTGGCTCGTGGGCCGGCAGCATCCCGATCTCGTTCGCGTTCCGCTGGGTCCGTTGCGGGCCGGACGGCGGCAGCCCCGATGGCGGCAACTGCATATTCGTGCAGGGAGCGACCGGCTCGAGGCACGAGCTCACGAGCGCGGACGTCGGCTTCCGCATGCGCGTCCGCGTGACCGCGACGAATGCCGACGGCTCGCGCACCGCCGCCTCGAACCCCACGGCGATCGTCGTCGGGGCACCGGTGAACACCTCGATCCCGATGGTGACTGGCACCGCGCTCGTCGACTCGACGCTCACGGTGCAGCCCGGAAGCTGGAGCGGCCGCCAGCCGATCACCTTCGCGTACGCGTGGCTTCGCTGCAACGCCGCGGGTGGCGAGTGCGCGGCGATCGCCGCCGCGACCGGTCGCAGCTACCGCCTTACCTCCGCAGACGTCGGCCACAAGCTCCGCGTCAACGTGACCGCGCGGAGCGCGGTCGGCCGGACGACGGTGCTGTCCTCGGAGTCGGGCGTCGTGGGCGTGCCGCTCCCTCCGGGTGCGATCAGGCTCCCGAGCGGACGAATCTCGATCCCGGTCACGAGCGTCCCCCTGGACCAACGCCTCGTCGTCTCCCAGGTCGGCTTCACGCCGAACCCGGTCGCGAGCCGTCGGAGCCCGATCACGGTGCGCGTGCTCGTGCGGGACACCCGCGGGTATGTCGTGCGGGACGCGCTCGTCTTCGTGCGCGCGACGCCACGCGTGACGACCGGCAGCCGGCAGGTGACGGCGATCGACGGCACCCTGGCCGCGCGACTCGTCCCGCTCCGCACGTTCCCGCTCCGGAGGCAGGGTCACGTCCAGTTCTTCGTCAAGGCGTACCGGTCGGGGGACCCGCCCCTCGCCGGGATCGCCGGCTATCGCCTCGTGCAGGTGCGAACGGCGCCCTAGAGGCGGTCGCGGAGCTCCTCGAGCGCCGACCACCGGGGGTCGAGCTCGAGATCGGCGTGCTCGTGCGGCTCGACGTTCAGGTCCTTCCCGCAGACCGGGCAGAGGCCCGCGCAGTCGGGCCGGCAGAGGATCTGGTCGGGGAGCCCGAGCGCGATCTGGTCCCGGGCCCAGCCGTCCACCTGCAGCCGGTCCTCGACGACGTAGTCGGAGCGAAGGTCGTCATCGATCGGCGCAGCCTGGTCGTGGAGCTCGCGCGCGCGCACGTCGAGCTCGACCTCCGCGTAGCCGAGGCAGCGCATGCAGGGGCCCGCGAGGTGCACGTGGAGGCGGAGGTCGAGGACGCTCGCGCCCGTGGCCTGCGTCAGCTGCACCTCGACCGGGAACGTCGCCGGGCTCGGCTCGTAGCGCTGGCCGCCGAGCACGAACGCGTCGAGCTCGACCTCGACCTGCTCGTGCCGGACCTCGCCCGGCCGAAGCCGGAGCCGCCGGAGGTCGATCGCGGTCACGCCCGGAGCGTAGCGCCGCGGCGTTCGATTAGCAGAAGTGTTCTTCTGTTACCATTCCATCATGGAGGCTGATCGCTGGCACGGGCTCGACCTCCGCCATCTCGTCGCGCTGAAGGCGATCGCGGACGAGGGCTCGTTCGGGCGCGCCGCCGAGCGCCTCGGGTACACGCAGTCGGCCGTCTCGCAGCAGATCGCGACGCTCGAGCGCATCGTCGGGCTCCGCCTGATCGAGCGTCCCGGCGGCCCACGCCCGATCTCCCTCACCGAGGCGGGCAGCATTCTCCTGCGCCATGCCGACGCCATCCAGGCGCGCCTGCTCGCCGCGAAGGCCGACATGAGCGCGCTCGAGGCGGGCGACGCGGGGCGCCTCCGGGTGGGGACGTTCCAGAGCGTCGGCACCCGCGTCCTGCCGTCGCTCCTCCGGAGGTTCACCGAGACGCATCCGAACGTCGAGATCGTGCTCCGCGAGTCCGTCGACGAGAGCGAGCTCCTCGAGATGATCGAGCGGGGGGAGCTCGACCTGACCTTCTGGACGCTGCCCGTGGCTGCGGGCCCCTACGAATCGGTCGAGCTGCTGCACGACCCGTACGTCCTCCTCGTCCCAGCCGGCTCGCCGCTCGCGGCCCTCAAGCGACCGCCGTCGCTGAAGGAGATCGCGCTACAGCCGCTGATCGGCTTCAACCAGTGCAGCGCGATGGAGCAGGTCGAGTCTCAGCTCGGCTCGAGCGGGCGGACGCCGACCTTCGTGTTCCGCTCGGACAACAACGGGACCGTCCAGGGGCTCGTGGGCGCGGGCGTCGGGATCAGCGTCGCTCCCCTCCTGACCGTGGACGAGGACGACGAGCGCGTCGAGCTCGTCGACCTCCAGGGCCGCATCCCACCGCGGGTGATCGGGCTCGTCTGGCACGCCGACCGGCACCGCAGCCCTGCCGCCGAGGCCTTCGTGGAGACGGCGATCGCGGCCTGCCGCGCGCTCAGCGCCGAGCTCGCGGCCGCCTGACTCGCGGGCGACGTCACTGACGCCGCGCCGCGGCCGTGACCGGGGCGTTCGGAAAACTCCCCGACCGGGCGTCCGCGCGAGCGGTACTCCGCCTACGCCCTAGGCGAAGCGCTCGAACTCTTCGGGCTGCTCGAGGGGCTCGGGGCCGATGCCGGCGACGACCGTCTCCTGCGAGCGTTCGTGAAGCCGTTCGCGGCCCCGCTTCACGGCAGTCAGGAACTTGTCGAGGTTGACCTCGAGCGTCGAGAGGATCGAGTCGGCCCAGTCCTCCATCTCGAGGCGCGTCTCGCGAGCCTTCCTCCGGGCGTCGTCGACGATGTCCTCGGCCTGGTTCTCGGCAATCTTCACGATCTCGGTCTGTGAGGCCTCCCGCACGGCCTGCTCGCGGGCCTCCTGGACGATCCGGTCGCCCTCCCGCTTCGCCTCGGCGAGCATCTCCTGGCGCTCCTTCACGATCCACCGCGCCTGCTTGATCTCCTCCGGGATGGTCGCCCGCATCTGGTCGAGGATCTCGTAGATCTCCTCGCGGTCGAGGCGGACCTGGTCGGTCAGGGGGACGGCCTTCGCGTTGTGCACGAGGTCGTCGAGCTTGTCGATGAGCACGAGTACGTCCATGGGTCGGAAAGTGTACTCCTGGGGTGGGACGGGGCAGTCGGTGCGCTATTCCTGCGGTGACACGGGCGCGCCCGGACGCCCGTCCGGGTAGAGCTCGGCGAACCGCCGTGCTACCGCCGTCGGAACGAGCTCGTCGACCTTGCCTCCGAACGAGGCGATCTCCTTGACGCCGCTCGAGGAGACGAAGCTGTACTGCGGGCTCGCCATGACGTAGACGGTCTCGATCTCCGGCGCGAGCACGCGGTTCAGGTGGTTCATCTGGAACTCCCACTCGAAGTCCGAGATGACGCGGAGCCCCTTCACCATCGTCTGGGCGCTGTGCTTCCGCGCGAACTCGACCACGAGCTCTGAGAACACGTCCACGACGACGTTGTCGCAGCCGGCGAGCGCGTCCTCGAGGAACGCGACCCGCTGCTCAACCGGGAACAGCGTCTCCTTGTGCTGCGGGTTCTGGACAACGCCGACGACGACCCGGTCGAAGATCGACGCCGCACGACGGATGACGTCGACGTGCCCGTTCGTGACCGGGTCGTAGCTGCCTGGGCAGATCGCTGTGATCATCGGGAGAACACCGTGATGCGTGCGGAACCGTAGCGCCGCGTCGTGACGAGGTCGAGAGGAAGCTGCGGCTCGACCTTCGCCGCCGTCTCGACGACGACGAGGCCGTCGTCCGCGAGCACGTCGCCGAGCAGCTCGCCGAGAGGCTCCTCGTACCGCTGCCAGTCGTCGTACGGAGCGTCGACGAGGACGAGGTCGAAGCGGTGCCTGCGCGCCCGCTCCTCCCGGACGGCACGGAGGACGTCCTGGCGGAGGACGATCGCCCCCGTCAGGCGGAGCTTCTCGAGGTTCCCCTCGATCACGCGGCACGCCTCCTGCTCGCGCTCGACGAAGACGCAGCGGGACGCCGCTCGCGAGAGCGCTTCGAGGCCCATCGCGCCCGAGCCGGCGAAGAGGTCGAGGACGTGCGCGCCGTCGACCGGGCCGACGATCGCGAACGCCGACTCGCGGACGCGGTCCCCGGTCGGGCGCGTGACGACCCCTTTCGGGGCGGCGATCCGGTGCCCCTTCCGCGAGCCGGCGACGATCCTCACGGTTCCGCTCTCAGACGGCGCCGAGACGCCGCAATGTCGCCTCGGCCCCGGCGACGAGGTCGGCGACGATCGCGGCCGCCGGCTCGACGACGCCGGCGAGTCCGACGCTCTGGCCCGCGTACAGCGACAGCGCCTCGACGTCGCCGGTCATCCCCTCGAGCGGCAGCCTCGTCGCGTAGCGAAGGATCGGCGTCCCGTCGACGTGCGTTGCGACCTCCTCCCCCTCCCCCGGCCGCATGCCGATCGGCGGTGTGCCCGCGGCCTCCCAGAGCGCGACGGTCGAGTTCCGCAGCGCGCGGTGGGGCGCATCCTCCCAGCCGAGGTGGAACAGGTCGTCGGCGTAGACCGTGTCGGTCTCGGAAGCGGCGAGCAGCAGGTCGCGGAACACGGGATGCACCGGGGCCTCCTCGGCGAGGAGGAACCGCGTCCCGAGCCACGCGCCGTCCGCGCCCAACGCCAGCGCAGCAGCGACGCCGCGTCCGTCGGCGATCCCGCCCGCGGCGACGACGGGAACCGACACGGCGTCGCGGACCGCGGGCACGAGCACCATCGTCGCAACGGTCCCCCAGACGTGCCCACCGGCCTCCCAGCCCTGGGCGACCACGACGTCGACCCCGGCCGCTTCGGCACGACGGGCCTCGTCGGCCGAGGCGACGGTCGCCAGCACGAGCGCGCCTCCGTCGTGAATGCGCTCCACCCAGGGAGCTGGGTCGCCCCACGCGAGGGACACCGCGGGAACCCCGACGGACAGCAGCGCGTCCAGGCGCTCCTCCGGCGGCCATTCCAGAAGGACGTTGGCGGCGAACGGCCGACTCGTGCGCGCACGGACCTCGTCGACGACACCGGGGATGGCGTCGGGTTGGACGAACGAGACGGAGATGGAACCGAGCGCTCCGGCGCCGGAGACCGCGGACGCGAGCGGCGGGCCCGCCGCCGTCCCCATGGGCGCCTGCACGAGCGGGTGGTCGACTCCGAGAAGATCCGTCAAGCGCGTCCGCACGCCGATCTCCATGGTGCCACGCGGGACGCGGACGGGCTCACGACTCCCCGAGGTGCTCCGACTCGTGGAGCAGGAGGTCGACTTCCTCCGCAAGCAGTCCGTCGTCCTCCACGCTGCCCGCGAGCTCGCGCGCACGCTCGAGGAGCTCGCGGTCCTGGCGGAGGCGGACGAAGCGGAGGTCCGACAGGCCCGACTGGCGCACGCCGAGGAGCTGCCCCTCACCGCGGATCTCGAGGTCCCGCTCGGCGAGCTCGAAGCCGTCCGTCGTCGCCACGAGTGCGTCGAGACGCTCGGCGGCGCCCTCGGTGAGCTCGTCGCGAGGCCGCGAGACGAGCAGGCAGTAGGACTGCTCCGCCCCCCGACCGACCCGGCCGCGGAGCTGATGGAGCTGCGCGAGCCCGAACCGGTCGGCCTCCTGGACGATCATGATCGTCGCGTTCGGGACGTCCACCCCGACCTCGATCACGGTCGTCGCGACGAGGACGTCGAGCTCGCCCGCCTTGAACTTCGCCATCAGGTCGCGGCGCTCCGCGGCCTTCAGCCGCCCGTGCACGCAGCCGACCCGGTAACCCTCGAGCTCGGCACCCCGGAGCCGCTCGGCCTCGGCCTCGGCCGCCCGGGCGACCTTCGTCTCGGACTCCTCGACGAGCGGGCACACGACGTACGCCTGCCGGCCCTCGTCGAGGTGGCGCCGGAGCCGACGGTACGCCTCGGAGCTCCGGTCCTCCGTGACCCAGGCCGTGACGATCGGCTTGCGGTTCGCCGGCGGAAGCGCGAGCTCGCTCACGTCGAGGTCTCCGTAGACGGTCAACGCGAGCGTGCGTGGGATCGGGGTCGCGGTCAGGTGCAGCACGTGCGGGCTGCGCCCCTCGACGAGCGCGCTCCTCTGCTCCACCCCGAACCGGTGCTGCTCGTCGACGACGGCGACCACGAGGTCCGCGAAGTCCACTTCCTTCTGAATGAGCGCGTGCGTCCCGACGACGAGCTGGGCGTCGCCCGACGCGATCAGCTGCCTCGTCGCCGCGTGCTCGCGAGTACGGACGGAGCTCGTGAGCAGCGATACGCGGATGCCGAGCGGGGCGCACAGCTCGTCGATCGTGAGGAAGTGCTGCTCGGCGAGCGTCTCCGTCGGGGCCATCAGCGCGCCCTGATGGCCGGTCTCCACCGCGCGCAGGAGCGCATACAGCGCGACGACCGTCTTGCCGGCGCCGACGTCTCCCTGCAGGAGCCGCTGCATCGGGATCGAGCGCCCGAGGTCCCGGTCGAGCTCGCCGATCGCCCGTTCCTGATCGTCCGTGAGCGTGAACGGGAGCGAGGAGCGATACCGCGCGAGGAGCTCGCCAGGCGGCCCCAGGGGCTCGGCCGAGGCCTGCTCGCGGGCGGCGGCGGCACGCGCGAGCGCGAGCTGGAGCACGAAGAGCTCGTCGAAGGCGAGCCGCGAACGGCCCGCCTCCGCCTCGGCGAGCGATCGCGGCCGGTGGAGCGCGACCAGCGCGTCGGATCGGAGCGGGAGGCTCTCGTCCGCCCGCAACGAGGCCGGGAGCGGCTCGCCCGCGTCCCTCACGAGCTCGAGCGCCTGCGCGCGGAGATCGCGGAGCCGCTTCTGCGCGACGTCCTCGGCGGCCGGGTACACCGGTGCGAAGTCCGCGGTCTCCGCCTCGCCCTCGAAGTCGTAGGACGAGACGGCGAGCCCGTACCGGTTCGCCCGGCCACGCAGCCGCACCCGCGTGCCGGGCGTGAGCCGCTGCTCGAGCCAGGGCTGGTTGAACCAGGTCGCCTTGATCTCGCCCGTATCGTCAGCAACCCGTGCGGTGAGAATCTTCAGCCTGCCGCGGCGGCGGCTCGAGACCGAGCCGACGACGACCTCGAGCACGACCTCCTCGTCGCCGAAGAGCTCGGCGATCCGCTTCGTGGGCACGGGCACCTCGTACCGCCTGGGCCGCTGCCGGAGGAGGTCTCCGACCTCCTCGAGCCCGATTCGAGCCAGCCTCTTGCGGAGCGTCGGCCCGGCGCCGGCGAGGGTCTCGAGCGACGCCGCGAGGCGCTCGGGGCGGGGAGCACCGTACGGGCGCGGCCACGGGCCGGCCAGCCGTGAGCCTGCGAAGCCGACCGGGAGTCGGGCGGCGGTCTTCGTCGCCTTCGCCACGCGTCCACTATAGGTCCGGGCTCGGTGGACCCGGCGACGGCGGAGTGCCGTCAGGCGTCGTCGTGGAACCAGAAGAAGCCGACGGTTCCGGGCCCCGTGTGCGTCGCCACGACCGCACCGAGCGTGGAGGTGAACTCGATCTCGGCCTTCGGGCGCACGCGCCAGACGAGCTCGCTCAGCGTGCCGATCCACTCCGGAGCGTCGGCGTGCGCGATCGCGACGCGGAGCCCGGCCTTGTCCTCGGTCGCCTCCGAGAAGCGGCGCTCGAACTCGGCGAGGGCCTTCGGCCGGCCCCGGACCCGGGCGACCGCGAGGACCTCGCCGTCCTCGACGGCGAGGATCGGCCTCACGTTCAGCAGCGAGCCGGCGAGCGCCGCGGCACGCCCGATCCGGCCGCCGCGCTGGAGGAACTCGAGCGTCTCGAGCGTGAACACGACGTCGCAGTCCCGCTGGAACCGCTCGACGAGGACGGCGATCTCCGCGTCGGTCGTCCCCTTCGTCAGCCTCCGTTGGATCGCGTGCGCGAGCATGGCGATCGCGAGCGACGCCGTGCCGGAGTCGACGACCCGCACGCGGTCGCCGCCGAGCTCCTGGGCCGCCAGCTCGGCGCTCTGGAACGTCCCCGACAGCTTCGCGGAGACGTGCAGCGAGTAGATCCGCTCGTAGCCCGCGAGGCTCTCGTAGGCGGTCAGGAAGTCCTGCGGGGTGGGCTGCGAGGTCGCGGGGAGGTCCGACGACGACCGCAGCTTCTCGAAGAACTCGGCGGGGGAGAGCTCGACGTAGTCCCTGTACGTCTCGTCGCCGAACCGGACATAGAGCGGCACGAACCGCATGTTCGGGAAGCGCGCGGGCGCGTCGGGGTAGTCCGACGTCGAGTCGAGGACGATCGCGGTGTTCTCGAGCGAGAGGTTCACCCGCCTCCCCCTCGCGCTGCGCGGACCGCCTCGACGAGGGCAGCCAGCCCATCGTCCTTGCGGACGAGAGGCGCGCCGGCCGCGCGCGCCCTCGCGAGCTCGTCCTCACCCGCGGACGCGCTCAGGAACACGACGGACGCCCGCGGGCAGCGCTCACGAACGTCCGCAGCTGCCTCCGCCCCGTCCACGTCAGGGAGACGGTAATCGATGACGGCCACGTCCGCGCCGAGCTCGACGCACGCCGACGCCGCCGACCCACCCGTGGCGACGGACCCGACCACCTCGATCCCGGGGACGCGCCCGAGGAGGAAGACGAGCGACTCCCGATAGACGTCCGAGTCCTCGACGAGCAGGACCCGGATCGTCTCTCCGGCCGGGGTCACTCCGCGACCAGCAGGAGCGGGTAGTGGGGCTGCCCGCCCTCGTGCACGGCGATCTCGAGCTCGGGATGGGCGCTGCGCACCTCGGCGAGCACGCCGTCGAGCGCGGGCGCGTCCTCGCCCGTCAGGATGCCGAGCCACCCGCGGTCGCCGGCGAGCACGCGCGCCACGACGTCGAGGACCACGCGGTCGAGGTCCTCACCGGACGCGACCGCGCTCTCGTCGACGAGGCCGAGGTAGTCCCCTTGCTTGATCGCGACGCCGTCGAGCTGAGCGTCTCTCGAGGCGACGGTGACCTCGCCGGTGGCGACCGACGCGAGCACGTCGAGCATCGACGCCTCGTTCTCCTCCGGCGAGCTCGTCGAGACATACCGGCCGAGCGCCGCCCACCCGGCCTGGACCGAGCGCGAGGGCACGATGTGCACGCGCTTCGAATGGACGAGCCTCGCGGCCTGCTCCGCCGCCAGGAGCACGTTGGAGTTGTTCGGGAGCACGATCACCGCCTCCGCCGGGGTCGCCTCGATCGCCCGGACGATCTCGTCGACCGAGGGGTTCGTCGTCTGGCCGCCGTCGATCACGGTCGCGTTCTCACCCTCGAAGAGCTCGCGGACCCCTTCCCCCTGGCTCACGGCCACGACACCGGTCGCGAATGCCGGCAGCGTCGCCCAGTCGATCCCGAGGAGCCGTTTCTCGCGCGCTTCGGTCTGCGCGTGCATGTTCGCGATCTCGACGTCGTCGATCACCCCGACCGCTGTCGCGACCGCCAGGGCGGCCCCCGGGTCGTCCGTGTGGACGTGCACCTTCAGCAGCGAGTCGTCCCCGACGACGAGGAGCGAGTCTCCGAGCCGCGCGAGGTCGTCCTCGAGCCGAGAGGCGTCGAGGCGCTCGCCCGCGACGAGGAAGCCGGTGCAGTACCGATACGTCGAGAGCTCCTGGTGGATCGCGTCGAAGCCGAGCTCCTCCTCGTCGTCGACGGCGTCCGGCAGCGGCTCGCCGTTCGCCACGAGCGTCACCCCGCGGAGGATCTCCACGAGACCCGCGCCGCCCGCGTCCACGACGCCTGCCTTGCGCAGGGTCTCGAGCATCTCCGGTGTCCGCGACAGCGCGTCCTCCCCCCGGGCCAGGACGACCCGAAGGAGCTCGGGCAGCCGCAGGTCGCGGTGCTGCTCGCTCTCCGCCTCCTCGGCCATCTCGCGGATCACGGTCAGCATCGTCCCCTCGACCGCGCCGACGCGGCTCACGGCCCGGTACGCGGCATCGCTCGCCGCGCGGAACCCGCGGGCGACCGTGGGAACGTCGTACGCCTCGGCCTTCCCCAGCACGTCGGCGAAGCCGCGGACGATCTGGGAGAAGATCACGCCCGAGTTGCCCTTGCTCTTGCCGAGAGCGGCCCGCGAGATCTCCTCCGCGAGCGCCTGGCAGTCGGGCGCGTTCGACTCCTCGATCGCCTCGACGATGCCACGGACGGTGTGCACGAGGTTCGTTCCCGTGTCGCCGTCGGGCACCGGATAGACGTTCAGGTCGTCGATCCGTGACCGGTGCACCTCGAGGTTGTGGAGCGCGGCTCCGGCGAGCAGGCGAACGGTCTCGACCCGAGCCGGTGCGCCGGCGGGGCCTGCGCTCGACGTGCTCACACCGTCGCCGTCCACGAGTGCGGAGCTTAGTCCGTCCGCATCTGCGGCACCGAAGCGCGCACGGCCCCGCGCTTGCCGGCGCGGCTAGACGGCCTTCTGGACCTTGCCGGCCTTGAGGCAGCGCGTGCAGACGTACGCGCGCTTCGGGTGGCCGTCGAGCAGCACGCGCACGCGCTGAAGGTTCGGGTTGAAGCGCCGCTTCGTGGCGACCATCGAATGGCTCCGGCTGTTGCCGAACCCGGGCTTCTTCCCGCAGATGGCGCAGACCTTGGACATGCGGCCGAGCAGTGTAGCCGAACCCTTGCCCCTCAGCGGGCGGCGGCGGCGCGGAGATGCGAGAAGACGTCGGCCATCTCGAGCGCGCTCCTGACCGCCTCCGCGCCCTTCTCGAACCTCGCCTCCGCCTGCTCCACGCGGTCGAGCGTGAGGACGCCGAAGGAGACGGGGACGCCGGTCTCGAGCGCCGCCAGCTGGAGGCCGCTCGCCGCCTCGCTCGCGACGTAGTCGAAATGCGGCGTGTCGCCGCGGATCACGCACCCGAGCGCGACGATGCACGCGAAGCGCCGGGTCTTGGCGAGCGCCGTCGCGGCCAGGGCCAGCTCGAACGCCCCCGGGACGACCATGATCGTGACCGCCTCGCGCCTGACGCCGGCCGTCTCGAGCTCCGTGAGCGAGCGCTCGAGCAGGCGCGACGTGACGGCGCCGTTGAACCGGGAGACGACGATGCCGACCGCACGGCGGCCCCCGTCCGCATCGCCCTCGAGCACCGCGTAGCCGTCCGGGATCTCGAGCTCCCCGGCCGCGTGCTCGTGGGAGAGCTCGATCGTCATCGGCGTGCCGTCCGGCTCCCCGAGCGGCTCGTCGACCGACTCGGGCGCCGGCTCGTCCACCTCGGGCCGCCCGTCGACCGACTCGAGCGCCGGCTCGTCCACCTCGGGCGCCACCTCCTCCGTCTTCGGGACCGCGAGGCTCCGAGGCTCCTCGACCTCGTCGCGCTCGGTCACCGCCGTGCCCCAGGCCGCGACCTCGGCGTGCTGCTCGCTGTCGAACGGAGCGTCGGCGTCGGCCTCCGGCTCGTCGGCCTCGGCGTCGCCCCGCCACTCCGAGAGCACGTCCTCGCTCGAGTCGTCGATGTCGCGGGTCACGCGTCCTCGCCCTCCAGGGCGCCCGGCTCGAGCCGCGCGCCCTGGTGGTGGAGCTTCGTGATCGTGTGGCCGAGCTTCTCGCGCTTGGCGGCGAGATACCCCGCGTTCTCCGCCTGCGGCTCGACCTCGATGGGCACCTGCTCGACCACGGTGAGACCGTACCCGTCGAGGCCGGTCAGCTTCCGGGGGTTGTTCGTGAGGATGCGGATCGTCGTCAATCCGAGGTCCGCGAGAATCTGGTTCCCGATCCCCCACTCGCGCGCATCGGCCGGGAAGCCCAGCTCGAGGTTGGCCTCGACGGTGTCGAGCCCGTTCTCCTGGAGCTCGTAGGCCCTGAGCTTGTTCAACAGGCCGATGCCGCGGCCCTCCTGCGCCATGTACACGAGCACGCCCGCCCCTTCCTCCTCGATGCGGGCGAGCGCCTGCTCGAGTTGCTCGCCGCAGTCGCAGCGGAGCGAGTGGAACACGTCACCGGTCAGGCACTCCGAGTGGACACGCACGAGGACGTTCTCCGCCCCCGCGACGTCGCCCTTGACGAGAGCGACGTGCTGCTTGCCGGTGAGGGTCTCGCGGTAGGCGTGTGCCTGGAACTCGCCGTGCTCGGTCGGCAGGCGGACCGAGACGACCCGCTCGACGAGCTTCTCCCGGCGGCGGCGGTACTCGATCAGGTCGGCGACCGTGACCATCTTGAGCCCGTGCTGCGCGCAGAACGAGGTCAGGTCGGGCACCCGCGCCATCGTCCCGTCCTCGTTCATGATCTCGCAGACGGCCCCGGCGGGGATCAGCCCCGCGAGGCGCGCGAGATCGACCGCAGACTCCGTCTGGCCGGCGCGCTGGAGCACTCCGCCCGGCTTCGCTCGGAGCGGGAAGACGTGGCCGGGCTGGACGAGGTCGTGCGGCGTGGAGCCCGGGTCGATCGCGACCTGGATCGTGCGCGCGCGGTCCTGGGCGGAGATCCCGGTCGAGACGCCTTCGCGCGCTTCGATCGAGACCGTGAACGCTGTGCCGAGCGGC
Organism: Gaiellaceae bacterium; assembly: GCA_050698135.1. Taxonomy (GTDB): domain Bacteria; phylum Actinomycetota; class Thermoleophilia; order Gaiellales; family Gaiellaceae; genus GMQP-bins7. Next base: position 15,559 of record JBOHBB010000048.1, read on the forward strand.
GTCTCGTTCCGCTCGGTCATCGGGCGTAGCTCGAGCTCGTCGCACCGCTCCGGCGTGAGGCAGAGGCAGATGAGCCCCCGCGCGTGCGTCGCCATGAAGTTGATGGAGTCCGGTGTCACGAACTGCGCGGCGATGGTCAGGTCGCCCTCGTTCTCGCGGTCGGCGTCGTCGACGACGACGACGAACTTCCCCGAGCGGATGTCCGCGATCGCCTCCTCGATCGTCGCGAACGGCGAGGACGTCTCGGGCGCGTGCAGGTCGACGCTCATCCCCGGATCGTAGCCCGGCGCGTAGCGCCCGCCCGCGCAGCGGGCCAGTGGAGGGGGCCTGGGAGCCGGGAGGTTCACCCAGCTTCTACCGCGGCAACAGCCGCTCGACGTACTTCGCGAGGACGTCGGGCTCGAGGTTGACCTCCTGGCCCGGAGCGAGCGTGGACAGCGTCGTCGCTTCGAGCGTATGGGGCACGAGAGCGACCGCGAATGCGTCCGCGGCGAGCTCCGCGACGGACAGCGATACCCCGTCCACCGCGATCGAGCCCTTCTCGACGCAATAGCGGAGGACGTCCTCGGGAGCCTCTACGAAGACGCGAAGCCCGTCGCCCTCCGCCTCGACGGACTGCACGCGACCGACGGCGTCGACGTGGCCCTGGACGTAGTGCCCGCCGAGCGGCTCGCCTGCCCGAACCGCCGGCTCGAGGTTGACCCGGTCGCCGGCGGAGAGGCCCCCGAGAGTCGTCCGCGAGAGCGTCTCGGGGACAGCGTGCATGACGATCTCGCCGTTCTCGATCCCTTCGACGGTGAGGCAGCATCCGTTCACCGACACGGAGTCGCCGACCGCGGTCTCGGCCGCGGTCGCCGGCGCCTCGACGACCAGCCTGCGCCCGTCGGCCCCACCCTCGACCGACGCCACACGACCGAGCTCGCGGACGATCCCCGTGAACACCGTCCAAACCTAGCTCAGGGCTCGCGTACGTACGCCTGCAGGAGCACGTCGTCCCCGACGGAGCGCGCCTCGAGCCGGCGCAGCGCGAACGTCTCGGGGAGACCTGCGAGCATGCCCTGCCCCTCCCCCGCGAGCGTCGGCGCGACGAACACGAGCAGCTTGTCGACGAGCCCCTGCTCGAGGAACGCTGCGGCCAGGGTCGGCCCGCCTTCGAGCAGGAGCGACTGGACGCCGTCGTCCGCGAGCGCTGCGAGCTCCTCGCGGAGCGGGCCGGAGCGAAGCTCCAGCTCGGAGCCGTCGGGGAGCGGGCCACGGCCGAATGCGAGCCGCCTCGGCTGCCTCACGACGGGCACGTCGCGAGCGTCGAGCCTGGGGTCGTCCCGACGAACGGTGCCCATCCCCACCCCGACCGCATCCGACTGCGCGCGGAGGAGGTGGACGAGACGGCGGGACGCCTCACCCGTGACCCAGCGCTCGCCCGGCACCCTGACGCAGCCGTCGAGCGTCACCGCGACCTTGTACGTCACGAACGGCCGCCGCTCGACGACCCAGGTCCGCCACTCCTCGATCTGCTGGCGGCTGCGGAACGCGAGCTCGCCCTCCGCGAGCTCGACCTCGACTCCGGCGTCCTGCAGCCGTTCGAGACCGCCGCCCTCGACCTTCGGGTTCGGGTCGCGCTGACCCACGACGACCCGTGCGACGCGCGCGCCGATGAGCGCGTGGACGCACGGCGGCGTGTCGCCGCGGTGCGCGCAGGGCTCGAGGGTCACGTACACGGTCGCCCCGTGAGCCCGGTCGCCGGCCGCCGCCAACGCGACCGCTTCTGCGTGCGCCTCCCCCTTCCGCTCGTGCCAGCCCTCGCCGACGACCTCGTCCCGGGCCACGACGACCGCGCCGACGATCGGGTTCGGATGTGTCGTCCCGCGGCCGCGCTCGGCCAGCTCCAGCGCGCGCTCGAGGTGGGTCGTGCTCATGGCGTGATCCTAGGAGCGCGTAGGGTCGCGCCGTGCGCGTTCCGGAAGTGCTCACCCGAACCTGGGCTCACGAGCAGGAGTGGCTCTGGGCGCTCCCCGAGCTCGCGGCGGAGCTGGCCGAGCGCTGGGACCTCACGCTCGAGGCGCCGATCGAGACGCCGCACTCGCTCGTGGTGCCGGCCGGAGACGCGGTGCTCAAGCTGAACGCACCCTCCCACGTCGAGGCCGACCGGGAGGCGGACGCACTCGAGCGGTGGGCGGGCTCGGGCGCGGTGCGCCTGCTGGCACGGGACGACGACTGCCACGCGCTTCTCCTCGAGCGGTGCGTGCCGGGAACGCGGCTTTGGGATGCGGGCGCGGACGATCCGACGATCGTCGCGGAGCTAGTGCCGCGACTCCAGGTCGAGGTCGACGACGCACACCCATTCGCGCTCCTCGCCGACGAGGCCGATCGGTGGGCGGAGGAGGTGCCGCGGTGGTACACCGACGCGGGCGAGCCCTTCGAGCGCGAGCTGCTCGATCGCGCGCTCGACGTCTACCGCACCGTCGACCGCTCTGCCTCGACCCTCGTGAACCAGGACCTCCACGGCGGCAACATCCTGCGCGCGGAGCGCGAGCCGTGGCTCGTCATCGACCCGAAGGCGCTCGTCGGCGAACGGGAGCTCGAGGCGAGCGGGCTCCTCCGTAACGCCCAGTCGGTGTCCCGCTGGCTCGACCTCCTCGTCGAGCTGGGCCTCGACCGCGAGCGCGCCCGCGGCTGGGGCGTCGCCCACAACCTCGCCTGGGCGTGGGACGAGCGCCGCGGGTGGGTCGCGGGGCACGTCGGAGAGGCGCGCCGCATCCTCAGGGCACGGTGAGGCGGGCGACGAAGAAGCCGGCCGTTCCGTGGAGGTGGGGCATCGTCTGCAGGAACTCGGGGCGCGTCCGGTGGCGGAACCGCGGCCACTCGTCGCCCAGCGTAGCGTCGACCTCGAGCCCGGAGGCATCGACGACCCGCTCGGACTCGTCCGCGTTGATCGTGCAGACCGAGTACACGATCGTCCCGCCGGGCCGGACGCGCTCGGCTGCGGCACGCAGCAGCTCGAGCTGAAGCTCGGGCAACGGCTTCGCACGCCAGCGGAGGTCGGGTCGCCGGTTGAGGACCCCGAGGCCGGAGCACGGGGCGTCCACGAGCGCGCGGTCGAACCCGGTGTGCTCGGGAGGCAGGGCGCGTCCGTCCGCGACGACGACCCGCACGCTCGAGGCTCCGAGCCGTCGGACGGCCTGTTCGAGCTCACGAGCGCGCGCCTCGTTCACGTCGACGGCGACGACCTCGCCCGCGAGCATCGTCGCCTTGCCCCCCGGCGCGGCGCAGAGGTCGAGCGTGCGCTCGCCCGCGCCCGAGCCGACAGCGAGCCCGACGAGCTGAGACGCGCGGCTCTGGGGCCAGATGCGGCCGTCCGCGAGCGCCTGCTCGTCGACGCGTTCCACGTGCCAGGCGCCGGGGACGTCCTCGTCCTCCCGCCCCTCGATCTCGCCGCGGGCGAGGCGCACGACGGTCTCCGCGGGCTCGTTCTGCGCACGCATCAGCGCGACCGCCTCGTCGAGGCCGAGCTCGCGCTCCCAGGTCTCGGCCACCCAGTCCGGGTACGAGTGCCTGAGCGCGGCGTCGCGAGCGGTTCCCTCGGGGAGCCCGGCCAGGAGCTCGCGCACACCGTCCGCCAACCGGCGCAGGACGGCGTTCGTGAACGGGACGGCCCGCTCGAGGCGGGCGCCGCGGACGAGCTCGACCGACTCGTTCACCGCCGCGTACCGCGGGACGCCGTCGACGTGCCCGAGCTGGTATGCGCCGAGGCGCAGGGCGGCACGCACGGGTGGGTCGAGGCGTTTCACCTTCCGCCGGCCGAGCGTCTCGATCGCGTGGTCGAGCGTCCGCACCCGCTGCACGGCGCCGAACGCGAGTCGCTGTGCGAGCGCCCGATCGCGCTCGTCGAGCCTGGCTGCCGCGGAGCGAAGCGCCAGGTCCGCGTACGCGCCGTCCTCGAAGACTCGGACGAGCACCTGGAACGCCGCCCGCCGGGCCGGGCTTATCTCAGCCCGCGCAGCCACGCTTCGTACTCCATCCTGCGCCCGCCCGCGGGCTGTACCTCGAGCGGCGCGAAGGACTCGTCCTCGCCGACACGCGCTCGCCAGACCGTGACCGTGCGTCCGCGTAGCTCGGCGCGGGCGCCGATGTGAGGCGAGAGCGCCCGCACGGCGTTCACGAGCTCGACCGCCGGACGGGAGAGGTCGAGCACGCGGTCCTCGGCCGAGATCTTCTCCGCATGGGTGACGCCTTCCTCGGGCTGCGGGCGGAAGGACGGCTCTGCGAGGACGTCCTCGAGGAGGTCCACGGCGAGCGGGGCAGCCTTCGCGTAGACGGCGCCGGCGTCGTCCGCGGGCTCGATCGCGAAGGCCTGCTGCGCCGCGATCGGGCCGGCGTCGAGCTCCTTCACGAGCCTGATGATCGTGACCCCCGTCTCGTCGTCGCCCGCCATCAGCGCGCGCTCGACGGGCGCCGCGCCGCGCCACCGCGGCAGCAGGGAGGGGTGGACGTTGAGCCACAGCCGCTGGCCGAGCAGCGAGTCGGGCACGATGCGTCCGTACGCGACCGCGACGACCGTGGGCGCGCGGAGGTCGAGCCCCGGCTCGAGGCGCTCGGGCTGGAGCACCGGGATGCCCAGGCGCTCGGCGACCTCCTTCGCAGGAGGCCACGACAGCTTGCGGCCGCGCCCAGACGGCGCGTCGGGCCGCGTCAGCAGGCACGCGATCTCGTGCCGCGCCGCGAGCCGATCGAGGACGTCGGCGCCGAACGGCCCCGTTGCCGCGACCGCGATCGGGTTGCTCAACGCGCGCCGAGGACGGGCTGCGGCCGGAGCCTCGCGAGCGCCCCGCGGCGCGACTCGTCGTCGGTGCGGTCGATGATGAGCACGCCGTCCAGGTGGTCGAGCTCGTGCTGGACGATCCGTGCAGACGGCAGCTCCAGCTCGAGCTCCACGGGATCCCCGCTCTCGTCGAGGCCCTCGATCGTCACGGCGGCCGCGCGCTCGACGGGAACGAGGACCTCCCGGAGCGAGAGGCATCCCTCCTCGTCGACGTCGGTCTCCTTCGAGCGCTTCGTAATCACGGGGTTCACGAGCACGCGGTCCTCGCCCTCGTCCACGAACACGAACAGCCTGCGCAGTACGCCGACCTGGGTCGCCGCGAGCCCGACGCCCTGCGCCTCGTGCATGAGGACCGTCATGCGGTCGACGAGGCGGCGGAGGTCGTCGTCGACGTCCTCGACCTCGCGCGCCTTCATGCGCAGCGCGGGGTCGCCGTATTGCCGGATGCGCGAGAGCGCGATGAGGCGCCGGGCCTCGCGCTCGAGCTCCTGCTCGTCGCGCTCACGCTCCTCGTGGTCGTGGTCGTGGTCGTGCCCGTGGTCGTGGTCGTGGTCGTGGTCGTGCATCGCGCGGGCGAGTGTAGACGAGCGCGCTCTGGCTAGAGCGACTGCGGGTCGACATCGACGACCACGGCGAGACCGTCGCGCCGCATCGCGGGCGCGGCGGCGCCGAGGAGTCGCGCAGCACGGCTCGCGAACGCTCGCGGCGCGTCGGTCTTCGCGACGAGCTGTGCGCGGAGCCTTCCCCGCAGCCGGAGGAGCGGGGCCGGGCCCAGGAGCACGACACCGGGCATTCCCAGTGCCTCGCGGAGCTCCGAGAGCGCGCGGAGCGGGGCCGCGGGCTCGGGTCCCGAGACGACGACCGAGACGAGGTGGCGGAACGGCGGGTACCCGAGCTCCTCGCGCCGCGCGAGCTCGTGCGCGAGGAACCCCGCCACGTCGTGCCGCGCCGCGTACGCGAACGGCGTCGCGTCCGGCTGGAACGTCTGGACGAGCACCTTGCCCGGGGCGTCGCGACCGCTCCGGCCCGCGAGCTGCGTGACGAGCTGGAAGGTTCGTTCCTCCGCGCGGAAGTCGGGGAAGCCGAGGCCCGCGTCGGCGTCGACGACGGCAGCGACCGCGACACCCGGGAAGTGGTGGCCCTTGGCCACCATCTGCGTTCCGATCAGCGCCGCCGCCCGGGAGGAGGCGAATCGCTCGAGCGCCTCGCGCAGCGCGCCCGGCTTCGCTGCCGTGTCCGCGTCCAGCCGGATCCGATCGAGGCCGGGAACGCGCCTCTCGAGCTCGCTCTCGAGCCGTTGCGTGCCCGCACCGATGCGCGCGAGCTCGACCGAGCCGCACTCGGGGCAGCTGTCCGGCAGCACCTCCGAGTAGCCACAGTGATGGCAGTGGAGCCGTCCGTCGCGATGGAGCGTCAGCGCGACGTCGCAGCTTCGGCAGCGGCGCGAGCGTCCGCACGCGCGGCAGTGGATCGCCCCCGAGACGCCTCGCCGGTTGAGGAGGAGGATCGCACGCCCTCCGCGCTCCTCGAGCGCTGCGAGCTCGGCGAGGAGCGGAGCGGAGAGCGGGTAGCCGGCCTCGCGGCGGAGGTCGATGGTGCGCACCGTCGGCATCGGCGCCCCGATCCGCGCCGGGAGGTCGACGCGTTCGAGGCGCGCCCAGCTCTCGGCGCGCGGCGTCGCGCTCCCGTACACCGCGACCGCGCCCTCGAGGACCGCCCGCTTCGCGGCGACCGTCCGGGCGTCGTAGCGCGGGTCGAACTCCTGCTTGTACGACGCGTCGTGCTCCTCGTCGACGACGAGGAGCCCCAAGTCCCCGACGGGAGCGAAGACGGCCGAGCGCGCCCCGACGACGACCTGCGCCTCCCCGGAAGCCACCCGCTCGCGCTCATCGCGCCGCTCCGCCTCGGTGAGTGCGGAGTGGAGGACCGCGACGCGCTCCCCGAACCGGGCCGTGAAGCGGCCGAGCGTCTGGGGCGTCAGCGCGATCTCCGGCACGAGCACGATCGCTCCCCGGCCGCGCTCGAGCGCGGCGGAGCAGGCCTGGAGGTAGACCTCCGTCTTGCCGCTGCCCGTCGGCCCGTGGAGGAGCACGTGGCCGCCCCCCGCCCCGAGCCCGGCGACGATGCGCGCGATCGCCGAGCGCTGAGCCTCCGTCAGCGCCTCCGGCTCCGGCTCGCCGACGAGGCCTTCGCGGAGCGCAGGCGTCCGCCGCTCGCCGCGCCGAGCTCGAGCATGCGGCGCCACGAGGGCGAGCGCCCGTGAGGGCGTCGATCCGTAGTAGTCGGCGAGCCAGAGGGCGAGGTCGACGAGCGCGGGCGGGATCCGGTCGACGACGTCCCCAGCGGCGGCGATGTCGACGCCGGCCGGGGCGTCGACACCGGTCTCGACGACGATCCCGCGCAGCTTCCGGCCACCGAGCCCCACGGACACGACTGCGCCTCGCGAGACGTCCTCGGCCACCTCGTACGTGAACGGCCGCGCGAGAGCGCGCGCGGTGACGAGCGGGTAGACCTCGGCGAGGGGCACGGCGACGAGCGTATCCGCGCCTCCGGAGACCGGCCGCCGCACCGCAACCGGTGTAAGGTTCCCCTTACATGCCCTGCTCGATGATCCGGCTGGACGGCGTGACGAAACGCTTCGGAGAGATCCGCGCGGTCGACGACGCGTCCTTCTGCGTCGACCGCGGCGAGGTCGTCGCCGTGCTCGGGCCCTCGGGCTGCGGGAAGACCACCCTGCTGCGGGTCGTCGCGGGCTTCGAGCGGCCCGATGCAGGCGTGGTCGAGATCGACGGGCGCACGGTGTCGACGGGCACATCGTGGGTGCCGCCCGAGCAACGCCGTATCGGCATGGTGTTCCAGGATTACGCGCTCTTCCCCCACCTCACCGTCGCCGAGAACGTCGGCTTCGGCCTGCGGCGGCGACGCCGGCCGGAGCGCGTGCCCGAGCTCCTCTCGACCGTCGGCCTCGAGGGCCTCGGCCCGCGGTACCCGCACGAGCTCTCGGGAGGGCAGCAGCAGCGCGTCGCACTCGCGCGCGCGCTGGTCAACCGGCCCGCCGCGCTCCTCCTGGACGAGCCGCTCGGCGCCCTCGATCTCAAGCTACGCAAGCGCCTCCAGCTCGAGCTCTCGCAGATCCACCGCGACGTCGGCACGACGTTCGTCTACGTGACGCACGACCAGGAGGAGGCCCTCCTTCTCTCCGACCGCATCGGCGTCATGGACCGCGGGCGGCTCCACCAGGTCGCGAGCCCGCGCGAGCTCTACGACCGACCGGGCACGGCCTTCGTGGC
>JBOHBB010000049.1:0-3693 GCA_050698135.1 Gaiellaceae bacterium
GAAGGAGGGGAAGCCCTTCTACCCGCCTGCGATCCTGCACGACACGGTCATGTCGCTCGTCGTCGTGTGCGTGATCGTCGCGCTCGCAGCCATCTGGTACTACAGCGCTGACGGCGTCAAATCGGGAATTCTCGGGCCGTGGTACACAGAGCCGGCAGACCCCGGGACGACGAGCTTCGTCCCACGTCCCGACTGGTACTTCTACTTCCTCTTCTACCTCCTCCGGATCTTCAAGTGGCCGGAGACGGTCTTCATCGCCACGGTCGGAATCCCGACCATCTGCCTCATCCTGCTGATCGGGCTGCCGTTCTACGATCGGCGGCGCGAGCGGAGGCCCTCACGGCGGCCCGTGGCCATGGTCGCCGCCGTCCTCACCATCATCTCGATGGCCGTCCTCACGTACAAGGGCGCGACCGCGACCGAGGCGCTCGGCTCGGAGCTCGTCGTGCTCGTGCCCGAGTGGGCGGAGGAGCAGGGCTTCGCGGACGACCCGCAGGCCGTCGCCGGCGCGGAGCTCTTCGCGCAGACCGGATGCCTGCAATGCCATACCTACATGGGCCAGGGCGCGGGCAACCTCGGGGCGCCGGACCTGACCGAGATCGGCCAGACGAACGACGCCGCCTACTTCGTCCAGTACCTCTCGAACCCCGCGCAGTTCGGCAACACGGTGATGGGCTCGTACTCGTACCTCGGGGAGGAGAACCTCGCCGCGCTCGGCGCCTTCCTCGCCGCGAGTGACGGTCCACAGGGCGCCGGATAACCCGTAGCCTACGGCCGTGCGGGTCTTCCTCGGCGTCACCGGCGCGTCCGGCGCCCCCTACGCCGAACGACTCGTGCGCGCGCTCGCGGCCGTCGACTGCGAGGTCGGGCTCGCCGTCTCGCGCTCCGGCATCGAGGTGCTCGCGACCGAGCTCTACGGCGATCCCTCGCTGCCGCGCGAGGAGGTGATCGAGCGGTTCGTCGGCTCCGCCGCGCCGCAGGTCACCGTGTACGCGGAGAACGACTTCCGGAGCCCGTACGCGAGCGGGTCGGCGAGGGTGGACGCGTACGTCATCTGCCCCTGCTCGATGGCGACGGTGGGCACGCTCGCCTCGGGCGCGATGCAGAACCTCATCCACCGCGCAGCCTCGGTGGCACTCAAGGAGCGCCGCAAGCTCGTGCTCGTCCCCCGGGAGACTCCCCTGTCCTCGATCCACCTGCGCGGGCTCGCCGCGCTCGACGATGCCGGGGCGGTGATCTTGTTCGCGGCGCCCGGCTTCTACCACGGGCCGGAGACGATCGACGACCTCGTCGACTTCCTCGTCGCACGCTCACGTCCGGCCGCCTCCCGCGACCAGGGCGGAGAAGCGACGCCGAGCCGCGTCACGAGATAGATGTGGACGAAGATCAGAGCGATGATCGCGGCCGGGAGCAGGAGCATGTGGAGCGCGTACCACGTCGCGAGCGCGTCTGCGCCGATCTCGGGCCCGCCCGCGAGGAACTGCGCGAGCCACGGGCCGGCGAACGGAGCCGTGCCGTTCAGGTTGATGCCCACGACGGTCGCCCAGTACGCCGTCTGGTCCCACGGGAGCAGGTAGCCGGTGAAACCCAGGAGCATCCCGGTCACGAGGATCAGCACTCCCACGATCCAGTTCAGCTCCCGCGGGTACTTGTAGGCCCCGAAGAGGAACACCCGACCCATGTGCAGGAAGAGCAGGATCACGAAGACGCTCGCCCCCCAGCGATGCATCCCGCGCACGAGCCAGCCGAGTGTGAGGTCGTTGGTGATCGACTCGATCGAGGAGTAGGCGGCCGGCTTCCCAGTCGTTGGGTCGATCGCGGACGATGGCTTGTAGTACATCGCGAGGATGACCCCGGTCAGGGCCTGGATGATGAACGCGGTCAGCGCGGCCGAGCCCAGCGTCTGCGACCAGCTGACGTCTCGCGGAACGTTCCTGAAGAGGAACCACTTGGTGCCGCGAACAGCGGCGGACCGCTCGTCGATCCAGTCGAGAGGCTGGAGCACTGCAGTCTCGACGAGCGACTTGCGCTTCGACTTCGTGGCCACGGCTAGCCCGTCACCTGGCTCGGGACGATCGGGTAGAGCCACGCCTCGACCCCGTCGACGTGGGTGCCCGGCACCGACCACGGGTACCTCGAGATCGTCGCGTTCGCGCCGGTGCCGCTGACGTTGCCAACGGCGAAAAGCTCGCCGAGCACGAGGTGGCCGTCCTTGATCGAGAACGTGTAGCGGTCGAGCGAGCGCACCGGAGGACCGGCCGTCCGGTTGCCCTCCGAGTTGTACTGCCCGCCGTGGCAGGGGCAGCCGAACGACTGCGCGAGCACGGGTCGCAGCTCGACTCCGCCCTCGATCTCCTTGCGCGCGTCCTCGTCGATCGGCCCGTTCGGCTGCACCGGGCAGCCGAGGTGCACGCACCGGCTGTACAGGATCGTGAAGCTCGGCTCGCCCTGCTCCGTCGCCCCGTTGTTGCGTACGAACACCGTCCTGCGGGACACCTCGCCCTGGCTCGGGTGGGCGAGGTAGGTGGCGATCACGTACTCGTCCTCCTGGAAGTTCCCGAGCGGGCCGAGGTCGACCTCGTCCTCCTCGAGGTTCGTGAAGGACGGGAGGACCATGAACCCGAGCACGGGCAGGGTGACGACGGCGCCGATCGCCGCGCCGAGCCCGAGCGTCGTCGCCTCGAGGAAGCGGGAGCGCGTGTACGCGGGGAGCGGGGCCTCGGTCGGGGCCGGCGTGCTAGCGGCCGCGACGTCGGCGACCGCGCGCGTCTCCGGCTCGACCTCCGGGACCTCACCGCGAACCTCACGGGTGACGGCGCGGGCCCAGGCGAGCCCGAAGACGACTGCGAGCACGGCGCCGATCGCCGCGATCACCCAGCTGATGACGAGCCCGAGCAGGAGACACGCGACTCCGACGGCGAAGCCGATCGGCCAGATGCTCGGCCCGGGAAGGTGCGGGGTGTCGTGACCGGGATCGCTCAACGCGGACCTGCCAGGGATTCAATCGGTCGGCCGTCGCTCGTGTCAACGACGTGACGACTGTCGCAACGCGGCGGATTCTGCACGTTGCGGACGATGTGTGTCTCAGGAGATGCCGTAGTCCGCCCACCGGCGATCGACGAGCTCGCGGATCTCCTCGCTCATCACGATCTCCTCCGGCCAGGGCCGTGCGTCCTCCTCCGGGAGCTTGTGCGTCGCGTCGATCCCGAGCTTCCCGCCGTAGAACTGCCTTCCGGGCGCGTGGTCGAGGTGGTCGAGCGGGCCCTCGGTGATCAGGACGTCCCGCTTCGGGTCGACGTTCGCCGTCACGCGGAAGAAGACGTCCGCGTAGTCGTGCACGTTCACGTGCTCGTCCACGACCACGATCGACTTCGAGAGCGAGAGCATCCCGAGCCCCCACAGCGCATGCATGACCTTCTGGGCGTGGCCGGGGAACGCCTTGCTGATCGAGACGATGACGCAGTTGTGGAACGCGCCTGCCACCGGGAGGTCGTAGTCGACGATCTCCGGGAGCGTCATGCGGACCGCGGGCAGGAAGATGCGCTCCGTCGCCTTGCCGAGCCAGGCGTCCTCGGCGGGCGGCTTGCCGACGACGATCGACGCGTAGATCGCGTCGCGTCGCATCGTCATGGCCGAGATCCGGAAGATCGGGAAGGGCTCCGCGTGCGAGTAGTAGCCCGTGTGGTCGCCGAA
>JBOHBB010000050.1:0-2515 GCA_050698135.1 Gaiellaceae bacterium
CGCGGTCCGAGGTCTGGTCGAGCCACTTCGCGAACGCGGTCTCCTGCACGACTCCCGATGGCTCGGTGGCGCGGATCGTCCGGAAGAGGGCGACTCCCCACGGGTTGAGGGCGTCACCGAGGTCGCCTGCCTCCATGCGCGGCCACTCCAGTCCGACGACGGAGCGTGCGTAGCACACGATCTCCCCGGCGAGCCGATCCCGGGTCTCGGGAGCGAGGAACTGCGCCGTCTCGAACTGCTGGACGACGAGGAGAGCCTCCGCTTCGGCACCGGCCCGGGACTGGTCGTACGTCGTGAACGCGAGGAAGATCACGAAGCCGGCGAAGATCGCGAACCCCGTCGCGAGCACGCCGAAGACGCCGGATGCACGGTCGCCGTCCGAGAAGAAGCTCCCCTCGGGCGCCCGCCCGCGCACGAAGAGCATCGTGGCGACCGCGATCGCCACGGCGGCGACGACGACGAGGATGCCGTAGAAGAGGCTCATCGTGGGCGACGGCGACACGAACCTGCCGCGGTCGGGGGCTCCTGCCTCGTCATCCGCGCGTATTCAACACGCGAAGCGCCAGCCACGTTCTCGTCCGGTGAGAACGTGGAGATCGTGCCGCCGACGCCGCCGGAGATATGACACAGTTGGGCGGGCACACGGCGAGCAGAGAGGAGAGGCAATGGAAGAGATCGGACCCGTCGACTACGCGATCATCGCGTTCCCGGGGAACCGCTTCCGCGGCGAGATCGCACCCGCCATCGGCGACCTCGTCGAGGCGGGCACGATCCGCGTCATCGACATCGCCTTCGTCGGCAAGGACGTCGACGGCAACGCGGTGGCGATGGAGGTGACAGAGCTCGATCCCGACGTACAGGCAGGCCTCGAGAAGATGGGCATCGAGGTGGGCGGCCTCGTCAACGAGGACGACCTCATGGATGCGGCCGACGCCCTGGAGCCGAACTCGTCGGCCGCGCTGATCGTGTGGGAGAACGTCTGGGCGCGGAAGGTCACCCAGGCGATGCGGGATGCGGGCGGGGAGCTGCTCGCGTTCGAGCGGCTGCCGCACGACGTCGTCCAGGCCGCCCGCGAGTGGGCGCTCGAGCACGCCAACGCGTAGAGAGGAGAGCGGGATGTTCGGAAGACGAGGACCGGGGCTCGTGCGCGCGGCCGCGACGACGGCCGTCGTCGCCGGGACCGCGGGTGCGGTCCGCCATCGACAGGACCAGAAGTACGCCGCGCAGGACCAGGCGGCGTACGACCAGCAGGTGGCGGCGCAGCAAGCGGCCGCAGCGCCGGCCGCCCCCGCTGCACCCGACTACGCCGCCGAGCTCGAGCAGCTCGCGCAGCTGAAGGCGCAGGGGATCATCACGGACGAGGAGTTCGAGGCGAAGAAGAGACAGATCCTCGGAATCTGACCGACGCGTTCGACGCGTTCCTCGGACGCCCCGGCAACGCTGCGGGGCGTCCTGTGCGTCGGTGGCTACGCGCTGCGCCAGCCCTTCAGCAGCTCGTGCACGGACGCCGCGCCCACGAGCGGCGCCTCCGGGGCGGGCAGCTCCTTCGGCGCGAGGATGAAGGCCCGGGTCTGCGGCCCGCCGAGCCCGCCGTGGAACGAGATCAGCTCCTCGAACGCGCAGCCCTCGTCGAGGTCCGGGTCGTAGAAGCTGCCGACCATGATGTCGGCGACGTTGGAGAAGCCGTCGGTCCTCGCGAGGTGGCGCGGCGCGTTCGATGAGAAGCGGGCGAGCGGGTCCTCGCCCTCGACCCGGCCGTCCGCGAGGTAGCGCATGCCGCTCCCGCCGAGCGCGACCGGGCCGTGCTCCTCCGAGCGGACGAGCAGCCAGCCCACGTGCGGGTGCTCGCGCAGCGCGGGGATCAGTCGCGGATGGCGCGCATCGATCTCCTCGAGCGTCAGCCGGCGCTTCTCCTCCATGAGGTAGACGAGGCCGAGGTTCCCGGAGCCCAGGACGACGACGTGGCGTCCGGTGGCATCGTTCTTCGGGCGCTTCTCGTCGCTGCCGCGGCCCGTCGCCTCTCCGACCGCGTGCCCGACCATCGAGCTCTGCTCGTCGCCACCCATGATCTCCGTGACCTCGCCCGTCTCGAGCGAGCGCTCGACGAGCTCGTCGAAGCCGTAGCCGTTCCGCTGCTTGAACGTCGCTCCCTGGGTCTGCCCGTGGTCGGAGAGGACGACGACGCGGTAGGGCCGAGGCGCGTACCGGATCGCGCGGTCGATGCGGCCGAACTGCTCGTCGAGCTTGCGGAGCGCCTCGAGCGTGTCTGCGCGCTCGAGCCCTGAGTGGTGCGCGACCACGTCGTAGCTCGAGAAGGTCGCGTACACGGCCGGCCTGCCCTTCATCAGGTCCGAGAGCACCCCGAAGACGATCAGGTCACGGACGACGACGCAGAGGGCCGCGCGCAGGAGCGGGTAATAGCCGCCGCGGTGGCCGCGCGGCCGCACGTCGCGGCGGCTTGCGCGCAGCGCCGCCGAGACCTCGAGGACGGCCTCCCAGAAGAACAGCACGAGCG
>JBOHBB010000051.1:0-22055 GCA_050698135.1 Gaiellaceae bacterium
ACGGAGCAGTTCGTGCGGACGCTCGTCGCGGCACGTCTCGCGGCCGACGTCGCCGACGTTCCGACGTTCCTGATCGCGCGGACCGACGCGCTGTCCGCGACGCTGCTCTCCTCCGACGTCGACGAGCGGGACCACGAGTGCTTGACCGGCGAGCGCACCCCGGAGGGCTTCTTCCGCATCCGCCCTGGCATCGAGGCTCCGATCGCCCGCGCGCTCGCCTACGCGCCGTACGCCGACCTCCTCTGGTGCGAGACGTCGACTCCCGACCTCGACGAGGCCGCCCGGTTCGCGGAGGCCGTGCACGCGAGGTTCCCCGGCAAGCTCCTCGCGTACAACTGCTCGCCCTCGTTCAACTGGAAGAAGCACCTCGACGACAAGACGATCGCGGCCTTCCAGCGGGAGCTCGCGGACATGGGATACAAGTTCCAGTTCGTGACCCTCGCCGGCTTCCACGCGGTGTGCGAGTCGATGTTCGACCTCGCCAGCGGGTATGCCCGCGCGGGCATGAGCGCGTACGTCGAGCTCCAGGAGCGCGAGTTCGCGCTCGAGGAGGCGGGCTACACGGCGACGCGTCACCAGCGAGAGGCCGGGGCCGGATACTTCGACGCCGTCCTCCAGGCTGTCACGGGTGGCAAGAGCTCGACCCTCGCGCTCAAGGGCTCGACCGAGGAGGCGCAGTTCGAGGCCACACCCGCCGCATGAGCCAGGCGACGACGACGGCTGTTGTCCGGGCGCCGGACGAGGCGGGCGTTCTCACGTCCGAGGCGCTCGACCTCGTCGCCGCGCTCCAGCGCGAGCTCGGCGGACGGAGGGAGGAGCTGCTGCGGGCGCGGGCGGAGCGGCAGGAGCGCATCGCCTCGGGCGAGCTGCCCGCGTTCCTGGACGCGACCCGCTCCGTCCGCGAGGGCGACTGGCGAGTGGCGCCGGCGCCCGCCGACCTCCAGGACCGCCGGGTCGAGATCACGGGCCCGGCAGGCGACCGGAAGATGGTGATCAACGCCTTCAACTCCGGCGCCCGCGTCTACATGGCCGACTTCGAGGACGCGAACTCGCCGACCTGGGAGAACGTCGTCGGCGGCCAGCAGAACCTCACCGACGCGATCGAGCGGACGATCTCGGTCGAGACCCCGGACCGGACGTACGCGCTCGGAGACGAGGTCGCCGTGCTGCTCGTGCGGCCGCGCGGATGGCATCTGCTCGAGAAGCACGTCGAGGTCGACGGGCAGCCGGTGTCGGCGAGCCTCTTCGACTTCGGGATCTACCTCCAGCGGAACGCGGAGCGCCTCCTCGAGCGCGGCACGGGGCCGTACTTCTATCTTCCAAAACTCGAAAGCCACCTCGAGGCGCGGCTCTGGAACGACGCGTTCCTCCTCGCCCAGGCGCGGCTCGGCTTTCCGAGGGGGACGATCAGGGCCACCGTCCTCGTGGAGACGATCCTCGCGGCGTTCGAGATGGAGGAGATCCTGTACGAGCTCCGCGAGCACTCGGCCGGGCTCAACGCAGGACGCTGGGACTACATCTTCTCGGTCATCAAGAAGTTCTCGGGCCGCGACGACTTCGTCCTCCCCGATCGGGCCCAGGTCACGATGACGGTGCCGTTCATGCGCGCGTACACGGAGCTCCTCGTGCGGACGTGTCACGGGCGCGGCGCGCACGCGATCGGCGGGATGGCCGCGTTCATCCCGTCGCGGCGCGACCCCGAGGTGAACGAGATCGCGCTCACGCGCGTGCGCGAGGACAAGGTGCGCGAGTCCGGGGACGGCTTCGACGGGACGTGGGTCGCCCACCCCGACCTCGTGCCCACCGCGCTCGAGGCGTTCGACGCTGTGCTCGGCGAGCGGCCGAACCAGCTCGAGCGACTCCGCGAGGACGTCGCCGTCGAGGCGTCCGATCTGCTCGACGTCGCCGCGACGCCGGGCGAAGTAACGCCCGCGGGCGTGCGGACGAACGTCTCGGTCGGCATCCGCTACATCGCCGCGTGGCTCTCGGGCGTCGGCGCGGCCGCGATCGACAACCTCATGGAGGACGCCGCGACCGCCGAGATCTCGCGGGGGCAGGTCTGGCAGTGGCTGCATCACGGCCGGGTCGCACGCGAGGACGTTGAGCGGACGATCGGCGAGGTCGCCGCCGAGCTCCCCGCCGAGCCGGTCTACGGGGAGGCGCGGGCGCTCTTCGAGCGGCTCGTGCTCGCGGACGAGTTCGCGGAGTTCCTGACCCTGCCCGCCTACGAGCGACTGCTGGAGCTCACCGATGTCTGACGGAACGAAGGCCGACGACATCGCCCTCGCCCTCGAGGAGTCGATCGTCGCCGGCGAGATCCCCCCGGGCAGCGTCCTCCGTCAGGAGCACCTGTCCGAGCAGTTCGCCGTCAGCCGGACGCCGGTGCGCGAGGCCTTGCGGCGCCTCGCGGCCCTCGGCCTCGTCAGCTTCGAGCCGAATCGCGGCGTCCGGGTCCGCATGCTCGCGCGCGACGAGCTGCGCGAGGCGTTCCTCGTCCGGGCCGAGCTCGAGGGGCTCGCGACCGAGATCGCGACGCCGAAGATGTCGGCTCACGACCTCGTCGAGCTCGAGGCCGCCGAGCGGCGGTTCAGCGCCGTCACGCACGAGCTCGTGGAGATGAGCCACGCGGGGCGCCAGGACCTCCACCTCGCGCGCGACTGGCTGCACGCGAACCACGCGTTCCACGACGTCATCTACGCCGCCGCCGAATCACCGCTGATCGAGCGGATGGCGAAGGCCGCGCGCCGCACGTTCCTCGCGAAGCCGGTGTGGGCGACCGGGGCCGACCTCGACGAGCTCTTCACCAAGAACGACCGGCAGCACCGCGCGATCCGCGAGGCCATCGCGGCCCGCAGCCCGCAGGGCGCGCGCGTCCTCGCGCACGAGCACGTCCTCTCCTCGGGCCGGCTGCTCGAGGCGATCCTGGACAAGGTCTCGTCGCAGACGCGTGAGACCGTGCCTCACGCCGAGACGAGCTATCGGCTCTGAGAGTCGAGGGCTCAGCGCGGCGTGAAGGCGAGGGCCTGCGCGGGGTTGCGGACGAAGATGCGGTCGGAGAGCTCCGGCCCGAGCTCGCGTTCAAGTCGTGGCTTGAACCGGCGGAAGACGTAATCGAGCCCGGGCCCTCCCTGGTAGGCGCGCATCATCGATGCGCGGCCGGTGTCTCCTCCGACGAGGACCTTGTCGGCGAATCCGCGTGCCGCGAGGTCGGCGATCAGCTCGAGGATCACCGAGTCAGGCCAGTATTTCGTTCGTCCCGGCCCGTCCAGCTGTAGCCAGGCGCCCGTCGCCGCCGTCTCCGCGTGCTCGCCCGGATCCGGGTTCCGGTCGAGGTGGGCGAGGATCACGGAGCTTGCGGGGACGCCCATGGATCCGAGCAGCTCGACGAGCTCCAGGCCCATCGTCCCGTGCTCGGTGTGGACGCAGACCGGCGCACCCGTCCGCTCGTGTGCCGCCGACGCGGCGGCGAAGACCCGGCGCTCGAACGCGGACACGCTGTGGTAGCCGGCACCGACCTTCACCACTCCGCACGGGATCTCCACGGCGACGATGTCGGCCGTGAAACGGGCTGCCAGCGCGGCCTCCGTCTCCGAGCGCAGCGGGTCGCCGGGCACGTAGTGGGCCTCGCGGTGGAGGCCGGTGGCGGCGACTACGTGCAGACCGGTCGCCTCCGAGACCGCCAGCAGGCCCGGAAGGTCGCGGCCGACCCCTATGGGAGTCCAGTCCACGAGCGCAGCGGCTCCGGCGTCCCCGAGCGTGCGGGCTTCCTCTATGGCCTTGCCGACGTCGGCGAACTCGTCGCCCGGCTGGGCCGGAGTGACGAGGAACAGATGCTCGTGCGCGTCGCAGGGGCCCAGCTCCTGCGGTGGGATGTCTCCGCGGACGGTACGGACGATCGCGCTAGAGCTCGTCGCGGACACGCCGCGCTCCCTGCACCATCGTCTCGAGCTTCGCGCGCGCGGCCCAGCGCGGCGTCTGGGAGAGCCCGCAGTCGGGCGCGACGGATAGCCTCTCCGCAGGGGCGTGCTCGAGGCACGCTCGGATCCGACCGGCGACGTCCTCTGCGGTCTCCACGTAGGAGCTCTTCACGTCGACGACACCCACGGCGACATCCTTGACCGCGGCGATCTCACCGATCAGCTCGAGCTCGGCGAACTCGCGGTTGGCCATCTCGACGTGGATCTCGTCCACCGCGAGGCTCAGGAAGTCGGGGAACATGGGCGCGTACCGGCGCTTCGCCACCGGGCGCGCCTTGTAGTTGCCGAAACAGAGATGTGTGCCGAGGTAGCACCTCCCGACGACGGGCTCGACGCTGCGGTTGAACACGTCCACGAGCCAGGCGCGGTCCTCGCGGTCGGCGTAGCACGACATCGAGGGCTCGTCGACGGTCACCATCCCGCATCCCTCGGCCACGAGCTGCTCGAGCTCCGCGCGCACGACGGGAACGAGCGCCTCGGTGACGGCGTGCCGATCCGGGTACGCGTCGCTCGGCACGAGCCTGCCCGCGAGCGTGTATGCGCCCGGGACCGACGCCTTGAGCTGCGGCCCGTCGGGAGCCACCTCGCGGAGCAGCCGGAACTCGTCGACGACGCCGAGCCCGCCGGGCGCCCGCAGCTCCCCGACGATGCGATGCCGTGGACGCTGGTCGTGCGCAGGCGGGCCGAAGCGCCGGCGCGGAGCGAGCTCCGGCTCGATCCCCTCGAGGAACGCGTAGAACGAGAGGTTGAAGTCGTAGCGCGCCTGCTCTCCGTCGGTGACCACGTCCAGGCCCGCACGGAACTGGTCGTGGACGGCGGCGGCGACGGCGTCACGTCGCAGCTCGGCGAGATCGTCCTCACCGAGCTCGTCGCGGTGCGCCTGCGCGAGCTCGACCCAGCCCGGGGCTGGGTAGCTTCCGACGACCGTGGTGGTGATCGGTGTGCGAGGCATCAGAGGATCGTCTCACCTCCCCGGAGGACGCGCAGCACGTCCAGGCGGTCGTCGAGCACGAGCAGATCCGCCCGCGCTCCCGGCTTCAGCAGGCCGAGATCCTCGCGTCGGACGACGCGCGCCGGGATGGTCGAGGCTGCGGCGACGGCCTGTTCGAGCGTCACGCCGAGTCGGACGAGGGTGCGGACCCCGTCGAGGAGCGAGGCGGCACTCCCGGCAAGGGTCCCGTCGGCCCGGCGGCAGACGCCGCCCTCGACCCGGACCTCGACACCGCCCAGCTTGTACGAACCGTCCCCGACTCCGGCCGCGGCGATCGCGTCCGACACGAGCGCGAGCCTGCCGCGGGCAGCGTGGCACGCGAGGAGCACGGCCTCGTCCGCGACGTGGGCCCCGTCGGCGATGAGCTGGACGACGACGTCGCGGCGGGCGAGGGCGGCGCCGACGACTCCGGGATCTCGGTGGTGGAACGGGCGCATCGCGTTGAAGAGGTGCGTCACCGTGCGGGCGCCCCGGGCGAACGCCCGCTCGGCCTCGACCGCGGTCGCATCCGTGTGCCCGAGCGAGACTGTGATGTTGCGCTCCACGAGCTCGTCGACGAGCTCGAGCGCGCCCGGGAGCTCCGGGGCGAGCGTGATGCACGAGACGGGACCGGCGTCGAGCATGAGCCGGAGCAGGCCGAGGTCGGGCTCGCGCAGGTGCTCCATGGGGTGCGTACCGGGCCGGGACGGCGAGAGGAACGGCCCTTCCAGGTGGGCCCCGAGCGACCGCGGCGCGGTCGCGAGAGCGCGCGTCGCCTCCAGCACCTGCTCGGTCGGGCTCGTGATCAGCGTCGGCTGCCATGCGGTCACGCCATCCTCGGCGAGGGCGTCCGCGACCTCTCTCGCCCGCTCCGGCTCGGTGAGGAGATCGACTCCCGCGTAGCCGTTCACCTGCAGGTCGACGAGGCCCGGGACGGCCACTCCCCGTCCCTTGCCCGCGAGCCCGACCGCGGTCACCACTCCGCCGTCCACGGCCAGGTCCCCCGCGACGAGCTCACCGTCGACGAGGGCCGCTTCCAGGCCCAGGCGCATCGGACGAGCCTAACGACCGTGTTGTCTTCCTGTCTAGATGGCTATACAGTCGCCCAATGCTCTCCGCTTTCGACCTGGCCGGTCGACGGGCGGTGGTCACCGGCGCGTCGAGCGGGATCGGCCAGGCGATCGCGGTTGCGTTCGCCCGTGCCGGAGCCGACGTGGCAGGCATGTCGCTCGACTCCGCCGAAGCGACGGAGCGACTCGTCCGCGCCGAGGGGCGCGACACCGTCCAGCTCGTCGGCGACACGGGGGACTCACAGGCCGTCGAGGGGCTCGCCCAGGCTGCGGTCGACCGGTGGGGAGGCTTCGACGTCTGGGTGAACAACGCCGCTCGGCTCCTCGTGCGCCAGCTGCTCGAGACGACCGACGATGACTGGCACCGTCTCCTCGCCGCGAACCTGCACGGCTACTTCTACGGCTGCCGTGCGGCCGCGAGGCACTTCGCCTCTCGGGACGAGGATGGTGGACGGATCGTCAACGTGACCTCGGTGTCCGGAATCGTCGGCGTCGGCGGCATCGGGGCGTACACGGCCGCGAAAGGGGCGATCATGGCGCTGACAAAGGCGTTCGCGGTCGAGCTCGGCCCGGCGGGCGTGACCGTGAACGCGCTCGCCCCCGGCGCGATCGACACTCCCCTGAACGCCCAGGCGTACACGCCGGCCGTCCGGCAAGCCTACGGCGAGCGAATCCCGCTCGGTCGCCTGGGGACGAGCGAGGACGTGGCGGACGTCGCGGTCTTCCTCGCGTCCGACGCATCGCGTTACGTCACGGGACAGCAGATCGTCGTGGACGGGGGCCTGGTCGTGAACGGCACCGTCGGGCATGGGCGCGATTAGGACGCTCGTCGACGGTCTCGACCACCCGGAGGGGGTGGCGTACGACCGGAGCTCGGGAGACCTCTGGGCCGGCGGCGAGGAGGGACAGCTCTACCGCGTCGACGTGGAAGGACGGTCGTACGCCGAGGTCGCACGCGCTCCGGGCCTCGTGCTCGGCCTCGCGGTCGACGGCCGAGGTCGCGTCGTCCTCTGCTGCCCGTCCGACCGCTCGGTTCTCGTCTGGGACGGCCTCGCCCTGCGGCACGTACTCGCCGACGGGCTCACCTTCCCGAACTTTCCGGCGTTCGGGCCCGACGGGACGCTCTACGTGACGGACTCGGGTCGGTGGCGGGCGAACGACGGCCGGCTGTGGCGAATCGACGCGGACGGGCAAGCGGAGGTTCTGTCGGACGCCGTTCCGCACTTCACCAACGGCTGCGCGGTCTCGGCCGACGGACGGTACCTGTGGGTCGTCGAGTCCTACGTGCCCGATGTAACGCGGATCGACCTCCGGGACGGGTCCCACGAGTTCGTGACGCGGATCGAAGGGGCGGTGCTCGACGGGGTCGCCTTCACGGCCGACGGCGGGTTGCTCGTGAGCTGCTACCGCCCCGATCGCATCTACCACCTCGGCCGCGACGGCTCCTGCGCGGTCGTCGCCGAGGACCCCCAGGGGACGCTCCTGGCGGCACCCACGAACGTCTGCTTCGTGGGGGCCGAGCTCGACCGTGCGGTGGCGGCGAACTACGGCCGCCGGCACCTGACCCTCCTGGATCTCGGCCTCGCCGGGCTCCCCCTGCACGCGCCCGAGGGGTGGGCGGTCGACGTGACGGTGCCCGGATGAGCGGTTTCGTGCCCCGGTACTACGAGATCGAGCAGTCGCTGCGGGTACGGATCGCCGGCCTCGACCGGGACGAGCCGCTGCCCTCCGACGCGGAGCTCTGCGCCGAGTTCGGCGTCAGCAGGATGACGGCTCGGGCTGCCGTCCAGCGTCTCGTGCAGGACGGTCTCGTGTATCGCGTGCCGGGACGCGGAACGTTCGTGGCGGGTGGGAGCTCGCACCGGCAGGCCGGCCGTGTGCTGAGCTTCACGCACGAGACGCGTCGCCGTGGACGCACGGCGTCGTCGCGGCTGCTCGAGCGCGTCGTCCGTCCACCGAGCGACGGCGAGCGGCGGCTCCTGCGGGTGGAGGGCGATGCGAGCGTCGTCGTGGTCCGGCGCGTCCGCCTCGCGGACGACGACCCGATCGCGCTCGAGACCGCCGTCTTCACGGAGGACTGCGCGGGCGCCGTCCTGGCGGCGGACCTCGAGCGTGAGTCCCTCCACGCGGTTCTCGTCGCCGCTGGCCGGGTGCCGTCGCACGGTCATGGCACGCTCTGCGCGGAGGCGGCGACGCGTGAGGACGCGCGATCCCTCGGGCTGCGCGAGGGAGACCCGTTGCTCGTCGAGCGGCGGCTGATCCTCGATCAGGACGAAAGACCGGTCGAGTCGACGGAGAGCCGCTACGCAGGCGAGCGGTACGCCCTCGACGTCGACTTCGTCGTGGAGGTCGCGCCGTGATCGACGCGATGCGTCTCGGCCATCTCGACCAGGTCGCGCTCGTCACCCGGCGGCCCGGGGTGGACGTCCACGTCCTCGCCGGCATCGACGTGCGCCTGTACCCGGACCGGGGGCTCGACGTCGGCGCTGCCTGGTTTCGCGGGTTGCCGCTGGCGTGGATCTCGCCGGTCGGCGAGGGTGGGGCCGAGGCGGCTGCATGGAGTGATGCCTGGGGCGGCGGTCTCGTCACGACGTGCGGGCTCGACAACGTCGGCGCACCGTCCGAGGGCATCGGCCTCCACGGGACGTACACGTTTCTCGCGGCCCGAGACGTCGAGGCTCTGCAGCACCCGGATGCGATCGTCTGCCGGGCGAGCGTGGAGGAGCCGCGGGGACTGCACGTCTTCCGCACGGTTCGGACGGCGGTCGGCGAGGGAAGGCTCGAGCTCGTCGATCGCACCGAGAACCGTGCGGGCCACGCCCTCGAGGCGCCTGTTCTCTACCACGTCAACCTCGGCTGGCCGCTCTGGGATGCGGGGGCGCGACTCGAGTCCGACGCTGCGGAGGTCGTCCCACGCGACGCCGCCGCCTCGCCACACGACTGGCGGGACGCGCCCCCCGAGCCCGTCGACGAGCCGGAACGCGTCTGGGAGCACGTCGGTGCCACGCACGCCCGCGTGACGAACGAGGGGCTGGGGGTGTCGGTCACGATCACCTCCGACCTTCCTCGTCTGTGGCAGTGGGTTCACCCGGCCCCCGGCATGTGTGCTCTCGGCGTGGAGCCGGCGAACTGCTCGGTTCTCGGGCGCGCACATGACCGGGCCGAGGGCCGCCTCCCGATGCTCGAGCCCGGCGAGGAGCGAACGACATCCGTCACGATCCGTGCGGAGACGCTGTGAAGACCCCGTTCGACACGTTGAAGGCCGCCGTCGTCGGGACCGGTTTCATCGGTGTCGTGCACGTGGACGCGCTCCGCCGGCTCGGCGTGGAGGTGACCGGCGTGGCCGGGTCGACCCCGGAGCGCGCGGCTGCGAAGGGGATCGCTCCGGTCTACGAGTCGTACGAGGCGCTTCTCGCAGACGACCGGGTCGACGTCGTCCACCTGACGACCCCGAACCACCTCCACCACGAGCAGGTGAAGCGCGCCCTCGACGCCGGGAAGCACGTCGTGTGCGAGAAGCCGCTCGCGTTGACGTCCGATCAGTCGCGGGAGCTGCTCCAGCTGGCGCGCGCGAGCGGCCTCGTCCACTGCACGAACTTCAACATCCGGTTCTACCCGCTCGTGCAGGAGGTGCGCGCGCGTGTCCGGGAAGGCGAGCTCGGCCGGCTGTGGAGCGTGCACGGCGGCTACCTGCAGGACTGGTTGGCCCTCCCGACCGACTGGAACTGGCGGCTCGAGGTCGACCGGGGCGGCCCGCTCCGCGCCGTCGCCGACATCGGGTCGCACTGGCTGGACCTCGTGCAGTACGTCACGGGGTCCCGCGTCGTCGAGCTGCTCGCCGATCTCGCCACCGCGATTCCCGTGCGGGAGCGGCCCGTGGGGGAGGTGGAGACGTTCGCCGCAGCTGCGGACGTCGAGCGTGCGAGTGCCCCGATGTCGACGGAGGACTTCGCGCACGTGCTGCTCCGCTTCGACAACGGGATGCGCGGGTCGCTCGTCCTGTCGCAGGTCAGCATCGGGCGCAAGAACTCCCTTCGCTTCCAGATCGACGGCTCGCAAGGCGCCCTGGCCTGGGACGGCGAGCGCAACGAGGAGCTCTGGATCGGGCACCGGGACGCCGCCAACGAGACGCTCCAGCGCAACCCGGCGCTGATGAACGAGACGGCGGCGGCGCGCACCCACCTGCCGGTGGCGCACGCCGAGGGATTCGCCGACACGTTCCGCGAGCTCTACCGCGCGGTGTACGCGGACGTCGCCCGGGGGGCGCCGTCACCCGACCCCGACTACCCGACCTTCGACGACGGACACGCCGGGAACGTCCTCGGTGACGCCGTCGCCCTGTCCGACGCCGAGCGCCGGTGGGTCGAGGTCGACACGGAGGTGCTGCCATGAAGCTGGGACTCCTGACCGCGGCCTTCCCGCGACTCTCGCTCGAGCAGGTCGCCGCCTGGGCGGCCGGAAACGGGTTCGAGATGCTGGAGGTCGCGTGCTGGCCCGCCGCGGGCGGCGAGCGCCGGCGATACGCTGGGGTCTGTCACATCGACGTCGAGCGGCTCGACGTACAGAGCGTCCGGGACGTGCTCGACCGGCACGGGCTCGAGATCTCCTCGCTCGCCTACTACCCCAACAACCTCCACCCGGATCCGCGAGAGCGGAAGCGCGCGAACGACCATCTCAAGCGCGTCGTCGCCGCCGCCGAGAAGCTGGGCGTCCCGATCGTGGGCACGTTCGTGGGCAGGGATCGCGACAAGAGCGTCCCGGACAGCATCCGGGACTTCCGGAGGGTCTGGCCGCGGCTCGTGGCGCACGCCGAGGAACGCGGCGTCACGATCGCCGTCGAGAACTGCCCGATGATCTTCTCGCTCGACGAGTGGCCCGGAGGGCACAACCTCGCTTACGCGCCGGCCATCTGGGACGAGCTCTTCGACATCGTCCCCTCGCCTCGGTTCGGCCTCAACCTCGATCCCTCTCACCTCGTCTGGCTGCAGATCGACTACGAGCGAGCGGTGCGGGACTACGCCGACCGGATCGTCCACGTGCACGCCAAGGACCTCGAGATCGACCGGGACGGGCTCTACCGAAACGGGACCGCCTCGCTCGGCATGGGTTGGCAGGTCCCGCGCCTTCCGGGGCTCGGCGAGGTGCGCTGGGACCGCTTCCTCGCCGCCCTCTACCGCGCAGGCTACGACTACGTCGTCTCGATCGAGCACGAGGACCGGTCGTTCGAGCGGACGGAGGAGCTCGTCAAGCGAGGCTTCCTACTCGCGCGCGACGTGCTCCGGCCGTACCTCAGGTAGCCGGCTCTCGCGGGTCGAGCACGAACTTGACCCCCAGGCCGACGCGGGTGGCGGAGAAGGCGCGCTCCCACTCGACGAGGGGGACGACCTCGGTGACGAGGCTGGCGAGGTCCACCGCTCCGGACTCGAGGAGCGCGAGCGCGCGTCGCCACGACGCGGACGTGCTGGCGTTCCCGCCCGTCACCGTCAGCTCGCGATAGCAGATCTCGTCGAACGGGACCGTGACCGGCCGGCCCGCCAGTCCGATCTGCACGAGGCGGCCGCCGCGCCTCGCGCTGCGCAGGCAGAACGCGATGCCGCCCTCGTGACCCGAGCAGTCGACGACGACGTCGAACGGCTCGCCGAGATCACCGTCGACGCTCGTCTCGAAGCCGAGCTCGGCGGCCTTCGCGAGGCGGGTCGCGTCGCGGGCGAGCCCGCGCACGTGCACCAGGCCGCCCAGCGTGCGCGCCACCTGGGCCGCGATCAGGCCGATCGGCCCCGGTCCGACGACGAGCACGCGGTCGTGTGACGAGACCCGATCCGGGTCGCAGAGGCTCTGGCACACGCAGGCGAGAGGCTCGGTGAGCGCCGCAGCCTCCGAGGCCAGCGCGTCGCGAACGCGATGGAGGTTGCCGACCGGCACGACGAGACGGGGCGCGAACGCTCCGTCCACCGCCGAGCCGATCGACCGCCGCTCGTGACAGAGGTTGCGGCGTCCCGCGCGGCAGTGCTCGCAGGCACCGCACGTCGAGAAGTACGTCTCGGAGACGACGCGCTCTCCCAGCCAGCTCGGATCGACGTCCGGCCCGATCTCGACCACGACGCCGCACACCTCGTGCCCCATCGTCACGGGCGGCGACGAGGCGAACTCGTCGTCGACGATGTGGAGGTCGGTGCCGCAGACTCCGGCCGCCTGCACGGCCAGCACGACGTGACCGGTGCCTGCGACCGGCTCGGGGCGCTGCGTGAGGCCGACGTTCTCGCGGCCGGGCGCGATCTTCGTCAGCCCGAGCACAGGGCTGCCTCCACCTCCTCCGCCGTCGGCATGTCGTCCGCGCACCCCATGCGCCCTGCGACGAGCCCTCCCGCGGCGTTTGCGAAGCGAATCGTGAGCACGTAAGGCCCATGCCGCCCGGCTCAGTCCGCGCCGGAAGCGCGGGCGTAGATCGCGGTGAAGGCGATGATCAGCCCCCCGTAGAGCACCTGCTTGACCCACTCCGAGGCGTCGAGGACGTTCAGCAAGGACGTGAGCACGGTCAGGATGAGGGCGCCCACGATCGTGCCGCCGTACCCGCCGAACCCGCCGAGGATCGACGTCCCGCCGATCACGACCGCTGCGACGGAGGGCAGGAGGTAGGGCGTGGCGAGCCCGAGGTCGGGGTTCCCGACGAAGC
Organism: Gaiellaceae bacterium; assembly: GCA_050698135.1. Lineage (GTDB taxonomy): Bacteria > Actinomycetota > Thermoleophilia > Gaiellales > Gaiellaceae > GMQP-bins7. The sequence continues at coordinate 12,691 of JBOHBB010000051.1, forward strand.
CGAGCAGGAGCATCCCGCCCATGGCCGCCAGCAGCCCGCAGAGCATGTAGGCGACGAGCAGGACCTGCCAGACGCGGACGCCGGCCAGTCGCGAGGCGACCTCGTTGTCACCGACGGCATACAGCATCCGGCCGTACCCCGTGTAGCGCAGTCCGAGGATCAGCACGGCCGCGACCGGCGCCCACAGGAGCACGTTCACGGGCAGGTACCCGAAGAAGCGCTCCGTCCCGAGCGATGAGACGATCCCGGGAATCGTCTTCTCGAACGCCCTGCTCGCGTAGATCGACAGCATCCCGAAGAGCACCGACCCGACGCCGAGCGTCATGATCAGCGGGTTGACGCGGAAGACGGCGACGCCGACTCCGTTCACGAGCCCGATCGCCGCGCCGGTTGCGAGCCCGAACAGCAGGGCCGTGGCCGTCCCGCTGCCCCCCTGCCAGGCGGTCACGTACGCCGCCGCCGTCGCGATGTACGCGATGGAAAGGTCGACGCCTCCGGTCAGCATCACGAGCGTCTGGCCGCCGGCGATCAACCCGAGCGGGGCCGCGACCAGGAACGTCGTCGAGAGCTGCTTCCAGGTGACGAAGGGCGAGCCGGTCTGGTGGCGGTTGATGAGGTCGGTGATGACGAGGAGCGCGACGAGCACGACGACCAGGATGAGGACCGGGTTGTCGGCGACGAATCGCTGCAGCCGGCGGAGCCGGCCCGGGGCGTCGAGCGCATGGACGGCCGTGCTCACGTACGGCCTCGTCGCTGGAGGAGCCCGCCGATCATCACGACGACGATGATCAGGACGCCCGTGTACACCGCCGCGTAGTTGGGGTCGGTTCCCCGCTGGACGAGGATCGTGTTGATCAGCGTCAGGATGAACGCGGCGCCGATCGGGCCGATGAGTCCTCCGATCCCGCCCAGGAGCGAGACGCCGCCGAGGACGATCGCGGCGACGCTGTTGAGCGTGTAGATCCTTCCCGCGTTGGGGTCCCCGAGGAACGACGTCGTGGTCAGGGCGACCCCGCCGAGCCCGCAGAAGACGCCCGCGAGCGCGTACGCGCCGACCCGTGTCCGGGCGACGTCGATGCCGCTCAGGTAGGCGGCGTTCCTGCTGGACCCGACCGCGAAGAACGAGAGGCCGGGACGTAGCCAGCGGATGCTCAGCCAGAGCGCCGCCCAGGCGACCGCGAGGATGACGATGGCCCACGGGATCGACGTCGAGCCGACCGTGCCCTGGACGACGTCGTAGAAGTCCTGGGGCGCGCCTCCGCCCGGGATGGTCAGCACCCAGAGCGCGACGCCGTACCAGACGAAGAGCATGCCGAGCGTGACGACGATGTCCGGGATGCGCGTCACGACGATCACGAGGCCGGTGAGCGCCCCGGCGAGCCCGGCGATGACGAGGCAGACGACGGTGAAGAGGAGCGCCTCCTCGGTGCTCATGTCGATCATCCACCGCGCCGAGACGACGTTCATGAGACCGATCAGGCTGCCCACGGAGAGGTCGATTCCTCCCGAGATGACGACGACCGCCTGGGCCATCGCGGCGAAGCAGAGTGGCAGCGCGCCGATCGCGAGGGTCTGGAAGTCGAAGCCGAACGACCCGCTCGACACGGTGCGCCAGTAGGGCAGCATCGCGAGGAGCACGATCCAGACTCCGATCGTCCACCCGTGCAGCCGGAGACGCCGCCGCCACGCAGGCGTCCCCAGGCCACCGACTGCCGGCGAGGCGGGGATCGCGCTCACGCTGCGGCCTCGCGCGACTCGAGCCCGTGCATCGCCTGCAGGAGCGAGCTCTCGTCGGCGGCGTGACCTGCGAACTCGGCGGTCAGCCTCCCCCCGTACAGCGTCAGCACGCGGTCGCAGACGAGCGGAAACTCGCTGAGCTCGGAGCTGAAGAACAGGATCGCGGCGCCGTCGCCGGAGAGCTCCTGGAGCAGCGCATAGATCTGTCGTTTCGTGCCCACGTCGATGCCGCGGGTGGGGTCGTGGCAGAGCAGCACGCCGAAGCCGGTCGCGAGCCAGCGCGCGATGGTCACCTTCTGCTGGTTGCCGCCCGAGAGGCGCCTCGCCTGTCTCCCGGCTCGCAGATCGATCTGCAGCGCCTCGACGGCGCTGCGGACGCGGCGACGCTCGTCGCGCATGTTGATCGGGCCCCACCGAGTGGGCGCCGCGTACCGTGGGGCAGCCACGTTCTCGCTGATCGGGCGTTGCGGCAGGAGGGCGAGCAGCCGGTCGGCCGGCACGAGGACCAGCCCCTTGCGAATCGCATCCGAGGGATGGCGTGCCCGCAGCGGGGCGTCGCCGACCCGGATGGTTCCCCCGTCGGGCCGCCACTCGCCCGCGAGCGCCTTGAAGAGGTCGTCCTGACCCTGGCCTTCGAGCGCCGCCAGGCCGAGGATCTCGCCACGCCGGAGGGCGAACGAGACACCCTGGACCCCGCCGATCCGCAGGTCCTCAACCGCGAGCACCGTCTCCTCCTCGGGCACGACCGCCGCCGTGGGCTCGCGTTCGCCGTCGGTGCTCCGCATCGCCTCGGCTTCCGCCTGTGCGGCCTCCGGGCCGAGCATGAAGTCGACGATCTTCGCCTCGCCGCCCTCCTGCGGCACGACCGTGCCGACGTGCGCGCCGTCCCGGAGGATCGTGGCGCGGTCGCAGATGTCGATGACCTCGCGCAGCCGGTGCGTGATGAACAGCACGGACCTGCCCTGCTCGCGCCTGGCCTTCATGACCGCGAACACGCGCTCGGCGAGGTCGGAGGGGAGCGCTGCGGTGATCTCGTCCAGGATCAGGAGCTGCGGGTCGCGAGCGAGCGCCCGACCGAGGTCGAGCATCCGCAGCAGGGACAGGGGCACGTCACCCGCGAGCTGACGGAAGTCGACCTCGAGATCCAACGTCCGGAGCTGGTCACGGACCGCCGCGACCGAGACCCGCGTCAGTCGCAGGTTCTGCGCGACGGACAGGTCGGGAACGAGGGCCGGATCCTGGAAGACGAGTGCGAGCCCGAGCCTGGCGGCGTGCTCGGGCGAGCGCGGCCTGATCGCTGCGCCGGAGACGGCGATCGACCCCGAGTCGGGCCGGAGCACGCCGGACAGCACCTTCACGAGCGTGCTCTTGCCCGCTCCGTTCGCTCCCAGGAGGGCGTGTACCTCGCCCGGAACGACCTGGAGATCGGCAGAGCGGAGGGCGATCACGGGGCCGAAGCGCTTCGCGATCCCGCGAGCCTCTAAGACGGGTACAGGAGGCTCGCTCATGCTCCTCGTGAACGCATGGAGGGGGCGGCGTGCCGCCCCCTCCGCACACGCGCGCCCGGGGCTACGGCCCCTTGCACGCCCTGTACTGCTTCAGGGTGTACGTCGTCCACGGTGGGAGCTGGAGCTGTGCGCTCGCGTCCGCAGGCGCGCCCCGAACCGCGTACTTGTTGATCGACGCCCTGTCCTGTGGCCAGGTCCAGATGTCCGGGGTGAGCTTGATCCACTTCGGGACCGCTTTCTTGTCGAGCACCCGGATCGCCTGCGTGACGCCGACACCGCCGATCGACGACGGGTTGGTGACGGCCGCGCCCTGGAACTTCGGAGACAGGCTCTTGAGCTGGCGGACGAAACCGTAGTTGTCCGCGCCCACGACCGGGGCGTACGGCTTCCCGGCCGTCTTGAACGCGTCCACGACCGTGTAGTCGGTGCCCGACGTCCAGACGCCGTCCACGTCGGTCCCGGAGTTAAGGATGTCCAGCATCGCCTGTCCGGCGGGTGCGAACTGCCAGCCCGTGAAGACGGACTTGACGACCTTGATGTTCGGGAACGCCTTCAGGGCCTGGCGGAAGCCCTTGTGGCGGTCCGTGTCGGCCGGCACGCCGGCGATGCCGCGCAGCTCGACGACGTTCCCCCTGCCGCCGATCTTCTTGAACAGCCAGGCTGCGCCGAGGCGCGCGTAGCCGACCTGGTCGTTCGTGGCGTTGTACGCGCCGGGAGCGTTCACGTACTGGTCGATGAAGACGATCTTGATGCCCCTGGCGAGCGCCTGGGCGGCGACCGGCTTCAGCGCCGTCGGGCTCGACGGGTTGATGATGATCGCGTCGACGCCCGAGGAGATCATCGCGCGGATGTCGCTGATCTGGCCGGCCGTGTCGGTGGCACGGTGGGCGATCTTCAGCGAGTCGACCTTGCCGCTCGCAAGAGCCTGCGCCTTGAACGCGCAGAGCTGGCCTTCGCGCCAGCCGTTTCCGACGAGCGTGTTCGAGAGGCCCAACGTGTAGCTGTCCTGGCTGCGGTTCGCCTGGCCCGCTGTCGCCGCGACCGTCACGGCCACTCCCATGACGGCGACGACGACACCGAGGCGCCAGACTCGGCGGCCGCGAGGTTTCGTGCTCATGCTAGATGCCCTCCTGTCGAGTTGACTCCGGTCCCGCCACCTGCTCCAACGTCAATCGCGTCCGAGGCCCACCTCCTTGTCCGTCCGCCCGCCCGCCCGCTGCCATGTTCCTACAGATCACCTGCCCCTCGCAACACGTGGGCGACGCGCCGCGCATGCTCCGCGTAGGCCGCGTCGAAGAGACGACGCGACTCCTCCGCGCCGACGACGGTCGAGCTCGTGAGCACCGGTGGCAGGTTTCCGTCCGCAGCCAGGAGCTCGGCGACCCGTACCTTGAGGGCGTTCGCGAGCGCGACCGCGGCCAGGGTCGACCCCGGCCCGACCGGCGTCGAGACGCCGTCGACCGAGACGAGCGCGTCCGCGGGCGGCGTGCAGAGGTCGAGCACGATGTCGGCATGATCCAGGAGCCGGGACCCCGAGGAGTGCTCGGACGGCCCGGCGAGCGACTGGGCGCGTGACGTGACCGCCACCACGGGCAGTCCCAGGGCGCGCGCCTCCATGGCGACCTCGATCGGGACGGCGGTCAGCCCGCTCGCGCTGAAGATCATCATGACGTCGCTCGGACGGAGGGTGAAGTTGGCGAGGATGACCGCGGCCAGGCCCTCGGTCCGCTCGATGAACATCGCCTGCCGCTGGCCGTTCGCGCCCACCACCTCCGTGTGGTAGGTCATGCTCAGCTCGACGATGGGGTGGAAACCCGGGTACGAGCCGTACCGCGGGAACATCTCCTCGACGGGGATGCGTGAGTGCCCGGTCCCGAAGAGGTGGACGAGCCCGTCGTGAGCGATCGCGCCGGCACAGAGTCGGCTCGCCTCCTCCACGGCGTCGCCCTGGGTCCGCTCGATGCGATCGAGCAGCTCGCGGGCGGCCGCGAGCCAGGTCGAGCGTGTCGGCGTGTCGATCGCTGTCAACCTGTCTAGACGTTTAGACAGGTGAGACCCTACGACCGGGGCAGCGGGCAGTCAAGCAAGCGTGCCCGCGGATCGCACGGCCGCTACGAGCGCCAGGGCCGCTGCTTCGGGATCCTCGGCTCCGGTGAGGGCGGTGCCGGCTGCGACGGCGACGGCGCCCGCTCGCAGGAACGCGGCCGCGTTCGTGACGTCGATCCCGCCGGTCGCGAGGAGCGGGGCGCCGCGCAGGGGCGCCAGCACGTCGCGGACGTACGTCGGCCCGACAACCCCGGCGGGGAAGAGCTTGATTAGCGCCGCTCCGGTGCCGAGTGCATGCTCGATCTCAGTTGGGGTGAGGGCGCCAGGGATCGAGGGCAGGCCGACCTCCACGCAGCGCGCGACGACCTCGGCCGAGAACGCCGGGCTGACGCACGCCTCCGCGCCGGCGGCGAGCGCGCGGTCGACGCCCCCGGCCGTCCGCACGGTGCCGGCGAGCACCGCCGCGTCACCGCGTCGGCGCAGGTCGCCGATGAGCGTGTCCGCTCCCTCCGAGTCGAGCGTCACCTCGAGCACGCGGATTCCACCCGCCACGAGCGCGTCCGCGACGCGACGCGCATCGGGCACCGCGCGGAGGAGCCCCACGACCCGCTCCTCCCGGATGCGCTCGATCGCCGTCATCGGCAGGCAGTCTCGGATTCTTTCATCGGGCGACAATATGCTCTCGTCGCGTGAAGGTCGCGCTCGTCACGGGGTCGGAGGGAGGGATCGGAGGCGCCGTCGTGCGGGCGTTCGCGGACGCGGGCTACACGGTCGTCGGCGCCGACCTCGTGCCCGCAGCCGAGGTCGTCGTGGACGTCGCCACGGAAGCGGGTGCCCGCCGGGCGGTCGACGCCGCCGTCGAGCAGCACGGACGGCTGGACGCGGTCGTGACGGCTCACGGGATCAGCGGCAGGTCCCTCGGCGACGGCCCGGTGAGCGAGTGCACGGACGACGCCTGGAATGCGGTCCTCGCATCCAACCTGACCTCGGTCTTCCTCGTCTGTCGGGCGGCTGTCCCCAGGCTCGTCGACAGCGGTGGAGGCGCGATCGTGATGATCGGCTCCGTTCTCGGACTCGTCGGCGACGAAGACTTCGCGACGCATGCCTACGCCGCCAGCAAGGCCGCCCTGGTGGGCCTCTGCCGCGCGATGGCCGTCCACTACGCTCCCTCCGGGATCCGGGTCAACGTCGTGGCGCCTGGGCTGATCGAGACGCCCATGAGCCGCCGCGCCCAGGACGATCCCGGTATTCGGCGCCGCCTTCGCGAGCTTCAGCCGCTCACCGGAACGCTAGGGCATCCGAAGCACGTGGCCGAGGCGGCACTCTATGCCGCCCGCGCCGAGTTCGTGACGGGCACCGTCCTCGTCGTGGACGGCGGGTGGACGGCTCGTTGAGACGCCTCGGCCTCGACCTCGGCGCCACCGATATCAAGTTCGCGCTCCTGGACGACGAGGTGGTCGTCGAGACCGGGAGCTCTCCGACGCGCTCCGCCGAGGGCGGTCCCACGGCCGTGCTCGGCCGGATGGTGGAGCTCGGTCGCAGGGCACGGCCCGTCGAGACCGTCGGCCTGTCAGTCCCGGGTCTCGTCGACGCCGAGGGACGTGCCGTGCTCTTTCCGAACATGTACGGCGAGTGGGCCGGCGTCCAGCTCGCGAGGCCGCTGTCCGAGGGCCTCGAGCTGCCGGTCGCCCTCGTGAACGACGGCCACGCGTTCGCACTGGCCGAGGCACGCATCGGCGCCGCCCGGGGCTGGCGAGACGTGATCTGCGTCGTGTGCGGGACCGGGGTCGGCGGTGGTCTCGTCCTCGGAGGCGAGCTGCGCACGGGCATCGACGACCGTGCCGGCGAGATCGGTCATCACACGGTGCTCCCCGAGGGTGAGCGGTGCGGGTGCGGGAACCGGGGCTGCCTCGAGACGATCGCCGGCTCGCGCGCGATCGCCCGCGCCGGGGGATACCCCACGTTCGCGGAGACGCTCGAGGCCGCACGCGAGGGAGAGGAGCAGGCGGCGGCCGCGCTGGAGCGCGCCGGGCGCTTCCTCGGGATCGCGATCGCGAACCTGGCGCTGTTCCTGACGCCCGACCGGGTCGTCGTGGGTGGGGGCGTCGCCGAGGCCGGCGACCTGCTGCTCGGACCGCTCCGCGACGAGGTGACCCGCCGGATCCGGAACGTCGCTCCACTCGACTCGATCTCCATCGTCCGAGCCGAGCTGGGACCGTTCGCGGGGGCGATCGGCGCGGCGCTCGGCGCGCCGGTCGTAGTGTCCAGACGCCAGGAGAGAGCGAAGGAGACGAGATGACGGGTCACAGGGTGACGATGCTGGGGACGGGCCTTATCGGGCTCTTCTACACGATGACGCTCCACGGCAAGCGCGGACGGGACCGGGTACAGGTCGTGTACTCCCGCTCCGAGGAGCGGGGGGAGGCGTTCGCACGCGACTGGGGCATCCCGGTCTGGACCGCGGACCTCGAGGAGGCGGTCGCGCATCCCGACACCGGGGTCGTCGTCGTCGGTCTGCCGAACGACCTGCACGAGCAGGCGATCGAGCTGGCGGCCAGGCACGGAAAGGCGGTTCTCTGCACGAAGCCGCTCGCCAGGAATGCCACCGAGGCGAAGCGCATCCTCGACGTCGTCGAGGAAGCCGGCGTCTTCGCGGGGTACCTCGAGGACCTCGTGTACACGCCGAAGACGCTCAAGGCCGTGCAGGCGATTCGGGCGGGGCAGATCGGGCAGGTCACCTGGGCCCGGTCCCGCGAGACGCATCCGGGGCCGCACAGCGCCTGGTTCTGGGACGCCGAGCAGGCCGGCGGAGGTGCCATCGTCGACCTCGGCTGTCACTGCGTCGAGATCATTCGGAACTTCATGGGCAAGGAGAACCGCCCGCTCGAGGTGGTGTGCTGGGCGGACACGCTCGTGCACCCGATCGAGGCGGAGGACAACGCGATCGCGCTCATCCGCTTCGAAAGCGGCGCGATCGGCCAGTTCGAGGTGAGCTGGACGTTTCGGGGCGGCATGGACCTCCGCGACGAGGTCGCCGGCACGGAGGGCACCGTCTGGACGAACCACTTCCTGCGAACGGGCTTCGAGATCTTCGCGTCGGGCGAGGGCGGCGGATACGTCGCCGAGAAGGCCGAGACCGCGAGCGGCTGGCTCTTCCCGGTCGGCGACGAGGTGGCCGAACTGGGCTATGTCGACATGTTCAGTGACATGTTCGACGCACTCGACGAAGGGCGGCAGCCCATGGAGACCTTCTACGACGGCTACATCGTGAACGCGGTCATGGATGCCTGCTTCCGCTCGGCTGCAAGCAAGCGCTGGGAGCCCGTCGAGCTCGAGGTCTGGCGCGGCGGCGGCGCCGAGCCCATCGAGCGCACGAGCCGCCGGCACGAGGGCAAGGTCGTCATCAAGGAGGAGAAGATGCCGGACGGCCGGGTCAAGCTGATCCTCAAGGACGAGGCATCCGGCGCCTTCGAGGACGTCGTCGTCAGCGCCTAGGCCCGTGGGCTGAACCGGCGAGCTGGCGCGGTCTCACCCGGAGGGTGGGAGGCGCGCGCCGAAGCGCTATAATCCGCTCCGCGACGCGGGGTGGAGCAGTCAGGTAGCTCGCCGGGCTCATAACCCGGAGGTCGCAGGTTCAAATCCTGCCCCCGCTACTGGAAAAGCCCCGGAAACGGGGCTTTTTCGTTTTCTAGACTGCGATCCAGAAGGCCGACTCGCTAACGGACGAAATGTAGATCACGAAACGAAACGAGGTGACGCGGAACGCAGAGAGACACGTTTCAGCATTCGAACCAGACATCACCGCCCAGGGAGGCGGTTTTTTATTGCTCTGAATGATGTCAGTAAAGACAACAAGAACGAAAACGAAGGAGGAGAAGATGGGCAGTAAGCGTCATGAGATGTTCCGTGAGATCACGAAGATGGGCTTCGAGATCGTCAACGGAGGCAAGCACTACCACGTCGTTGCGCCGCGGACAGGCGAGATGCTCGGCATCCTCCCGCGTGGGCAGAACGCATACGGCGGTGGCAAGAACGGGATCGCGCTTCTCTCGCGGCTTCGCCGCTGGGTGAAAC
>JBOHBB010000052.1:0-3438 GCA_050698135.1 Gaiellaceae bacterium
CCTTCGGGCTTCAGGGGTCTGCCGCCGCAGGCGGATCCCCGCGGCATCTGTCCCGCCCCTGCGGGACAGATGCTCGCGGACCAATCGGGGTGCCCAGATTCGAACTGGGGACCTCTCCGACCCGAACGGAGCGCGCTACCAGGCTGCGCCACACCCCGAGCGCGGAAAGGGTACCGGCTGCGGGCCGCGGAGGCCGTTGCGCACGCGCCGGCGGGCGCAGTATGCTGGGGGCGTGATGGAAGCTCTCGCCAGGCGGGCCGATTGATCCGCCCGGCACGCGACGTGAGCCCGAGCCCGACGGTCGCGCGATTCGCGCCGGCGGGCTTTTTTCATGCCGTTTCTCGTACCCCGTAGGAGGACCTGATGGCCAATCACCTGACGCCCGACGAGCTCGCCAAGGAGATGGGGATCGACCGCGACGAGGTCATCCGCATCTGCATCGAAGAGGGAGTGCCGATCTACCACGGGAAGATCGACAAGACGCTCTTCCAGGCGTCGCTCGAGGCCGTCGGGGCGGCCGGCTCGACCTCGCGCACGTAGGAACGCGACGCGCTACGACGCGCGGGCCTTGCGCCGCGCCTTGCTCTTCGTGCCGGCGGCCGGCTTCTCCGCGTCCGGCCGCTTCTTCGCGGCCGCCACGCTCGCCTTGAGCGCCTCCATGAGGTCGATGACGGGCGCCTCCTCGGCCGGCTCCGGCACGGCGATCTCCTCGCCGCGGAGCTTCGCCTCGAGCATCGCCTTCAGGTCGCGCCGGTACTCGCTCGCGAGCGCGGAGGGCTCGAACTCCCCGGCGAGGCTGTCGATCACCTGCCGTGCGAGCTCGAGCTCCGAGTCCTTGACGTCGGTCTCGCCGACCGCCTCGGAGATCTCCGCCTGCGAGTGGACGTCCTCGGCGAGGAAGAGGGTCTCGAGCGCGAGCGCGCCGTCCTTCGCCCGCACGAGGCAGAGGCTCTCCCGCCCCGCGCGCACGAAGCGCCCGAGGGCCGCCGTCTCCGTCTGCCGCATCGCCTCGAGCAGGAGCACGTACGGGCGCCGCTGCGCGGTCGTCGCAGCCGGCACGAGGAAGTACGTGCGGTCGAAGTAGATCGGGTCGACCGTATCTTCCTGAACGAACCTCGTGATCTCGATCGAGCGGGAGTCGTCCGAGCGCTCGATCGCCTCGAGGTCGGCGTCCTCCACGATGACGAACTGCCCCTTCGTGACCTCGAAGCCGCGAACGATCTCGTCCTGCGTCACCTCACGGTCGTGGGTCGGGCACCAGCGCTTTTGCTTGATCGGGGTCGCGCACTCGCGATGCAGGAGCCGGAACGAGACGTCCGACTGCCGGGCGGCCGGCTTCGTCGCGGGCGCGAGCCCCACGGGGATCGAGACGAGGCCGAAGCTGAGGGATCCGTTCCAGGTCGTGCGCATCTGTCCAGTAACTCTAGAGGGACCAGGTGGTTTCGCCACCCGTGGCCCGAACCCTCTGAGTAAGCTCAGGGAAGTGACCGAGACGGCATCGGCGGCTCCGGAGACGCGTCCGCCCAGCGGACGGCGCACGATCGCGCGGCTCTGGCAGGACGCCGTGTCTGCCCGCCCGGAGCGCACGGCTTACCTCGTCGAGGACGGAGAAGACTGGCGCGGGGTCTCGTGGCGCGAGGCCGACGAGCTCGTGCGCGCATACGCCAACGGGCTCCTCGCGCGGGGTGTCGGGAAGGGAGACGCGTTCGCCTTGCTGGCGAGGAACAGCCTCGAGTGGGCCCTCCTCGACTTCGCGCTCGCCCGCGTCGGCGCCGTCGGCGTCCCGATCTACGCGTCGAGCGCGCCGAAGGACGTCGGCTATCTGCTGGCGCACTCCGAGGCGGTGGGCGTCGTCTGCGAGGACGAGGAGCAGCTGGCCAAGGTCGAGGCCGTTGCGGGGGAGCTGCCGTCGCTGCGGCACGTCGTCACCTTCGCGGACCTCCAGGCGCTCGAGGCCGAGGGTCGCGAGCACGCCGAGGCCCATCCGTCCGCGCTCGATGACGCGTCGGCGGCGATCGACGAGAAGTACCTGTACACGATCATCTACACATCGGGGACGACCGGCCCGCCGAAGGGCTGCTTGCTCAGCCACCGCAACTACTACGCAATGGCGAGCATCGTCGACCGGATGGAGACGACGTACTACCGGGACGACGACGTGATGCTCCTGTACCTCCCGCTCGCACACAACTACGGGCGTCTGATGCTCCTGCTCGGCGCGTACGTCGGCTTCTCGATCGCGTTCCTGCCCGACCCGCTTCGCGTCGGCGAAGCGCTTCTGCAGGTGCGTCCGACGCTCCTGCCGAGCGTGCCGCGCGTCTACGAGAAGGTGTACGCGGCGGTGCAGGCGCGCTTCGCCGAGGCGACGGGCGTGAAGAGACGCCTCGTCGACTGGGCGCTCCCCGTCGGTCGCGAGGTCCGACGTCTCGAGGCCGAGGGGAAGCCGGTCCCCGCAGGCCTGCGGGCGAGACACGCAGTCGCCGACCGCCTCGTGTTCGCAAAGGTGCGCGAGCGCATGGGAGGCCGCCTCCGCATGCCAGGCTCGGGCGGCGCCCCTCTGGCCCAGGAGATCGCGGAGTTCTTCGACGCGATCGGCGTGCGCATCACCGAGGGGTACGGGCTCACCGAGTGCACGACCGCGGCAGCCACCAACCGTCCGGACGCCGTCCGCTTCGGAACGGTCGGACAGCCGCTCCCCGGGTTCGAGATCGAGATCGCCGAGGACGGCGAGATCCTCCTCCGCAGCGAGACCGTGTTCCAGGGGTACTTCAAGGATCCCGAGGCGACCGCCAAAGTGCTCACGCCGGACGGCTGGCTCCGAACGGGCGACATCGGCGAGCTCGACGCGGACGGCTACCTCCGGATCACGGACCGGAAGAAGGACATCCTCGTCACGGCCGGCGGGAAGAACGTCGCGCCACAGAACATCGAGAACGACTTCAAGACCTCGAAGTACGTGTCCCAGGCGCTCGTCGTCGGCGACCGCCGACCCTACGTCGCCGCGCTGCTCACGCTCGATGCGGACGAGATCGGGCGCTGGGCGGCCGAGCAGGGGATCGAGGGCGACGTCGCAACCCTCGCCTCGGATCCGCGGGTGCGCGAGCTACTCCAGACGGCCGTCGACGACGTGAACCGCGAGCGCTCCCGCTTCGAGCAGGTGAAGCGCTTCGTCGTCCTCCCGCGCGACTTCGGGATGGAGCACGGGGAGGTCACGCCGACGCTGAAGCTCCGCCGGCGCGCGGTGATCGAGAACTTCCAGGCGGAGATCGACGGGCTGTATTCCCAGGCGCAAGACCCGTAATCCGCTCGCGCGGATCCCGGGTCGCGCGGAGATCCCTGAAGGCGGCCGTCTGCGCGGCCGCTGCGCCGCGTCTCGACGGCCGCGGCGTCCCAGGCGCAAGACCCGTAATCCGCTCGCGCGGATCCCTGGTCGCGCGG
>JBOHBB010000053.1:0-5061 GCA_050698135.1 Gaiellaceae bacterium
CGTCAGGGCAACGATCGCATCGAGGTCGTTGGGGGCGGCCATGAGCTCGTCAATCGCTTCCTGGACGGGCGGCGTGACACCAGCACGAATGTCGTCGCAGTCGTCGTCACGCCCGTCGGTCGCCTCAGCGAGCTCGAAGACGAGATCGTTCCAGGGGCCCTCGAGTTCGGGGTGGTCCTGGTTGAACTCGATCAGCTCGGCGAGGGTCTGCGGGTATGCCTCGCCGGTCACCGGGTTCGTCCCGTCGACGTAGGTTTCGAGGTAGGTCGCGATGTCCGTCTTGAACTCGCACAGGAGCGCGGCGAACTCGCCGGCGGTCGCCGACAGGTCGATGTCGGTCGGGTCGACGACGGTCGCACCCTCGGCCTCGAGCGCGGCGATCACCTCGTCGACGATCGGCTCGACGACCGGCCCGACGAGAGACGGGTCGTAGGTCCCGGCGCGCCAGACGCCGATTCGAGCGTCCTCGAGCGACTCGTCGTCGAGGAACGGCGTGTAGTCGGTGAACGCGTTGCCGGCCTGAGCGAGAGTCGCGCCGTCGCTCGGGTCGACGCCGGTCGCCGCGCCGAGGAGCACCGCAGCGTCGGTCACGTTGCGGGCCATCGGGCCGGCCGTGTCCTGGTCGGCGCTGATCGGGATCACGCCTGCACGGCTCCACAACCCGAGTGTCGGCTTGATCCCGACGACGCCGTTGGCGCCGGACGGGCAGACGATCGAGCCGTCCGTCTCCGTGCCGACGGCCGCGACCGCGAGATCAGCAGCCGCGACGACGCCGGAGCCGGAGCTCGAGCCGCACGGGTTGCGATCGAGGACGTAGGGCATGTTCGTCTGGCCGCCGATCCCGCTCCAGCCGCTCGACGACGGGCCTGACCGGAAGTTGGCCCACTCGGACAGGTTGGCCTTGCCGATGATGATCGCGCCGGCGGCCCGGAGCTGCCGGACGATGAATGCGTCGTCGGGCGTGCTGCCCGCCAGCGCCCACGAGCCGGCAGTTGTCGGCATGCCGGTCGTGTTGATGTTGTCCTTGACGATGATCGGAATGCCGAGGAGCGGGCGGTCGTCGCCGTTGCGGCGCGCCGCGTCGGCCGCGCGCGCGTCGGCGAGGGCCGTCGGGCTGACGGTGATGACGGCGTTGAGGGTCGGGTTGAGCTTGCGGATCCGCTGCAGGTAGAACTGGGTCAGCTGCACGGATTTCAGCCGACGCGCGTCCATCAACGCCTGGAGCTCCGGGATCGTGGTCGCGTCGACGTCAATACCGGCGACCTTGGTGTCCGGCGGATTGGCCGCGAGGCCGATCGGAGCCGCGGCGCCGGATACCCCGAGCAAGCCGGATACCCCGAGCAAGACCGCCAGCAGGGTCGTCAGAACAAGGGAACGCCGAAGTCGGCTGCTCATCGCGTGACCTCCACGGGATCGGGTGGCGTGGACGCTGGGATCGCAGGCTGAGGCCGGCGATCTGGAGGCTGAATCCTATACCCGTCCCGCTGTCAAGTCAGCGCCTGGTATCGATCACGCAGCGGCGCGGAGTCGTCCCGCCGGACCAGCAACGATCCCGCGGCGTCACTCGACGGCGAGCGCCAGCTGGCGCGGCTCGCTCACCCTGGGTCGGATGTGCCGGCGCTCCGGCGGCACGGCGGACGCGCGGGCTGCGGCTCGGACGCGCTCTCGTATCGGCTCGGCGACGACCGAAGGCAGATACGCGCGAGTTGCGAACAGCTGCTCGTACCGCTCGACCTCCTCGGGCCAGTCGTCAGCCAGGGCGGCGAGGAAGTGCTCGCGCGTGCCCGGCTTCAGGTAGACGACGTTCGCCCAGACGGTTCGCGCTCCGGCGAGCTTCGCCGCGCGTACGACGTCCTCCAGCAGGCCAGACCGGTCGGACAGGCCGGGCAGGATCGGTGCCACGCCGACGTTCACGTGGATCCCGGCTTCGCTCAGCCGTCGGATCGCTTCCAGGCGGCTGCGAGGCGGCGCGGTGCCCGGCTCGGTCGTCCGCCAGATGCGCTCGTCGAGGGTGGGGAGGGAGACGTTCACGGACAGCTCGACCCGGCCGGCTGCTTCCTGGAGGACGTCGATGTCGCGGACGATGAGTGGACCGCGCGTCACGAGGGAGAACGGCGTCCATGCTCGGCCAAGCTCCACGATGCACGCCCGCGTGAGCTGGAAGCGGCCCTCGGCGGGCTGATACGGATCCGTCGCAGTCCCGACGGCAACTTCCTCGCGGTGCCAAGACGGACGTCCAAGTTCTTCGGCGAGGACCGAGGCGATGTTCGTCTTCACGCGGATTGAGCGTCCGTAGCGGTCGTCTGAGGGACGGTCCGCGCGAACCTCGAATCCGCGCACATAACAGAAAGTGCAGCGATGGGCGCACCCCATGAACGGGTTGAGAGACCACTTGAACGGCATTCCACGAACCGGGTTCAGCGCGGACTTGCAGGGCTCGATTCGGTACTCAGTGCGCATCACGCTGGATGTCTACGAACTGTTGGACGTAACAAAAGCTGCATCTGTGCGCACAGCCCATGTAGGGATTCAACGACCACTTGACCGGCATCCCCCCGCACGTGCGTCAATGCCGACTTGCACGGCTCGATCCGATACTCGACTCGCATCGAGCGAGAATAGAACATACGTTCGATCAGAGCAAGAGAGCCGAACGCAGGGCAGCGCGGTATTTGCGGATGCCGGCTAGCTGAACCAGTTGTACACGGTGGGCCGACAGCGGACTCCCGTCACGCTTTCGTCCGAACCTGGGGACCGTCCTCCTGATCGCGGATCTTTTTCTAGACTTCGCTGGACATGCCGTCTCGGCAGGCCGAGCCGCCGAGCGCCGCTTATGCGACGCCTTCCGCCCCGGTTCTCGAGCGCAGGCGCATGGTCGCGAGCAAGCTGGCCGCGCCGCTGCGACCGGGGATCGTGGCTCGAGCCGGTACTCGGCGCGCACGCCGCAGAGGATAGAACATATGTTCGATCAGGCCAAGGGTGGCTGAAGTTCGAGGAGCTCGGCCACCCAGCGCAGCGCATGAGCGAGGTCGCCGACCATGTCCTCGCGGAGCGTCGAACCGGGCTCCGCCCAGTCCGGGAGCGGGGCCGGTCCCTCTACGGCGCAGTGGCCGGCGATCGCGGCTGCGAAACTCGCCTCGGACGGGAAGTCGATGCGCGGGATCGCCGCTCCCTCGACGCGGACGCTGAGGAGTGCGAACGCAACGTCGATCCATCGCGAGCCGCGAACCGCGGCTCCCCAGTCCACGAGCACGGCGCCGCGGCTCGTGAAGCCGACGTTGCCGCTGTAGACGTCGGCGTGGACGAGCCCGTCTCCCTCGAAGACGGCTCGAGCCTCCGCCGCGATCAACGTGCCGATGCTCGCCTCGAGCCACTCCCGAGAGCAGAGCCCGAGGTCGAGGAACGGCTCGGGATCGGCCGCGACGCGTTCCCAGCGGGACCGCCACGGCCCGTGCACGGGCAGATCCGGCGGCGGCGTGGCGGCGACGAGCTCGAGGGCATCGAACAACGGGCCGACGTCTTCGGGGTAGGGCGGAGGCCAGCTCGCATCGTCGAGGAACTCGATCGCGAGGAGTGCGCGGTCGCCGGCGTCGGCGAACCCCACGAGCCCCGGCAGAAACGCTCCAGCGACGGTGCGGTAGACGAGCGCTTCTCGACGGAGCATGTGGAGTCCGCCGGCGTCCTCCGCCTGCTTCACGAACACAGGCCCGTCGAAGGTCTCGACCCGCCACGCCCGAGAGCGGGTGTAACCGCCCGAGTCGTGTGCCTGCCAGGCGCTGGGCTGGTGCCCGATCGCCCGGGCGACGAGCTCGCGATCCAGGGAGGTCACTCGAGGCGCCGCTCGTAGAGGACGTCCTCGTGCACTCGCGCGAACCTGCGTCGCACGTCGTCCCGCCCGTCACCGACGTAGTGGGCGAACATCCGCACGGGTCGGAGGCCATCGGCGGAGATCGGAAACATGCTGCGGAGCCCTTCTTCGAGCTCGACGTACACGTGCAGGTAGGAGTGGACGAGCTCGAAGCCCCGTTCCTCGTACCAGGCCCGCGGCGCGACGTCGTCGCGCGTCCACGCTTCGAGGCGAACGACGCCACGCGCCTTCGCCCGGCGCTCGGCCTCGCGCAGCAGCTCGGTCGCGATGCCGAGTCGCTGGTGGTCGGGATGGACGGCGAGGTGCCAGATCATCCCTCCCAGGCCCGGCCGGTCCTCGCACACGGAGCCGGGCTCCTCCTCGCACTCGACGTCGATGAGCCCGACGATCTCTCCGTCGCGCTCCGCGACGAGCTCGATGGCCGGATGCGCGTATCGCTCCTTCGCCGTGCGGACGTCGTCGAAGAACGCCGAGTCGAGAAACGACAGGACGCGGCAGACCACCCAGCCACGCTCGTCGTCCTCCCGATACGGGCGTACCCGGACCGCACCCGACATGCGCCGATCCTAGAAGGCGCGGCTAGAGTCGGCGAATGGACGAGCTCGACGGCGGCATCCGGCGCGTCACCCTGCCGTTGCCGACGCGGCCGGGGCACGTGCACGCCTACCTGCTGCCCGGCTCGGATGGCTGGATCCTCGTCGACACCGGCGTCGGCCGGCCTGAGGCCAAGGAGCTCTGGCGCGCCGAGCTCGAGCGGGCGGGCGGCCGCGTCGCGGCGATCTTCGTCACCCACTTCCACCCCGACCACGTCGGGGCAGCTGCCGACCTCCACGAGCTCACGGGCGCTCCCGTGCACCAGGGCGCGCTCGACTACGCGCAGTGCGAGCTCGTGTGGGGGAACCCCGCGTGGTCGGAGCGGCTCGTCGACTGGTTCCGGCTCCACGGCGCGCCCGACGACGTGACGGCCGAGCTCGTGGGCCAGAGCTCCGTCTACCGGCCGTTCATCCGCTACCAGCGCGACCCGATTCTCGTCGAGGCGGGCGAGCAGGTCGACGGCTGGGAGCTGATCGCGGCGCCGGGGCACGCCGATGGTCAGCTGTGCCTGCTCCGCGACGGGATCCTGATCGCAGCCGACCACCTGCTCGGGAGGATCACGCCGACTGTCGGTCTCTGGCCTGCGAGCCGGGCCGACC
>JBOHBB010000054.1:0-2264 GCA_050698135.1 Gaiellaceae bacterium
CGATGCCGCTCGGAGCCCGGCCGACGGTGAGCTCGCCGACCTCGCCCAGGTCGTACCGGTCCGGCTCGAAGTGCCGAACGGTGTCGTCGCCCGAGCTCGCAACCCAGACGAACCCCCACGCGACGACCAGCGCGCAGGCCCTTGCCCGACCCGGGTCGTCGCCGTTCCCCGGAGCGTCTCGGGATCCACCCTCGCGAGCGTCGAATCGCCGTACGCGGCCCACACCGATCCCTCGCCGACGTCGGCGCCCGCGCGTGCGGACCTGATCGGCCTCGGGCCGAGCGGGCTCTTCGGCTCGGACAGGGTCTCGAACTCGGGATCGACCCGGTACAGCGTCCCGAGCCGCCCGCTGACGACCCAGAGAGCGCCGCGGCCGAAGGTGATCGCGTCCGGTGTCGCCGGTAGGGGAATGGTGCTCACCACCTCGCCGGTCGCGGGATCGATTCGCGTCAACGACCGGTCTTCGAGGTTGCCCACCCAGATCGATCCGGCCCCGGCGGCGACAGGACCCGGTTCGATCCCGGTCTGCAGGATCGACTCCGGTAAGACCCGGTTCGTCGCGGGATCGATCGCTGCGACCGAGTTCGGCGGCACGACGACCGGCGCGGGGTTGTCGCGAAGAACGAGAACGGCGACGGCGGCAGCCACGACGGCGAGCAGCGCGACCGCGCCGCCGAGCGCGAGCCGTCGCCGCCGTCGCGGACCCCGAGCGGCCGGTGACTTCGGCTCGGTCGGCGCGGCCTCCGCCACGGGTGCCGCCTCGCTCGCCGCGATCGGTGCCGCGAGCGTGTCGTCCTGTCGAAGGATCGCCGTCTCGATGTCGCGCAGCTCTTGGCCGGGCTGGAGCCCGAGCTCGTCGCTCAATCTCCGGCGAACCGCGCGGTAGACCTCGAGCGCCTCGGCCTGGCGCCCCGAGCGGTAGAGGGCGAGCATCAGCAGCGCCGCCGCCCGCTCCTGGTAGGGGTGCTCGGCCACGAGCGCCTCCAGCTCGCCGATGAGCTGGGCGTGCCGCCCGAGTTCCAGCTCGGCTTCGATTCGATCGACCTGCGTCGACAGGCGGAGCTCGGCGAGGCGCGCCAGCGTGTGGCGGTCAGGGCCCTCGAGAGCGACGTCGGCGAGCGGAGGCCCGCGCCAGAGCGCGAGCGCCCGCCGCCGAAGCTCGACCGCGTGCGCGACGGGGGCGGTGCGCGCCTCCTCGGTCAACCGCTCGAACTCCAGGAGGTCGAGTGATCGGGGCTCGACCTTCAGCTTGTAGCCGGGCGCCCGTGTTTCGACGACGCCGTCGCCGAGCTGCTTCCGCAGCGCATGCACGTACCCCTGGACGAGCTTCTCAGCGGTTGCCGGTGGCTCGTCCCCCCAGAGCTCGTCGACGAGGCGGGAGGTCGAGACGGTCTCGTTCGCGTGCAGCAGCAGGACGCCGAGCAACGCGCGCTGCTTGGCAGCGCCGAGCCGAACCGTCTGCTCACCGTTGCGAACCTCGAGCGGTCCCAGGACCAGGTACTCCATGCCACCGCCTTCCGCGACGACGGAGCGACCGTACCACCCGCCTCGACCGGTTCTCCACCACGGCTCCATCCGATCTGAACCGCCGCGCTCAACCGTGTGCGCATGTCCGACACGAAGGGAGAAGACATGACCCTGTATCGATCGCTCGTCGCCGTCGTCGCACTGACCGCGGCGATCGCGACGTCCGCAATCGGCGCGGGCACCGGCGCCAGCACCGCGCTCGCAGCTCCCGCGGGGGCAAGCCCGTTCGCGCTCACCGCCGAGTATCGGACGGGGGAGCCGTGGTGGGAGTATCCAGACCACCCGCACGAGGGGACCTTCGCGGCACGGGCGCCGTTCTGCCGCTCGGGGACGGCCGTCGTCCTGACCGCATCGCGGCCGGAGACGAGGCACCGATTCACCTGCGACGACGGAAGCGGCAGCCTCGTCGTTTCCATCGCGGAGTCGCCGTTCGGCCAGTTCGACACCACGAGCTGGAGGATCCTCGAGGGAACGGGGCGCTACGCGAGCCTCCGGGGCAAGGGATCGTCGCGCACCGAGATTCTCGATGATCCCGACGGGACGGTGACCTTCTGGAACACGCTCGAGGGCGTCGCGGCCGAGGATGCGATCGCGCCGGCGATCGGCTTCTCGAGCGTGAAGGTGGCGAAGCTCCCGCGTCCCGCGGGCGCGTACTCGCTGAAGCTCGCGATCGACCTCCGCGACGACGTCGAGGCAAATCCCGTCTCGTACCTGCTGCGAGTGACCCCGACCACGAG
>JBOHBB010000055.1:0-13011 GCA_050698135.1 Gaiellaceae bacterium
GCCCTCCTGCCCGCCCTTGAGCGTCACGAACGCGACGATCGCCTGGCCCGTGAGCGAGTCGTTCCTGCCGCAGACAGCGGCCTCCGCAACCGCCGAGTGGTCGACGAGAGCGGACTCGACCTCGATCGTCGAGATGCGATGCCCCGAGACGTTCATGACGTCGTCGACGCGGCCGAGCAGCCAGAAGTCGCCGTCCTCGTCGATCCGGGCCCCGTCCCCCGCGAAGTAGAGCCCCGGGAAGCGCTCCCAGTACGTCGCGCGGAAGCGCGCGTCGTCCCCGAAGATCCCGCGCGTCATCGCGGGCCAGGGCCGCTTCAGCACGAGGTAGCCGCCCCCGCCGGGGCCGACCTCCCTGCCCTGGTCGTCCACCACGGCCGCCTCGACCCCGGGGAACGGCTTCGTCGCCGAGCCGGGCTTCAGCGTCGTCACGCCCGGAAGCGGCGTGATCAGGATCATCCCCGTCTCCGTCTGCCACCACGTATCCACGACGGGCAGCCGGTCGGCACCGATGTGCGTCCGGTACCACATCCACGCCTCGGGGTTGATCGGCTCCCCGACGGTCCCGAGAAGGCGGAGCGACGAGAGATCGTGCTTCGCAGCGTGCTCCGTGCCCCACTTCATGTGCGCGCGGATCGCCGTCGGGGCCGTATACAGGATCGTGACCCCATAGCGCTCGACGATGTCCCACCAGCGGTTCTTGTCCGGGAAGTCGGGGGTTCCCTCGTAGAGGACGCTCGTCGCGCCGTTGCAGAGGGGCCCGTAGACGATGTAGCTGTGGCCGGTGACCCAGCCGATGTCGGCGGCGCACCAGAAGACGTCGGTCTCCGGCTTCAGGTCGAAGATGTAGTGGTGCGTCGACGCGATGCCGACGAGGTAGCCGGCGGTCGTGTGCGCGATCCCCTTCGGCTTCGCGGTCGTACCGCTCGTGTACAGGAGGTAGAGGAGGTCCTCGGAGTCCATCGGCTCGCAGGGGCAGGTCGCCGGGTCGGAGGGTTGACCTTCGACGAGGTCCGACCACGTCAGGTCGCGTCCCTCCACCATCGGGACGTCCGCGCGCGTGCGCTGGCCGACGACGACTTTCCTCACGCCAGGGCACGCCTCGAGCGCCTCGTCCGCGTGGGCCTTCAGCGGGACCTTCTGCCCGCGCCGCCAGCCCTCGTCCTGGGTGAGGAGGACCTCGCACTTCATGTCGTTCAGCCGGTCGGCGAGCGACTCGGCCGAGAAGCCTCCGAAGACCACCGTGTGCGGGGCGCCGAGACGCGCGCACGCGAGCATCGCGACCGGGAGCCCCGGCCCCATCCCCATGTAGATGCCGACCGGAGTCCCCTTTCCGACCCCGAGCGCCTTCAGCCCGTTGGCGGCTTTCACGACCTCGTCGAGCAGCTGCGAGTACGTGATCGCCGCGCGCTCACCGACGGGCTCCCCCTCGAAGAAGTAGGCGACCTTGTCACCACGCCCGGCCTCGACGTGGCGGTCGAGGCAGTTGTACGCGACGTTCAGCTTCCCGCCGCCGTACCACTTCGCGTACGGGGGCTCCCACTGCAGGAGGGACGTGAACGGCTCGAACCACGTGACGCGCTCGCGTCCCTCGCGTTCCCAGAACTCCTCGAAGGGAACGTCGTACAGTTCTGCGGAGGCATTCGCCTGGGCCGCGAACTCGGGGGGCGCCGGGTAGCGGCGCTCCTCCAGGAGCAGCGTGTCGATGGTGCGGTCGGTCACCGCGACACCTCCAGGTCGTAGTGGAAGTCGGTCAGCACCTCGTAGCCGTCCTCGGTGACGAGCAGGAGGTCCTCGATCCGCACCCCGCCGAAGCCCTGCCGGTAGAGGCCCGGCTCGATCGTGATCACGTCGCCGGGCACGAGCTCCTGCCCGATCAAGCCGAGGCCCGGCGCCTCGTGGACGGCGAGGCCGACACCGTGCCCGAGCCCGTGGTAGAAGCCGTCCTGGAGCACCTCCCCCTCGTTCTTCGTCAGCTGGGTCGGATAGCCGTGCTCGCCGAAGAACCCAGACACGTCCCGATGGAGGTCGCCGCCGTTCACTCCCGGCCGGACGCCGGCGACCGCCCGGTCGAGCGCCTCCTTGCACAGCCGGTGGTACTCGCGAATCTCGTCCGGGACGTCTCCCACCGCGAACGTCCGCGTCATGTCCGCATAGCAAGCCGACTCGAGGTCCTTCGGGAAGAGGTCGAGCAGGATGACGTCATCCGCCGCGATCGGCCCGGAGCCCGTGTTGTGCCCGACCGCGGTCTGCGGGCCGTGGGACACGATCGGCTCGTCCGAGAACGCACCGTGCCGCAGGAACACGGCCTGGACGCGCTCCTTCACGAGCTCGCACGTGAACGGCGCGCCGTCGAGCTCGAGGGCTCCGTCCCGCGGCTCGGCCCGCCGCAGCAGCTCGAAGGCCTCTCCCATCGCGGCCTCGGTCGCGCGTTGGGCCCTCCGGATCCCGTGCAGCTGCGCCTCGTTCTTCGCGCGGCGACGATCGTCGAAGTGCTGCTGGTCGACGGTGAGCTCGACGCCGATCTTCCGCAGCTCGTCCGCGGCTGCGAGCGGGAACTGCCGCGGGACGATCACGCGCTCGAGCCCGAGCCCACGGGCGACGCGAACCGTCAGCTCGTTCCGGAAGGCGTACGTGTCGAGCCCTGCGCGGAGCAGCTCGTCCGCGCCGAACTCCTCGAGCGGATGCGTCTCGAGCCCCGCCCCGGCCTTCTCGATCCGCGGGATCTCCATCGACCCGATCACCACGATCCGGCGCCCTTCGCGCTCCGCGTAGAAGAACGGGTCGGGGATCATCAGCGGGACCTCGTGCCGCATCTCGGGGACGCGCTCGGTGTCGCCGACGATCAGGACGTCCGTCATCCGGCGCCGATCCTACCCCGCGCGGGTAGAGTCACCGTCCGTGAGCGCCGACCTGCGCACGCTTCGCGAGCGGCTCGCGGAGATCTCGGACATCCAGCGCAGCGTCGCCCTGCTCTTCTGGGACCAGCGCGTGACGATGCCGCCACTCGGATCGCCGGCCCGCGCCGAAGCGGTCGCGACGCTCGGCCGCATCGCGCACGACCGCTTGGTGGACGACGTGATCGGCTCTCTGCTCGAGCGCCTGCGGCCGCTCGAGGAGTCGCTCGAGCACGACTCGGACGACGCGAGTCTCATCCGCGTCACCCGTCGTGACTGGGAGAAGGAGCGACGCGTCCCCTCCGAGCTTCGCACGGAGCTTCTCCGCGCCGCCTCCGCCGGGCATCTCACGTGGGTCGAGGCTCGCAGGAACGACGACTTCGGGCTCTTCCTGCCCGTGCTCGAGCGGAACCTGGAGCTGAAGAAGCGCTACGTCGAGTGTTTCGAGTGGGACGACTCGCCGTACACCGCCCTCCTCGACGACTTCGAGCCATTCATGAAGACGACCGAGGTCGCCGAGGTGTTCGACGCCGTCAAGCCCGTGCTCTCGGAGCTCGTGCGCGAGGCCCCGGACGTCGACGCCTCGTTCCTCTACGAGCCGTATCCGGAGCAACTCCAGCGCGAGTTCGGCCAGCGCGTCGCCGAGACCGTCGGGTTCACGGACGGCGCGTGGCGCATTGACCCGACCGCCCACCCGTTCTGCGTCTCGTTCTCCACGCGCGACGTGCGACTGACGACGCACTACGACGCGACCGGGCTGCACTCGCTGTGGTCGACGCTGCACGAGGCCGGGCACGGCCTGTACGCGCACGGGATCTCTCCCACGCTCGAGCGGACGCCGCTCGCGAACGCGCCGTCCCTCGGGCTGAACGAGTCGCAGAGCCGCACCTGGGAGAACCTCGTCGGCCGCAGCCGGCCGTTCTGGACGCACTGGTACGAGCCGCTCCAGGAGACGTTCCCGGACCAGCTCGGCACGGTCGGCCTCGACGACTTCGTCGCGGCGATCAACCGCGCGGAGCCGGGCCTGATACGCATGGACGCCGACGAGACGACGTACAGTCTCCACATCATCCTCCGCTTCGACCTCGAGCGGCAGCTGATCGAGGAGCGGCTGGCGCCGAAGGACGTGCCCGAGGCGTGGAACGAGGGCATGCGCGAGCTCCTCGGCGTCGAGGTGCCGAACGACGCGAACGGCGTCCTCCAGGACGTCCACTGGTCGTCGGGCGGGATCGGCTACTTCCCGACGTACGCGCTCGGCAACGTGATCTCGCTCCAGCTCTGGTCCGTCGTCCGGGACGCGATCCCGGACCTCGACGCGCAGATGGAGGCGGGGGAGCTCTCGGAGCTCTCCGCGTGGCTGCGCGACCACCTCTACTCGCTCGGCCGCAAGCTCACGCCGAAGGAGACGATCGAGCGGCTCACCGGGTCGCCGACGATCGACCCGCAGCCGTACCTCGCGTACCTGCGCGACAAGCTGGCGGCTCTTCCCGCCGGTGCCTGAAAGCCTGACGCTCGTCGTCAACGGCGAGGCCCGCTCGCTCGAGGTGGAGGCGCGCACGCTCCTCGTCCAGGCCATCCGCGACTCGCTCGAGCTCACGGGCACGCACGTCGGCTGCGACACGAGCCAGTGCGGCGCGTGCACCGTGCTGCTCGACGGCTCCGCGGTCAAGAGCTGCACCGTGCTCGCGCTTCAGGCGGAGGGCGCGGAGGTGACGACGATCGAGGGCCTCGGCGCGGACGGCGAGCTCCATCCCCTCCAGCGGGCGTTCATCGAGCACCACGGCCTGCAGTGCGGGTTCTGCACGCCGGGAATCATCCTGACGGCCGCCGACCTGCTCGAGCGCGACCCCGACCCGAGCGTCGAGACGATCAGACGTGCGCTGCGCGGCAACCTGTGCCGCTGCACCGGCTACCAGCCGGTCATCGAGTCGATCCGGGCGGCGAGCGAGGCGGCGGGATGATCCCCGCACCGGTGCGCTACGTCCGGGCCGGCTCCGTCGAGGACGCGCTCGCCGCGCTCGCCGAGCCCGACGCGAAGGCGCTCGCCGGCGGGCAGTCGCTGGTCTCGGTGATGAAGCTCCGGATCGCCCGGCCCTCGCTCGTCGTGGACATCGGCCGCCTCGAGCTCGCGGGGCTCGAGCTGCAGGAGAACGAGCTGCGGATCGGCGCCCTCACGACGTGGTCGGACCTCGCGGCCGCGCCCGAGCTGCGGCGTCCGGCGCTCGCCGGGATCGCCGAGTGCGCAGCGGGGATCGGGGACCTGCAGGTTCGGAACCGCGGCACCATCGGCGGGAGCCTCGCGCACGCCGACCCGGCCTCGGACATGCCTGCGGTACTGCTCGCGCTCGGCGCGCTGTTCGTCGCGCGCTCGGCAGGCGGAGAGCGGGCGATCGCAGCAGGCGAGCTCGTCCTCGGTCCGTTCACCACGAGCCTCGCCGAGGGCGAGCTCCTGACCGAGGTCGTCGTCCCCTTGCCGCCGGCCGGGTCCGGCTCCGCGTACGCATCGGTGGAGCATCCCGCCTCCGGCTTCGCACTCGCAGGCGCCGCGGCGCTCGTGCGGCCCGACGGGTCGACCTCGGTCGCCGTGACGGGGGTCGGCTCGGCTCCGTTCGTCGTCGACGGCGACAGCCTCGACGGCGCCGAGATCTTCGGCGACCGCTTCGCACCCGTCGCGTACCGCCGCCACCTGGCCGGGGTCGTCGTCCGCCGCGCGCTCGCATCCGCGGCCGCGCGCGCGAGGGAGGATCTCTCGTGACCGACGTGATCGGCGTCCCGCGCCCGCGCGTCGACGCCCCGGACAAGGTGACCGGCGCGACGCGCTACGCGGCCGACGGCTACGTGCACGGGCTCCTCCACGCACGGCTCGTCCTGGCGACCGAGGCGCACGCGCTGATCCGCGGCATCGACCGCGAGGCCGCGCTCGCCGTGCCCGGCGTCGTCGCTGTGCTGACGGCCAGCGATCTCCCGATCGCGAGCCCGGGCTCTGATCGGACGACGGAGCCGCTCGCCCGGGAGGAGGTGGTATTCGCCGGACAGCCCGTGGCCATGGTGGTGGCGGAGAGCGAGGCCACCGCCGAGGACGGAGCGGAGGTGGTCGTCGTCGAGTACGAGCCGCTCGAGGCGATCGTCGACGTCGAGCTGGCCATGGAGGCCGACGCCCCGCTCGCGAGACGCATCGAGGACGAATCCGCCGAGAGCGACCTCGGATCGATGCACGCCGCCGACAGCGGCGGCGGCGAGAAGACCGTCGAGGACACGTACTCCGCGAACGTCCTCGACCAGGTGCGGCGCAGGTCAGGGGACGTCGCCGCTGCGCTCGAGGCCAGCGATGCCGTGGTCTCGGCCACGTTCCGGACGCCCTGGGTCTACCAGGCGTACCTCGAGCCCCAGGTCTCCACCGCGTGGCTCGACCCCGGCGGGACGCTCGTCGTCTCCACGAGCACGCAGGGGTCGTTCGCCACGAGGAGGGAGGTCGCCGGAGCGTTCGGCCTTCCGCTGGAGCGTGTGCGGGTCGTCGCCGAGCCGCTGGGCGGCGCGTTCGGCGGTAAGTTCGCCCTCGTCGAGCCGCTCGCCGCTGGGGCGGCGCTCGCGCTTCGCCGGCCCGTTCGGCTCGTGTTCACTCGCGCCGAGGACTTCCTGGCGACGAACCCGGCTTCGGCACAGGTCACGGAGGTGACGATCGGCGGGCGCAAGGACGGCACGCTGACCGCGATCTCCGCCCGGATGATCGTGGACCGCGGCTCGAACGCCGACTGGGGCGTCGAGGGGGGCACGTCGGTGCTCGTCGCCGGCCCTTACCGCTGGGAGGCGCACGATCTCCGGGGGTACGGCGTCCAGACGAACCGGTTCACCTTTGGCGCGTACCGAGCCCCCGGTGCGCCGAGCGCCGCCTTCGCCGTCGAATCGCTGCTCGACGAGCTGGCGGCAGAGCTCGACCTCGACCCACTGGAGCTGCGGCTGCGGAACGCGGTGATCGAGGGCGACGTCGGCGTGAGCGGAAACGCCTTCCCGGTGATCGGCGCCGTGGAGGTGCTCGAGCGCATCCGCGAGCACCCGCTGTGGAACAGGCGTCGCTCGCTGCCCGAGGGCGAAGGGGTCGGTCTCGCGGTCGGCTACTGGCACGGGGCGACCGAGCCGGCCGCAGCGGTCTGTCGGGTGGACAACGACGGCATGCTGACCGTCGTCACGTCCGCAGTCGACATGACCGGTGTGGACACCGGGTTCGCCACGATCGCCGCAGCCGCGTTCGGGCTCCAGCCCGAACGCGTGCGCGTCGTCTCGGCCGACACGGCAACCGGTCCGTACGCGGGTGCGAGCGGAGGCTCGAAGATCACGTACACGGTCGGCGCGGCTGTCCTCAGGGCGGCGGGGGCCGCGCGCGAGAAGCTGCTGGCCGCGGCGTCGGAGGAGCTCGAGATCGCCGCGGCGGACCTCGAGGTCGTCGACGGCGTCGTCCGCGCAGTGGGAGCACCGGAGCGTTCGATCACAGTCCAGGAGGTCGCTGCCAAGGCGCAGCGCTTCGGCGGTCGCTACGAGCCGATCGAGGGGCACGGGAGCTCGGCGCAAAGACGGGGCGCACCATCCGTAGCGGCCCATCTCGCGCACGTCCGCGTCGACCGCGACACGGGCGAGGTCGAGCTCCTCGGCCACGCGATCGCACAGGACGTCGGTCGCGCGCTGAACCCGGCCCTCGTCGAGGGCCAGATGCGAGGGGGCACGACGCAGGGCATCGGCTGGGCACTCTTCGAGGAGCTGTCGCACGACGAGAACGGGCAGCTCGAGACCGGCTCGTTCCTCGACTATGCGATCCCCGTGGCAGAGCGAGTCCCCGACATCGACACGCTGATCGTCGAGGTCGCGGCGCCGGACGGCCCATTCGGCGCGAAGGGCATCGGCGAGGCGCCCGTGATCGCCGCCGCCCCCGCGATCGCCAACGCGGTCGCCGCCGCTGTCTCTGTCCGGCTCCGCGAGCTTCCGATGACGGCGCCGCGCGTCTGGGCGGCGCTCCAGGCCGCGGGCGCGGCGGACGGACGGACGTAGACTGAGCGCGTGAAGCCGGTCGACCGGGCACGGACGATCGTCGAGGCGTACGACGCCGAGCTCCGCGCGGAGCTGCCCGAGAGCGTCTACCTCTTCGACGCTCACACGCACCTCGGCCACGACATCGACGGGACGAAGGGGCGGTACGAGGAGCTCACGTCCATGCTCGACCGCAACGGCTTCGCCGGCGCGTTCGTCTTCTGCATGGACGAGCACGACCGCGAACCGGCGTTCTGCGTCCCGAACGACCGCACCCTCTCGCATGCCGAGCGCTCGGGCGGGCAGCTCGTCCCCTTCGTCCGCCTCGACCTCGCCGAGCGGCCGCTCGAGGAGGCGAGACGCGCGCTAGACCTGGGCGCACGAGGTATCAAGCTGCACCCGCGCTCACAGGCGTTCGCGCTCGACGACGAGCGGCTCGGCCCGATCTTCGAGCTCGCCGTCGAGCGGTCCGTGCCGATCCTCATCCACGGCGGGCGCGGGCTACCGCCCATCGCCGAGCACCTCGAGACCCTCGTCCTCCGCAACGAGGGCGTCCGGCTCATCGTCGCGCACGCGGGAATCGCGGACATGGCCGGCCTCGCCGGGCGGCTCGGCGGGATCCCCGGCGTGTTCTTCGACACCTCGGTGTGGAGCGCCGTCGACCTCCTCGATCTCTACCGGCAGGTGTCAGCGGAGCAGATCGTGTACGCGTCCGACTACCCGTACGGCCGGCAGCCCAACTCGCTGCTCCTCGCCGTCCGCACGGCGAAGCTCGCGAGCTTCGACGACCGCCAGCTCCGCTCGATGCTCGGGGAGAACGCGCGGCGTATCGCGGACGCGGAGCCTCCGCTCCCGCTGACGGCGCCGAGGGGCGGCACCTCGCTCGTCCAGCCGCTCACGTTCGCGCGGATCCACCACTACATCTCGATGGCGGTGCCGATGCTCTGGCTGCGCCAACGGGACGGGATCGGCGCGCTCGGGCTCGCCGTGAACGCGTCACGGGAGCGCGACGGCCACCGCGACGAGGCCGTGCGAATCGAGGAGCTCCTCTCGACGGCACGGGAGCTCTGGGTGGGCAGCGCGGAGATCGTCTCCGACGACGAGCGAATCGCGACGATGCGGACCGCGATCCAGCTCGTGAACCTCGCGGACCTGATCACGATCACGACGCGGGCGTAGCCCGGACCTACGCGGCCGCGAAGACGCGACGCATCCCGGCGAGCCCTTTCAGCTCGTGCCCGCCTCGGTCGTCGAGCTCGATGCCGGAGCCCTCGACGAGGTCGCGGGTCGTCGAGCTCACGAGCACCTCCCCTGCTCCGGCGAGCGACATGATGCGCGCCCCGACGTGCACCGCGATCCCGCGAGGCTTCTCGTCCCCAGCGCGCTCGACCTCACCCGTGTGCACGCCGACCCGCACCTCGAGGTCGAGCAGCCCGAGCGCCTCGCGGATCCCGAGGGCGCAGCGAATCGCTCGCGCGGGGCCGTCGAAGAGCGCGAAGAACCCGTCCCCGGCCGTGTCGATCTCCTCGCCCGCGAAGCGCTCGAGCTCAGCGCGTACTGCCGCGTGATGCGCCGTGACGAGCGCAGCCCACGCGGCGTCCCCGACGGCGTCGGCCTTCTCGGTGGAGCCTACGAGATCGGTGAAGAGGACCGTCGCGAGGACGCGGTCGGACGCCGGGACCGGGCGGACGCCCGTGAGGAACTCCTCGATCTCGTCCAGTATCTGGTCCGGGCGCACGGCAGGCATGTGGTCGTCGCCGGTCAGCTCGACGAACCGCGCGCCCGGGATCCGCGACGCGATGTACCTGCCTTCCTCCGGCCGCGAGTCGCGGTCACCGCTCCGGTGCAGCACGAGCGTGGGGCACTGGACCGTCGGCAGCACGTGCCGGACGTCCGCCTTCGAGTTCATGAGGATGAGGTCGCGGGCAGCGGCGGGGCTCAATGCCGCCCGCCCGCGTCGCTGGTACCACCTGGTCAGGGCTTCGTCCGCGTTCGGCGACATCGTCTGCATGTCCACGTTCTCGCCCCACGTCGCCTCGAGCTCCTGCGCGTAGCGCAGCCGCGCCTCCGCCGTCGGCGCCCACGGGTAGTCGTCGTCGGGGTCGCGACGCTTCGCGTACGTCCCGTAGAGGACGAGAGCCCGGGTGCGTCGCGGATACGTGGCGGCGAAGAGGACGGACAGCGGACCGCCCTCGGAGTAGCCGAAGAGTGCCGCCTGCTCGCTCTCCGCGGCGTCCATCACTGCACGGACGTCGTCCATCCGCGGTTCGAAGTCGGGCAGGCCGACCGTTCGATCCGAGAGGCCGGTCCCGCGCTTGTCGAATCGGATCAGCCGGGCGAACGACCCGAGCCGCTCGAGGAGTCGTGCATGACCGGGGTGCTCCCAGTCGATCTCGAGATGGGAGAAGAACCCGGGAACGAGGACGAGGTCGAACGGCCCGTCGCCCGTGACCTGGTAGGCGACGTTCACGTCCCCGCTCTTCGCGTAGCGAATCGGGGCCGTCATCCCGCCGCCCCCGTGAAGCGGAAGCAGTCGATCGTGTGGTCGTCGACCAGGCCGACCGTCTGCATGAACGCGTAGCAGATCGTTGGCCCGACGAAGCGGAAGCCGCGCTTCTTGAGGTCACGCGAGAGCGCTCGCGAGAGATGGGTTTCGGCCGGGAGCTCCGACACCGAGCGCCAGCGGCCGACGAGGGGCACGCCGTCGACGAAGCTCCAGAGGTACGCCTCGAGGCTGCCGAGCTCCTCCTGAACCTCCAGGACGCGGCCCGCGTTCACGACCGTGGACTCGATCTTCAGGCGGTTGCGCACGATCCCGGAGTCGCCGAGCAGGCGCTCGACGTCGCTCGGCGTGAAGCGGGCGACGACGTCCGGCTCGAAGTCCGCGAAGGCGCGGCGGTATCCCTCGCGCTTCCGGAGGATCGTGCTCCAGGAAAGGCCCGCCTGCGCACCCTCGAGCGTCAGCATCTCGAACAGGTGGCGCTCGTCGTGCGACGGGACACCCCACTCCTCATCGTGGTAGGCGAGCATCGAGGCGTCTCCGCCGGTCGTCCAGTCACAGCGCGTAGGAGTCATCGAGCATCGCTAGGATCGCACGCGATGCGCGCCGGGCTGCTCGCACTGTCGCTCGCCGTCGTTCTGGCCGGCTGCGGCGGCGACGAGGGCAACGGCGGCAGCGACACGCAGACGACGACCACGACGGTGTCCGAGTGCGAGACTGTCGAGTCGCCGGAGCCCCGCGCCGCACCCGAGCTGTCGCCGCCCGAGGGGACACTCGATCCCGGCAAGACGTGGTCGCTGACGATGCAGACGTCCTGCGGGGACTTCACGGTCGAGCTCGACCCGTCACTCGCCCCGGAAGCGACTGCCTCGGTCGTCCATCTCGCGCGCGAGGGCTTCTACGACGACACCGTCTTCCATCGGATCGTGCCGAGCTTCGTCATCCAGGGGGGCGACCCGACACAGACCGGGACGGGCGGGCCGGGGTACGCGACGCTCGACGTCCCTCCCGGAGCCGCGCGTTACACGAAGGGCACCGTCGCGATGGCGAAGTCCGGGCTCGAGCCCGCGGGGACGGCCGGCAGCCAGTTCTTCGTCGTGACCACCGACGGCGTCAACCTCCCGCCCGAGTACGCCATCATCGGCCGGGTCACGGAGGGCATGGAGGTCGTAGACCGGATCGGCGAGCTCGGCGACGCCGAAGAGAAGCCCACGCAGCCCGTCGTCGTCCGGACGATCACCGTCTCGGAGACCTGATGACCGTCGCCGCCGTCGTGCTCGCGGCGGGAGAGGCGACACGGTTCGGCGCCCCCAAGCAGCGGCTCCTCCTGCCTGGCGTCCTCGCGCGCCTCGCGGAGTCGCCCGTGGACGAGGTGGTCGTCGTCGGAGGCGCGCACGAGCTCGAGGAGCCTCCGGCCGGCTCATTGGGCATCCCGACGCGACTCGTCCCGTGCGCGGAGTGGCCAAGCGGCCCCGGAGCGTCGCTCCGCTGCGGCCTCGCCGCGCTCGGCCCGGCCGTCGAGGCCGCGGTCGTCGTCCTGGCCGACGGCCCGGATCTCTCCCCCGCGGCGGTCGCACGCGTGCTCGACGACTGGCGCGCCGGAGGTGGGATCGTCGCCGCCTCCTACGACGGCGCCCGAGGTCATCCGCTCGTCGTCGGCAGGGAGGACTGGGGGGGCGTGCCGGACGGCGGACTCCACGAGCGGCCCGCGCGGCTCGTCCCCTGCAACGACCTCGGCGCGCCGGGCGACATCGATCGCCCGGAGGACGTGGGCTCCCTGTGAGCTACGCCGTCGCGTCGAGGCCGCGGAGCTCCTCGAGCTTGGCCATGAGGCCCGGCGGCATCCGCTCTGCCGCGCTCGTTTTCACGTAGCGGCGGAGCGTCTCCTCGAAGTGATAGCGACGGCGACAGTAGTCACAGCCGGCGAGGTGGTCCTCCGCCTCCCGCCACTCCTCGTTCGTCAGCGTGCGGTCGAGGAAGTCCTGGAGGAGCTCCTCGCAGCGGGAACACGGGTCGCCGCTCACGTGACAGCGTCCTCGGCGAGCTTCTGCTTCAACGCGCGGCGACCGCGGTGCAAGCGGGACATGACGGTCCCGATCGGGATGTCGAGGATCTGCGCGGCGTCCGCGTACGTGAAGTCCCCGATGTCGACGAGGACGACGACCTCGCGGAACTGGGGCTGGATCTCCGCGAGCGCGTTCACGACGGAGTCCTGCGACAGCCGCTCGACGACGACGTCCTGTTCGAGGGCGTCCTCGCCCGCGGCGGACGCGACCTTGTTGGCGAGGTAGTAGTCGGTCTCCTCGAGCGCCTGCATCTGCGGCGTGCGCTGGATGCGCCGCCCCCGGTCGACGTTCAGGTTCGTGAGGATGCGCAGGAGCCAGGCCCGCATGTTCGTGCCCGGGGAGTACGAGCGCCAGCTCCGGAATGCCCTCGCGTACGTCTCTTGCACCAGGTCCTCTGCCTCCTCACGCGAGCCGACGAGCCGCCTCGCGACGCGGTAGACCTGATCGGCGAGCGCGAGTGCCTCCTCTTCGAACCGGGCGCGATCACGAGCTTCCGTCGCGATGCGTCGCGCCTCGGTGGCCGGCTCGGGCT
>JBOHBB010000056.1:0-3416 GCA_050698135.1 Gaiellaceae bacterium
CCTACTTCCCGCTCCTCGCGGCCGCGGCGCTCCGCCGCAGCCGCGGGTACCGGCTCGTCGTGAACTGGCTCGAGATCTGGACCCGGGAGTACTGGTGGCGGTACGCCGGCATCGCGATCGGAACGACAGGCTGGCTCGTCCAGAAGGCCTGCGTGCTCGTCCCGCACACTGCCTACTGCCTGTCCGACCTGCACGCCCGGCGCCTCCTCGACAGCGGGTACCGCGGAACCCCCGCAATCCTGCCCGGGCTGTACTCCGGCCCGGTCGAGCCGACCGCGGCCGACCGCGTGGACGCGGCCCTCGTCGTCTACGCAGGTCGCCACGTACAGGAGAAGCGGGTCGATGCGCTTATCCGCGGCTTCGCGCTCGCACGTGAACGCCGTCCCGAGCTCCGGCTCGAGCTCTACGGCGACGGCCCCGAGACACCGCGGCTCGCCGAGCTCGTCCGTGACCTTGGGCTGACGCCCTCGGTTCGAGTGCTCGGCCGCAGGCCCGAGCAGGAGGTCGCGGAGGCGATCGCGCGGAGCGCCTGCCTTGCGACCGCCTC
Organism: Gaiellaceae bacterium; assembly: GCA_050698135.1. Taxonomy (GTDB): domain Bacteria; phylum Actinomycetota; class Thermoleophilia; order Gaiellales; family Gaiellaceae; genus GMQP-bins7. Next base: position 548 of record JBOHBB010000056.1, read on the forward strand.
GGAGCGGGAAGGCTACGGGCTCGTCGTCGTTGAGGCCGCCGCCCACGGGACCCCCAGCGTCGTCGTCGACGGGCCTGAGAACGCCGCGATCGAGCTCGTTCGCGAGGGCGTCAACGGCGCCGTCGCCGAGAGCGCCTCCCCGGCGAGCCTCGGCGCGGCGATCTCGCGCGTCGTCGAGTCGGGCGCGACGCTCCGGGAGTCCACGGCGGGCTGGTTCGCGGAGAACGCGCCGACCCTCCGAATCGACCGTTCGCTGGAGCTCGTCGTCGACGGGTACCGCACGCTGCTACGGCCCGCGGGACGGGCGGCCGTCGCCGGGTCAGCCGACGTCCGGTAGCTCCACGACCACGAGCTCGTCGTTCCGAATCGCGACCCGTCCGAGCCCGGGTGCGGGATCCGGCGTGCAGCTCGGGTCGACGACGACGTAGCGCACGCCGAGGCGCTCGGCGGTCGAGCGTCCCTCCGGCCCGCCCGCGATCACCCGTGCGGCCGTCCGCGCGAGCGGTAGGCGGTTCTCGAACCCGACCTGCCACTCCTCGAAGGCCGCGATCGTGGGTCGCCGGAGCAGGTACGGGACCACGAAGTGCAGGCAGCGGTCGGCGACGACGAGCGACGCGTCCGGACGGCGTCCGCTGTCGAGGTCCTCGCGGAGCTTCTGCAGGCCCGAGACCGCAGCGGAATGCCGCTCCGGGCCCTCGAGCAGCCGTTCGGGGAGCCGCAGGCCGATCGAGGTGTGAGCGATGTACGCGAGCGCGAGCACGTAGGCAGCGATCCACGGCACCGCACGTCCGTGCCGAAGCCAGGAGACCCCGACGACGACGGCCATCGCGACTCCGAGGTAGAAGACCGATCGTCGGTACTCGAACGGGATGTGGAGGCGCCAGAGCTGACTGACGAGCGCACTCGCGACCGCGAGCGCCGCAACGGCCAGGAGCGCGGTGTCACGCCTCAGCACGCGGGCCGACAGGACGAGGGCGAGGCTGACCACCGTGAGCAGTACGAAGGGCCAGGAGTAGTACCCCTCGACCGCGTCGAGGTCGAGCCAGTCCGGCTCGAAGAAGCGATAGCTGACGAGAGGGCCGAGACGCGCCGCCTGCAGGCGAAGGTGTGCGATCGCCCCGGCGCCGAGGACGACGGCGAGGGCGACGCCGGCGACGACCGGTCGCAGGACCCCGTCCCGCCACCACGTTCGCAGGGCGCGCACGGAGCCTCTGTGGACGACGAGCTGTCGCACCAGGTCGACGAGCGGGACCGCGAGCACGAACACCGCCACGACGAGCGCGCTCGTCGAGTGCGAGACCGCGACCCCGAGCAGCGCGAGCGCGAACAGGAGGAGCACGCGAAGGTCTCTCCGGCCCCGGTACATCAGCCCCAGGGCGAGCAGGACGAGCGGGACGAAGACGAGCGCGAGCGTCGTCGCGAGGCCGTGCCAGTACATCGGTTCGAGGCGGATCGGCGCGACTGCGTACGTCGCGGCGGCGAGCAGAGCGGCACCGAGCCCCCACAATCCTCCGACCGCCGCGTAGACGCTGAGCACGGTCACGGCAGAGACGACCACCACGCCGAAGCCGAGCGACCAGGACGAGATGCCGTCGAGGATGCGGAAGCTGCCGTAGACGGCGCCGACGGCAGGGGGATCCGCGAACACTCGCCGCTCCTCTCCGGCGAGCGGGTCGTCGATCAGCAGGTGCTCCTGGGCGGCGACCTCGTCCGCGTAGAGGAGGTAGTGGCCCCAGTCCGTGCCCCGCGGCGGAAACGGGTCGACGATGTCCCACGACGACGCGAGGGCGAACACGAACACGGCGACGAGTCCGGCGAGCGCGAGCCGATCTCCCGTCGACGAGCGGGACCTCGGCGCGCTCTCCTCCGCTTCCGACCCGGGAACCACCGCGCTCAGGAACGCGACCGCCACGACGAAGACGACGACCGCGAGACGGACCGAGACCTCGGTCAGCGGGATCCCCACGACCGAGACGCTCGTGAGGAGAACGGAGTAGGCCGCGAGACCGACAGCGGGAAGGGCCGCGACACGAAGCGAGGGCAGGGCGAGTTCCCCGGGCAGGAGCGGAACGAGCACGAGGGCGCAGGCGGCGAGCAGGAGCGCGGTCGACCCGGCGTACGGCTCACCGACGAGGAGCCGAACCAGCCCGTCGAGAAGGAGCAGCGCCACGGCTGCGGCTGCGAGGCCGTGACGCCGGAGGAGCGCGCGGGTCACCGCTCGGGCCAGGGGTGCGCGCGGAGCACGTCCTCACGCACCTCCACGCCCCAGCCCGGCCCGGACGGGACGCGGATCTCCCCGTTCGGGATCTCGGGAACCACGGTGACGAGCTCGTCCCGCCAGGGAACGTCGTCGACGTCGAACTCGAGGATGCGCGCGTTCGGGATCGCGGCGCACCACTGCGCAGCGATGAACGTCGCCAGGTGCGAGTAGTAGTTGTGCGGCGCGCAGTTCACCTCGAACGTCTCCGCAAGGTCCGCGATCTTCTTCGCCTGGTGGAACCCGTTCCAGATGACGTCCACCGAGGCGACGTCCAGCCCGCCCGCGTCGAGGTACGGACGAAAGGCGCGGCTGCCGTACAGGTTCTCGCCCGAGCAGATGGGCATCGGCGCAACGTGCCGCACGTGGGCGAGAGCGCCGGGATCGAACATGTCCAGCTCGAGCCACAGCAGGTCGAAGCGCTCGAGGGCACGGGCGACGCGGGCGCACCCCTCCGGCTCGAGGTTGAAGTTCAGGTCGACGATCGGCCTCGCCGCACCGCCGGTCCCCTCCGCGAACGCCTCGAGCAGCCGCACGAGTGCGTCGGCGATCTCGTCCGCGCGGATCGTCCCGCCTCCCCCGGCAAAACCGGGCATGATCACCTGCGGCTCG
>JBOHBB010000057.1:0-9924 GCA_050698135.1 Gaiellaceae bacterium
GCCGCCGCCTCGCTCGCCCTCGCCGCCGCCGCGGCCCTCGTCGCCTTGCTGCTCACCCGCGACTCGGGTGGCCTCTCCTCCGTCTCCCCGAATTCGGTCGGCGTCATCGACCCGGGCTCGAACACGCTCGTCGCGCAGGTGCCGGTCGGGATCGACCCCGAGTCGATCGCGGTCGGCGAGGGCAACGTGTGGGCTGCCAACGTCGAGGACGAGACCGTGTCCCGGATCGATCCGCAGACGCGCGAGGTCGTGCGGACGATCTCCGTGGGCAACTATCCGAGCGACCTCGTTGACGGCGCCGGGACGGTCTGGGTGGCGCTCGGCGCCGGCGGCGAGCTCCGACGTATCAATCCCGACTCGAGCGAGCCCACGAGCCCTGTTCGAGCGCTCGACAAGGGTGCGTCATGCGGGGCGCCGCAGGCGAGCATCGCCGTCGGGGCGGGAGCGGTCTGGCTCGCATGTGGGGTGACGATCCAGCTCGGTCGGCTCGAAACCCGTACCGGCAGGGGTCGGAGCGTCGGGCTGCAGGCGGGCCTCGCCGCGTCCACGACGCCGGGCCCCTCGCAGTTCGCGGACGTCGCGTTCGGGCTCGGGTCGCTGTGGCTCGTGGACAGCGCGAAGAACGCGCTGGTCGAGATCGATCCGGTCGTCATCGAACGGCGGGACCCCATCACGGTGGGTCAGGATCCGGTGGCGGTCGCCATCGGCTTCGGCTCGGTGTGGGTGGCCAACTTCGAGAGCGACACGATCACGCGGGTCGCCCCGGCGCCGGGCCAGACCGCGACGCTCACGCACATCCCGGTCGGCGACGGCCCGGTCGACGTTGCGGTCGGCGAGGGCGCAGTGTGGGTGGCGAACGAGCTCGACCGGACCGTGATGCGGATCGATCCTGAGAGCGCGGAGGTCGAAGCGACCATCCCGATAGGCAACGAGCCACAGCGCCTCGCGGCGGGTGAGGACACGGTCTGGGTGGCGGTCCGAGGCCCCGGGCCCGAGCCTTGAACCGCGGTCGAGACGGCCGTATCGTCGTGTGCGGAAGATCACAAGAGAGCCAGGCGGGTCCGAGTTCGAGGAGGTTGTCGACGTGAGACGCCCGTCGCTCGTGGCAGCGCTAGTCGGAGCGGTAGTCGCTGTCGCATCCGCAGCCGGTACGAGCGCGGGGACGCCGGCACGTGGTGGCACCGTCGTTATTGCGATCGAGTCGACCCAGGAGTGGGCATGCCTTCGCTTCTTCGACTCTGCCTGCACGGGCAGCAGGGGCTCGCTCGTCGCGGCGAGGAACCTCGTGCTCCAGGGCGCCTTCGAGCTGCGTCCGGGATTCGCGTTCCGGCCGAATCTCGTGTCGGGGATGGACGTCCTCGCGAGGAGCCCGCTAACCGTGCGGTACCGGATTCGACGGGAGGCGCGCTGGAGCGACAGAACGCCGTTCACGGCCTCGGACGTCCTGTTCACCCTGGACGTGTGCCGGTCCGCGGGCCGGTGCGCGGACGTCCAGTCGGCGAAGGCCGTCGACGAGAAGACCGTGATCGCGGAGTTCCGGACGCCGTTCCCCTACCAGGACGCGGAGCCCTTCTTTCCGGCCCACGCGCTCCGCGGAGTGGATCCCACGATCATCTGGGGCGACCGCATCGACAATCCGCGGACGGGAGCCGCGATCGGGAGCGGGCCGTTCCTCGTCGAAGACTGGAAGCGCGGCAAGGAGCTCGTGCTCCGCCGCAACCGGGCCTACTGGGGGCCGCACCCCGCGTACGTCGAACGGGTCGTCTTCCGCTTCTTCCGCGCGGAGGACCTCGCCGGTGCGATCCGTCGGGGTGACGCCGACCTTCTGATGGGCGGTAGCTCCGTCCAGAGGAGCGCGATCGTCGGCTTGCGCCGTCGCCCTCCGGACGGGGTCCGGATCGTCTCGCGTCCCGGCGTGGCGTGGGAGCACCTCGACTTCCGCCTCGCTCGCGGCGGTCACCCCGCGCTCCGGCGCGCGGTCGTGCGTCGAGCCATCGCCTTCGGCCTCGACCGGGTGGCGATCGCACGCGAGGCCGCGCGCCTCGCCGGGGAGAAGCGCGTGCGCGCCATCGAGCCGCTCAACAGCGCCGTCGTCCTGACGAACAGCCGCTACTACCGGGCCAACTGGAGCGACTATCGACATCGACCCGCTCTCGCCCGACGGCTGCTCGAGCAGGCCGGTTGCCGTCGCAGCGCCGCCGACGGCATCTACTCGTGCGCCGGCGAGCGCCTCGCCCTTCGTCTCTTCACGACGGCCGAGAGTACGCCTCGCAGGCGTCGGGCGGAGCTGATCCAGGCCCAGCTGCGCGCGATCGGAGTCGAGGTCGTCCCACAGTACGCTCCGCTCGGGACCCTGCTGGGACAGGTTCTCCCCGCTGGGGACTGGGACCTCGCGCTCTTCGCGTGGGAGCCAACCGATCCACAGTACGTCCGGTTCCTCGATGCGATCTGGGGCTGCGGAGGTCTCGAGAACTGGACGGGGTACTGTCGGAGCAGCGTGACCGACGACCTCCGCGCGAGCGCTTCGACCGTGAACGCGGACGAACGGGCGCGTCTCCTGCACCGGGCAGACCGGCGTCTCGCGCGAGAGGTGCCCGGGATCCCGCTGTTCCAGGCGAGGTCGCTCAGCGCGGTGAGCGCGAGGCTCCACGGCTTCGTCCCCAACCCGGGTGGCGATCCCACCTGGAACGCCGAGGACTGGTCGGTCGAACGTTAGCCTGCTGGGCCGGTCACGCTTCCTGCCCGAGCGCTCCGCGCGCTCGCTCGGCGTACTCGAGCGCCTTCGGGAGATTCCCGGCCTGCGCGTGGTAGTGGGCGAGCCGCTCGAGGTGCTCGTCGAGCGAGTCGGCGTAGATCGACTCGAACGCCTCGGCGATGCTCGCGTACAGGGCTCGCTTGCGCGCGGCCGTGAGCGTCGAGAGCACAGCCTCCCGTAGGAGCCCGTGCGTGAACGAACACTCGAGCTCGGGGTAGCGGCTGAGCTCGCGGACGATCTCGGCCCGGAGCAACGCCCTCAGTGCCTCGTCGACGCCCTCGCCGGCGACGGTTTCGAGCACCCGGACCGGGAACGTGCGACCGATCGCCGAGGCGATCTGCGCGACGCGGCGTGGACCGTCCGGTTGCCGGTCGACGCGCGCGACGAGCAGGTTCTCTAGCGTCGGAGGCAAGAGCTCGTGCGATCCCACGGTCATCGTCCACGTCCGTCCGCGTGGCTCGAGAGCGCCTTCGAGGAACGCTCGCGCGAGCTCCTCGAGGTACAGGGGGTTGCCCTCGGCCTCGCCGATCAGGCGGATGCGGTCGCTGCGGTCGATCGCCTCTTTTCCCAGGCCGCTCAGCAGCTGGTCCGCCGCTGCGTCGGAGATCGGGCGGAGCGGGAGCTCGGTCGTGCGATGCCCGTACTCGGCGAGAACCCGTCCGCGGAGCGCGGCGCCCTCGGATCCGGGGATCGGCTCCTCGCTGAGCACGAGCGCCACCGGAGCGCGGTCGGTGAGTTCGAGCACGGACTCGGCGAGCTCGCGGGCAGGCGGATCCGCCCACTGCGCGTCCTCGACGGCCACGATGAGCGGCCGTTCCGCCGCCAGCGCCTCGAGCCAGCGCACGTAGGCGACAGCGACACCGTCGTCCGCAGGAGTGACTTCGAGGTCGAGGCGTAGCCGGAGCAGCCCCGCGAGCGGGACGAAGACGCTCTCGAGCTCGTCTCCGAAAAGCGCTCCAAGACCCGCCCGCGCCTTGGTCCTGATCGCGATCTCCGGCTCTCCGATCTCGGCGCCGAGCCAGCGGAGGAGGATCTCGACGAACGGCCAGCAGGGGAGGCCGCCGTACGAGTGGCACTGGCCCTCGAGCCATGTCGCTCGGTCGCCCGCGATCGAGGCGAGCTCGGCCAGCAGCCGCGTCTTGCCCATGCCCGGGGACCCTTCGAGGAGGATCACTCGGCCCCGGCCTGCCGCGAGGTCGTCGACCGCCGCATGCAGCCGTTCGAGCTCGGCCTCGCGGCCGACGACGGGTGTCGGCGGCTCGCGCGGCGTGCGCTCCTTCGCGCGCACGAGCAGCGACGCCGGCACGGGCTCTTCCCGCCCCTTCACGGCTATCTCACCGAGCGGCTCGAGGACGAAGCGCTGAGCAAGGCGTCGCGCGGTGACCTGGCCCACCACGATCGTCCCGGGCTCGGCCACGGCCTGCAGGCGCGCGGCGACGTTCGTCGCATCGCCGAGCGCGACCGCTTGAGGATCGTTGGTGCCGACGAGGCCGACTGCCGCCGGGCCGCTGTTGACGCCAACCCGTACTGCGAACCCCGAGATACCCCATGCTGCCTCGATGTCGCGCGCATAGCCGCGCACCACCTCGGCGATGCGGAGAGCCGCGCGGGCGGCCCGCTCGGGGTCGTCCTGGTGCGCGGCGGGCACGCCGAAGTACGCGCAGATCCCGTCCCCCTGATACGCCTGCACGGTGCCGCCGTACTCGTCGACGGCGCGGCTCATCATCGTCACGCACTCGCCGACCAGCATCTTGGCCTCGTCGGGCTCGAGCCGCTCGCCGAGCGCTGTGGAGCCGACGATGTCGGCGAAGAGCACGGTGACGGGCCGCCGCTCGTCCTCGATCGGCCTCGTGGTGATCGGCGCCGAGGGAGCTTGATCCTCGACCGGAGTCTCGATCGGCCGCGAGAGCGGCTCCGACGAGCCGAGGGGCTCGTCCTGGCGGAGGATTGCCTGCTCCAGGCCACGGAGCTCCCGGCCCGGCTCGAGCCCGAGCTCCTCGCTCAGCAGCCGCCGGAAGGACCGGTACGTCTCGAGCGCGTCGGCCTGCCGGCCCGACCGGTAGAGCGAGCGCATCAGCTGCGCCCGCAGCCGCTCGTCGAGCGGGTGGAGGCCGACGAGCGCGTGCAGCTCACCGACGGCCTCGGCCTCACGCCCGACGGCAAGCATCGCGTCGAAGCGGGACTCGAGCGCGTCCAGGCGGAGCCCTTCGAGGCGAGCGATCTCCGGCTGTGCGTACGGCTCCCGGGCCAGGTCTGCGAGCGCAGGCCCGCGCCAGATGGCGAGTGCGCTCGCGAGGGTGGTCTCCGCGTCGGTGAACGCGCGGGTCGCGAGCGCCGCCTTGCCCTCGGCGAGCAGGTGCTCGAACTCGTCCGCGTCGAGCGCTCCTGCCGGTATCCGGAGCGCGTAGCCGGGCGGCTCGGTGATCAGGCCCCGGCCGCCGTCGGCGGCGTCGGCGTCCTCGAGCAGGCGCCGCAGCTTCGACACGTAGACCTGGACGCTGTTCGTGGCCGAGGCCGGGGGTTCCTCGCCCCAGAGTGCGTCGACGAGCCGGTCTCGCGGCACGACGCGATTACGTTCGAACAGGAGCAGCGCGAGCAGGCCGCGCTGCTTCAGCCCGCCGAGCGGGAGCGCACGTCCTCCTTTTACGACCTGGAGCGGCCCGAGGACGCGGAACTCGATCACAGCCCTCCTCCCTCGACGACCGCACAACCGTAGACCGCGCTCAAGCGGCCTTCAAGCGGCCGCCAAGCCTCCTTTCAGCAGACGGTGCGACACCTGGGGCAGATCAACCGCCCAAAGGAGGGGACATGGACATCAACCACCCGTGGACGAAGTACGAGATCGCGCGGCTGCGCGACGAGGAGCGGCTCCTGCGGGCCCGCGCGGCGATGCGCGCCGTGGAGGTCCGCGAGGCACGCAGGGTCGAGTCGGAGACGGATCGCCAGCCGAGCGTCTCGCTGCTCGATCGGATCCTGCGCCGCGAGGCCGTCGCGAAGCGGGCGCCGGCTGAATCCGGGGCCTGAGGGGCGATGCATGCGCCTCGCCGTCGACGACCGGAGCTGCACCCGGGCTCGCCTGGTGCTCTCCCTCGCGCTCGACGGCGAGGCCGCGGCCTCGGACGACGCGCTCGCTGCTGCCCGGCACTTCTGCAGCTGCCGTGCGTGCGCCGAGTTCGCCTCTCACGCTGCCGCGCTCACGGATGTGCTCCGGAGCTACCGCAGACCAATGCGGAGCCGGAGCCGAATCGATCACTCGAGAGGAGCGTAGTCATGAACGCTCGAGTCATTCGACGAGTTGCGCCGATCCTGGCGGCCGTAGGGGCACTCGGCCTCGTGCCTGTCGCGGGAGCCGGGCAGAACGCCCGTCTGCAAGGGCTGTGCCCCGAGAGGACGGGGAAGCCGTGCACGGGTGCGCGGCCCGACCGTGACCGTTTGCAGGCGCAGATCCTCCCTCAGCCTGCCTTGGGCACGAACGGCCAGCAGTTGTTCGTCCCGGGGTGCGGGGAGGTATGGAAGGCAGGCGACTGGTTGATGTGCTGACTTGCACCTACACGAGGAGAGGGCCACCGGGACCTCTCCTCGTCGCAGGTTGCCCGCACGTCATCGGTGCCACAGACTTGACCCATGGAGTGGCCGCTGCTCGAAGGACTTCCCGCCGAGGACGTGCGCGAGCTGCTGTCGACCGCACGGCGGCGCACGTTCGCGAAGGGCGAGGTCGTGTTCCACCGGGACGACCTCGGCGAGGCGCTCCACTTCGTCGTCCGCGGGCGCTTCGCCGTCCGGGCGACGACGCCCCTCGGTGACTCGGTCCTGCTCGACGTGCTCGGCCCCGGGAAGGCGTTCGGCGAGCTGGCGCTCCTGCTCCCCGACGAGAGGCGAAGCGCGACGATCTCGGCGCTCGAGGCCGGCGAGACGCGCTCCGTCTATCGCGACGACTTCGCCCGCCTGCAGCGGAGCCACCCCGGGGTCAAGGACGTCCTGCTCCGCGTCCTCGCGGTGCAGCTGCGCCACGCGAGCGAGCGGCTCGTCGAGGCGCACCACGTGGACGCGGAGACCCGGGTACGGCGCCGCGTGCACGAGCTTGCAGCCTCGTACGGCGACCGTGCCGGCGACGCGGTGGTTCCGCTCACCCAGGAGGACCTGGCCGAGATGGCAGGGACGTCTCGGGCGACCGTCAACCGCGTGCTGCGCGAGGAGGAGAAGGGGGGATCGGTCAGGCTCGAGCGCGGGCGGGTCCACGTGCTCGATCCTGACGCGCTCGGGCGGCGCTGCGGCTGGGGCCCGCTGTAGTCAGCTCACGCCTCGCGTCCTAGACACCCCTCGCGCCCCCTGTTAGAAACGATTTTGGTGAGCTCCCTGGCAGGGTCAGAGCTGGCGCCCGGCACAATCGTGGCCGGCTTCCAGGTGGAGGCGCTCATCGGCCGCGGGGGGATGGGTGCGGTCTACCGCGCAGCAGAGGAAGGGCTCGGGCGGAACGTCGCGCTCAAGGTGATCGCCCCCGCGCTCGCTCAAGACGAGCGGTTCCGCGAGCGCTTCCTCCGCGAGTCGCGAATCGCAGCCTCCTTCGACCACCCGCACGTGGTTCCCATCTACCAGGCGGGCGAGGAGGGAGGGCTCCTCTACCTGGCCATGCGCTACGTCGAGGGCACGGACCTTGCAAAGCTCATCGCAGAAGAGGGCACGCTCGAGCCGCGGCGCGCCCTCGAGCTCCTCGCGCAGGTCGCAGAGGCGCTCGACGCCGCCCACGAGCACGGCCTCGTCCACCGCGACGTCAAGCCCTCGAACGTCCTCATCGCCGAGTCGGCGGGCAGTGAGCACTGCTACCTCGGAGACTTCGGCCTCACCAAGCGCACGGGCTCCCTCTCGGGCATCTCGGTCGCCGGCGAGATCGTGGGCACGCTCGAGTACGTCGCCCCCGAGCAGATCACCGGCAACCTGCTCGACGAGCGCTCGGACGTGTACTCACTCGGTTGCGTCCTCTACGAGTGCCTGACCGGGCAGGCGCCCTTCCCTCGAGCGACGGATGTGGCGCTGCTCTGGGCACACGTGCACGAGGAGCCGCCCCCTCCCTCCGAGGCACGCCCCGAGCTCTCCCGCGAGCTCGACACCGTCCTCGCCCGAGCTCTCGCCAAGGAGCCCGGCCGCCGTTACCGCTCGGCGGGGGAGCTCGTGGAGGCGACCCGCTCCGCCCTCAGCCTGGCGCCGTCCGAGACCGCCGGCCGCCGCTCGCGCTTGGCCTCCGGGGTCGTCCGCGCCCGCTCTGCCCGGGGCCTCGTCCAGCGTGCCCACGCGCACCAGCGACCTGGACGCACGATTCTCGCCGGGTTCGCCGCGCTTCTCGCCCTCGTCCTGGCCGCTGCGCTTGCCGCTTTCCTCCTCGCCCGCGACTCCGGCGGGCTCGCGCCGGTCTCGCCGAACTCGGTCGGTGTCATCGATCCCGCCTCGAACGAGCTGGTCGCGGAGATCCCGGTTGGCGTGAACCCGGAGGGAATTGCCCTCGACCGCGACAGCGCGTGGGTCGCCAACTCGAGCGACGGGACCGTCATGCAGATCGATCGAAGGGTACGTCAGGTCTCCGAGACCGTCTCGATCGGGAGATACCCGACCGACGTGCGATCTGCGAACGCAGTCCTCTGGGTTGCGCTCGCCGAGTACCGAGCCGGGCGTTCGAAGAGCCGTTCGCCCGCTCCGGTCGGTTCGGCGTCGTCCACGATCGGCTCGAGCCACTTCGTTGCGGGACTCGACTGGTTCACATTTGGCATCAGATCGCTTCAGGGACGCACCAGGATCGAGGGTCGCGCCTGCGTCCGCAGGAATGCGTTCTTGGCCGTTGACGAGGTTGCGCTCGGAAAAGCGAATCCCGTATGGCTCGGATGCGACAGCTTCCTGAGCCGGGCTGTCACAGGCACGAAAGCTGCTTCCTTCGCTCGCGTGGACGTCTCCGCCGTCTCACCGTGGTTCTCCGACGTTGCTCTGGGCCTCGGCTCGATCTGGCTTACCGATCGTGCCGCCGACACCATGGCGGAGATCGACCCGGTCACGCGCCGTGAGGTACGACTGGTCGACGTCGGCGACGACCCGAGTGCGATTGCGGTCGGTCTCGGCTCCGTCTGGGTTGCCAACTTCGAGAGCGATACGGTGACGCGCATCGAGCCTTCCGGCCCGCGGCTGCCGGTGCGAGTCGAGACGATCAGCGTGGGCGACGGCCCCGCAGACGTAGCGGTCGGAGGCAACGCCGTCTGGGTCGTCAACGGTCTCGACGGAACCGTGTCCCGCATCGATGCCGAGACGAAACGAGTCGTCGCGACCATCACCATCGGCAACGAGCCGCGGCGCGTTGCCGCTTCTGCGACCGACGTGTGGGTGACCGTGCGCGGCGCCGTCAGCCCCGGGCCGGAGGGCTCGGGCGGCTAGACACCACTTGCGGGCCTCTGTTAGAAGTGGCCGGTGAGTCACGTCGTGAGCCAGCTGGCGCCCGGGACCACGGTTGCCGGCTACCGGGTCGAGGCGCTCATCGGCCGCGGGGGGATGGGCGCGGTCTACCGCGCGGTTGAGGAGGGGCTCGGGCGCAAGGTCGCCCTCAAGGTGATCGCCCCCGAGCTCGCCCAGGACGAGCGCTTCCGCGAGCGCTTGCTGAGAGAGTCGAGGATCGCCGCCTCACTCGACCACCCGCACGTCATCCCGATCTACCAGGCAGGCGAGGAGGCGGGCGTCCTCTTCCTGGCCATGCGCTACGTCGAGGGGTCCGACCTGGCGAAGGTCATCGCCGAAGGTGGAGCGCTGGAACCGGACCGCGCTGTCGACCTTCTCGCGCAGATCGCGGAGGCGCTCGACGCTGCCCACGCCCAGGGCTTGATCCACCGTGACGTCAAACCCTCGAACATCCTCATCGCGGAGTCCGCCGGCAAAGAGCACTGCTACCTGGGCGACTTCGGCCTGACCAAGCGCACGGGCTCGCTCTCGGGAGTCTCGGTCGCCGGAACCGTCGTCGGCACACTCGAGTACGTCGCCCCCGAGCAGATCACGGGCGAGCCCCTGGACGAGCGCTCGGACGTGTACTCGCTCGGCTGCGTCGTGTACGAGTGTCTCACCGGGCAGTCGCCGTTTCCGCGTGCGACCGATGTCGCACTGCTATGGGCGCACGTGCACGAGGAGCCGACCCCACCGAG
>JBOHBB010000058.1:0-3489 GCA_050698135.1 Gaiellaceae bacterium
GCCATGTTCGTCGTGTGCTCGCCACCGGAGCCATCGGTCTCGAGTGCCGCGACGAGCGCCAGGACGCGCTCCTTCTCCGGCGCGCCGGCGAGCCGCGGCATGCGGGGAAGGAGCTCGGGAACGCCGGACAAGCCTCCGCGGGTCGCCACCCGGTAGTCGTGGAAGGGGACGAGCTGCGCGTCCTGCCAGCGGGCGCCGTATCCGCGAAGGTCGTCCGCGGTGAGGACGACGCCGTCGACCGCGAGGAGCGCCTCGGCGAGGGAGCCGCGATAGGCGCTCTCCGCGCCCTCGTCCGCCAGCATCTCGAGCGCGGTGACGAGGCCGGGCTGGACGAGCAGCTCCCCCTCGCGGAGCGTCCGACCCTCGCGGAGGAAGAGGTGCCGCCCGTGCTCGCGCGCGAAGACGCCTGCGAGCATCGCGAGCGAGCGCTCGTGCATGGCCGGCAGCGGCACGCCGGCCCGGGCGAGGGCGAGCGCCGGCTCGACCAGCCGCTTCCACGAGAGCCGCCCGAGGCGCTCCGAGAGCTCGCCCAGCGCAGCCGGCAGCCCGGGCACGGCACACGAGGCCGGGCCGAGGTGGTAGACGACGACCTCGTCGCCGAACGCGACCGGCGCCTCGTCGAGGTCGCCCTCGCCCGAGGGCACGGCGGCGAACCCGTCGAGGCTCGCCACGCGCGAGCCGTCGAACGAGATCGCGTGACAGCCCGCGAGCAGGCCGCTCATGACCGTCTCTGCGACGCAGGATGCGAGCCCCATCGCGACGACCGCGTCCGCCGCGGTCCCACCGTCCAGGAGGATCGCGGCCCCGACCTCGGCGGTCGCCGGGTGCCCGGCAGCTACACCCGCGCGCACGTGCCGCTCAGTCGCAGAGGCCCGCGCCGGGCGGCGGGCCCTCGTGGCGCAGCTCCGGGGACCCGAAGTCTCCGAGCGGCCAGAAGACCCAGAAGACCTTCCCGAAGATCGCGTCGCGCGGGACCGTGCCGAAGTCCCTGCTGTCCTGCGAGAACGAGCGGTTGTCGCCGAGCACGAAGTACTCGTCCGCGCCGATCTCCTCGCGCGGGAACGGCTCGGTCTCGATGTCGTCGATCTTGAACCCGTTGACGTAGACGTTGCCGTCGCGCCCCTGCACCTGGTCGCCCGGGATGGCGACGACGCGCTTCGTGAGGGAGAGGTCGTCCGAGTCGGCGTCCGGCGTCACCGGGCCCCCGATCGTGCCGCTCGCGTGGAAGACGACGAGCTCGCCGCGATGCGGATCGCGCCACTTGTAGGTGAAGCCCTCGGCGAGCGAGCGTCCGTCGCACGCCGGGATCGTCGGCGCCATGCTCGAGGTCCCCTCCGACGCGAGCGGCACGAGGAGCCCCGTGAACCAGAGGACGCCGAAGGCCACGACGACCACGCCGAGGATCGCCAGGACCCGCATGAGCACGCCGATCACGGCCCGTTGCTACCCTTCCCGAGACCGTAGCCGCGGCCTCGGCGTGCTCCTTCCACGCGAGGCGGGGACTGCGGAATCGTCTATCAGGAGGAGTCGCATGAGCCTCACGAAGGAAGTCAAGCAGGAAGTGATCGACAAGCACGGGAGCGGTCCCGCAGATACGGGTTCGCCGCAGGTGCAGATCGCCCTCCTCACCCGGAGGATCACCGATCTCACCGAGCATCTTCGCCAGCACCCGAAGGACCACTACTCCCGGCGCGGGTTGCTCAAGCTCGTGGGGCGCCGCCGGCGCTTCCTCGACTACCTGCAGCGGAAGGACATCGAGGGCTACCGCGCCCTCATCAAGGAGCTCGGCCTGCGAAGGTAGGGCTCACAGCCGAGGGAAGGTGGAAGTTTGAGCGAGCTCCGGCCGTGCCAGGACGAGCGGAGCGGAGCTGACTCAAACCTCCACCTTCCGAACACGAAGGAAAGGTGAAGGGATACCCCAATGAGCACAGTCACCGGGCGTGAAGCCACGGTGTCCGTCGAGATAGGCGGTCAGGAGATCGTCTTCGAGACGGGCAAGCTCGCCAAGCAGGCGGACGGCGCAGTCCTCGTCCGCTCGGGCGAGACGATGATCCTCGCGACGGCCGTCGGCCGTCCGGACACGCGGCCGGACGCGGACTTCTTCCCGCTCACGGTCGACGTCGAGGAGCGGATGTACGCCGCCGGGAAGATCCCCGGCGGATTCTTCAAGCGGGAAGGCCGCGCGACGGAGCGCGCGACCCTCACCGCGCGCATGATCGACCGGCCCATCCGGCCCCTCTGGCCGAAGGGCTTCCGCAACGAGGTGCAGGTCATCTGCACCGTCCTCTCCGCGGACCTCGTGACACCGCACGACATCCTCTGCATCAACGGCGCCTCGGCGGCGCTGATGGTTTCGCCGCTGCCGTTCCAGGGTCCCATCGGGGCCGTCCGGGTGGGGCGGATAGACGGCGAGCTCGTCCTGAACCCGTCGCTCGAGCAGCTCGAGGAGTCGACGATGGACCTCATCGTCGTGGGGACGAGCGAGGCGCTGACGATGGTCGAGGCGGGGGCGGACCAGGTGCCGGAGGACACGATCCTCGAGGCGTTCGACCTCGCCCACGCCGAGGTTCGCCGGATCTGCGAGGCGCTCGAGGACCTGCGCGAGCAGGTGGGCAAGCCGAAGTGGGTCGACACCGAGCTGACGGTCGAGCTCGAGGCGGAGCACGGCGAGGCCGTGCGGGCCGCGATCGCCGCGCATGGGCTGCGGGAGGCGGCGGTGGCCGTCGACGAGCTCGTCGCCTCCGCGTCGCCCGAGATCTCGATGGCCTCGACCGAGGACGACATTGTTCGCAGGGCCCAGGTGCGGGCGAGCTTCTCGGCGATCCTCGAGAGGGCGCGCCTCGCCGCCGTGGAGGGCCCGATCCGCGAGCAGTTCCTCGCCGACCTGCGCGAGCTGACGGACGCTGAGCAGGACTCGAAGGAGCTCCGCTCGGCGAAGCGAGACCTCCTCTTCGACCGCATCCTCGAGGACCTCGCGCTCCCATTCCCGATGGGCCAGCCGCCCGCCGAGGGCGAGCCCGCGGTGAAGGACTCCGTGACGAAGCAGTTCGTCAAGCGTGCGTCCGAGGCCGTGTACAAGGACCTCGTCCGCAAGAAGATCGCGGTCGAGAAGCGGCGGCCCGACGGGCGCTCCGAGGAGGAGATCCGGCACGTCGAGTGCGACGTCACCGTGAGCCCCCGCACGCACGGCTCGGCGCTCTTCACGAGGGGGCAGACGCAGATCCTCACGCTGCTCACGCTCGGCACGGTCAAGGAGGGGCAGAAGATCGACGACCTCTCCCGCGAGCAGCAGCGCCGATACATCCACCACTACAACTTCCCGCCCTACTCGGTCGGGGAGACGGGCTTCATGCGCGGCCCGAAGCGGCGGGACATCGGCCACGGCGCGCTCGCCCAGCGGGCGCTCGAGGCCGCCATCCCGACGGTCGAGGAGTTCCCGTACACGATCCGCCTCGTCTCGGAGACGCTCGAGTCGAACGGCTCCTCGTC
>JBOHBB010000059.1:0-4186 GCA_050698135.1 Gaiellaceae bacterium
GCGCGGGGCCGCGCGGGACGAGCCGGCCAAGCCGTCCGCGCCGTCGCGCCGCGTGCTCGTAGAGCGTGTCGAGGGTCTGCTGCGGCACGACGGAGACGGCCCGACCCAGCGCGCGCGTGAGCCACACGGAGCCGAGCAGCTCGCTCAGGCCCGCGCCGTAGCCGACGAGCGAGCCGTCGCGGCGCACGAGCCTCCAGCTCGCGAGACGCTCCTCGGGTGGGAGCCGGTCGAGGAAGCGACCCGCCTCGCGGTCCTGGAGCGGGAGCACCGCGAGCTCCCGCCGCCGATCGAGGTGCAGCGCGGCGCGCGCGACGAACCGACACACGCGGCAGCCCGAGTCGTAGAGCAGCACCGGCCGCTCGACCGTCATCCCGCGACGACGTACGCCGCCGCCACGTCGGGCGACAGGTACGCCGCGGAGGGGCTGCCCGCAGGGGTGAAGACGCCGAGGATCGCGAGCTCCCGGTCGGCGCTCGCGTTCTCGACGATGTGCACCTGGCGCGGCCGGAGCCGGAACGCCGCCCCGGGGCCGAGCTCGTGCACCCCGTCGCCGAGATGCAGCCGTCCGGGGCCGTCGGGGATCCAGACGATCTCGTCGTACAGGTGGTAGTGCCAGGGCGCCTTCCCCGGCGGGATGAAGCCGGCGAAGAGCGTCGCCCGCGTCGAGCCGTTGTGCGGGCCGAAGAGGAGCTGGAAGGAGCGCGCGCCGGTCGCCGCCTCGGCACCGCCATCGTCGAGGCGGGCCGTCGTCTCCCGTCGTCCCAGCGCCGCGTGGCGGTCGGCGCCCGGCCCGACCGACACCCGCAGAAGACACAGCGACGAAGACGCATCGACCGCCGTCTCCTCGCCCGCGAGCACGAGGGCTGCGGTGGAGGGCTCGAGCGCGAACGACTCGCCTCCGAGTACGAGCGTCCCCGCGCCGGCGACGACCCAGAGGAGCACGTCGTCGTCCGCGCGCGGCGGGGCCCAGGCGGTCCCGGCGCCCAGATCGATCTGCGCGAGCGCGAGGGGCGACCCCTCGAGCCGGGGCACGAGCTCCGTGGTCCCGCCCGCGCCGTCCATTCCGCGGAGCGTAGTTACCGGTGCTACGGGCCGGGGTATAACGCGCACGATGCGATTCCGGAAGGACGCGAAGCTCGACCGCTCGCAGGTCGAGGACTACCGTGGACGGCGGATGGGCGGCGGCGCCCCGATGGCGCTCGGGGGCGGCGGCATCGTCACCATCCTGATCGTCCTCGCGGTACTCCTCCTCGGGGGGAACCTCGGCGGTGGGGGCGATCTCGGCGGCCTCGGTGACCTCACCGGGCAGACGGCCGGGACGGCCGCTCCGGGGGCGACGCTCGAGCACTGCGAACGAGGGGAGGACGCGAACCAGCACGAGGACTGCTTCGTCCTCGGGGTCGTGAACAGCGTGCAGGCGTACTGGGCGAAGGCCGTGCGGAACTACGAGCCGGCCACGACGCGCTTCTTCGACGGAAGCGTCTCGACCGCCTGCGGCGCGGCGAGCTCGTCCGTCGGGCCCTTCTACTGCCCTGCCGACCGCCACGTCTACATCGACCTGGGCTTCTTCGACGAGCTCGAGTCCTTCGGTGGCTCGTCGGCCCCGCTCGCGCGGGCCTACGTGCTCGCTCACGAATACGGCCACCACGTCCAGAACCTGACTGGGACCCTCGAGCGTGCGAGCGGTCGCGACACCGGGCCCCAGAGCGGAGCCGTCCGCGTCGAGCTGCAGGCCGACTGCTACGCGGGCGCGTGGGTCGCGAACGCGCTACGCACGGGCCTCGTCGAGGACATCACGCGCGCGGACGTCCAGGCGGCGCTCACCTCCGCGGCAGCGATCGGGGACGACCGCATCCAGGAGAAGACGCAGGGCCAGGTCAATCCGGAGACCTGGACCCACGGCTCCGCGGACCAGCGCCAGAGCTGGTTCGTCCGCGGGATCGAGGGCGGCACGCCGAACTCGTGCGACACGTTCCGCGGGAGCGTCTAGGGCGGCGGGCTCGGCGGGAACAGCATCGTCACCTCGTAGCTCCCGCTGGCCATCGTCGAGGTGAGCTCGTGGGCACCACGCTGGAAGACGCGCAGCATGGCCTCGTTCGACGCGAGGACGTCCGCCGTGAAGCCGCGAACGCCGTGCGCCCGCGCGTACTCGACCGTTCGCTCGTGGAGGATCGTCCCGAGCCCCGAGCCCTGCCATTCCGGATCGACGAGGTAGGCGACGTCGGCGAGTCCGGTCGCGGCGTCGAGGTAGTAGCAGCTCGTCGCGACGATCCGCTCGCTCTCACGCGGCCCGACCACGGCCGCGAAGGCCATCTCCTCGTCGTAGCTCACACTGCACAGGTGCTGTGCGACCGAGTCCGTGAGCGAGGTCAGCTTCTGGAAGAAGCGGCTGCGCACGTCCTCCTCCGTCAGCCGGAAGAAGAGCTCCTGCATCGCCCGCGCGTCCGTCGTGCGTGTGGGGCGGACCCGGACCTCCCGCTCGTCCCGAAGGCGCACGTCGCGCTCCTCCGACACCGGGTACGCGCCGCGGCTGCGGAGCAGCTGCTTCGGCCCGACGAGGCCCTGCGCGATCGCCGCCTCGAGCAGCGCTCCGCGGTCCTCCGGGTGCGCGATCTCGATCAGCGAGACGGCGCGTTCGGCGAGCGAGCGCCCGAACAAGTACGCCGTCCCGTACTCGGTGATCACCCAGTGCACGTCGGCCCGGGGAATGGAGACTGCGTCGGCCGGCCCCAGTGACGCCTTGACCGCCGCCTCGCCGCCGGGCATGCGTGACGAGAGGCACACGACGGCGAGGCCGTCCTCCGAGGCGAGCGCACCGCGGTGGAACGCCGGGCCGGTCGACACGCCTCCGTAGGGCTCGCCGTCGAGGCTCTCGGTGCAGACCTGGCCGGTGAGGTCGATCCCGAACGCCTGCGTCACGGACACCATGCGGGTCTTCCCGGCGATGACCTCCGGGTCGCAGACGTCGTCGACGGCCTGGAAGCTGAATCGGGGGTTGTCGTCGACGAGGTCGTACAGCCGCCGTGTTCCCATCGCCATGCTCGTGACCACCGGGCCCGAGACGACGCCCGCGGCGACGAGGTCGACGACGGGCTCCGTGATGACGTCCGAGTGGATCGAGAGCTCGCGCCGGTTCGTGAGGTACGCGAGCATGCGGTTGGGGACGCGACCGAGCCCGATCTGGAGCGTCGAGCCGTCGTCCACGAGGCGGGCGACGTAGCGGGCGATCTGCTCCTCCACCCCTTCGACCTCGGGATGCAGGTACTCGACGATCGGGGTGTCGACCTCGACGAAGCGGTGGATGCGGTCGGACGGGATGCGGCTCTCCCCGCGGGTCCGCGGCATCGACGGGTTCACCTCCGCGATCACCGTGCGGGCGGCGAGGGCGGCGGACTTCGTCACGTCCACGGAGATGCCGAGGCTGCACGTGCCGTCGGCGTCGGGCGGCGCTACCTGGATCAGCGCGGCGTCGAGCCGCATGCGTCCGGTGCGGAGGAGCCTCGGGACCTCCGGCAGCGACACCGGGAGGTAGTCGATCAGCCCCGTCGCCGCGAGCGCCCGTGCGTCGCTTCCGAGGTAGAGGGCCCGATGGCGGTACGCCGTCTTCCCGGCGCCGGCGATGTCGAGGCCGTCGGTCAGGAAGTGGACGAGGACGACGCCCGCGGTCGGAGGCTGGAGCCGCTCGAGAGCGGCGACAAGCGCACGGGGCGTCGCGCACGCGCTGCCGACGAAGACGTGGTCGCCGGGGTTGATCGCGGAGACCGCCTCGCTCGCGTAGCAGCTTCGCTCGCGCCACTCGCTCACGCGGCGTCCCCGTTCCGTCGGATCGGGAACCGCGCTACGAGGCGGGTGCCCGCGCCCGGCGGGCTCTCGAGCTCGAGCGCCCCGCCGAGCGCCTCGACCCGGTCGGCGAGCCCGGTGAGGCCGGTCGCCTCCGGGTCTTCGTTCATGAGGGCGCCGCCGACGCCGTCGTCGCGGACCTCGACGGCGAGCATCCCTTCGCCGCTCCGGATCGTGAGCCAGACACGCGACGCACTGGCGTGCTTCACGGTGTTCGTCACCGCCTCGGAGCAGACGTAGTACGCAGCGGCCTCGACGGCGGGCGGCAGGTGCTCGTCGACGTGGAGGTCGAGCTCGATCGGGATCGAGGACTGGGCCGAGCCGGCGCGGATCGTCGCTGCGAGGC
>JBOHBB010000060.1:0-2031 GCA_050698135.1 Gaiellaceae bacterium
TCCTGCATGACGAGGTGCCGGACGTACGCGCGCGAGAAGCGCGAGCACGCCGGGCAGCCACAGCCGTCCTCGAGCGGGCCCGCGTCGCGTGCGTAACGGGCGTTGCGCAGGTTCAGGCGCCCGCTCCACGCGAGCGCCGAGCCCGTGCGCGCGGTTCGGGTCGGGAGCACGCAGTCGAAGAGGTCGACTCCGCGCGCGACGACCTCGAGGATCCCGGCCGGGTCGCCGATGCCCATGAAGTAGCGGGGCTTCCCGGCAGGCAGGAGCGGGGCAGCCCACGCGACGCAGTCGAGCATCTCGTCCCGTGACTCCCCGACGGCGAGGCCGCCGAGCGCGTTGCCGTCGAACGGCAGCGCCGCGACCTCCTCGATCGACCGTCGCCGCAGGTCGTCGTCCGTGCCGCCCTGCGAGATTCCGAAGAGCAGCTGGCCCGTGGCGCGGGGAGCCGCGACCTGGCGCTCGGCCCAGCGGGCCGTGATGGCGACGGCGCGCTCGAGCTCGGGGCGGTCGGCGCCGGCCGGGAGGCAGACGTCGAGGCACATCGCGACGTCCGAGCCGAGCCGCCGCTGGATCTCGGCCACGCCCTCGGGCGTGAAGCGCGCTCGAGAGCCGTCGTAGACCGACCGGAACGTCACGCCGTCCTCGTCGAGCGCGAGGATCGTGTCGCGGAGCGAGAAGACCTGGAACCCGCCGGAGTCCGTGAGGATCGGCCCGTCCCAGCCCGAGAACCCGTGCAGACCGCCGAGGCTCTCGATCACGTCCTCCCCCGGCCGGAAGTGGAGGTGGTAGGCGTTCCCGAGGATCACGTGCGCCCCGAGCGCGCGCACCTCGTCGGGGTGGAGCGACTTCACCGTCGCCTTCGTCCCGACCGGCATGAACGCCGGCGTCGGGATCGCGCCGTGCGCCGTCTCGAGGATCCCGGCCCGGGCGGCGCCGTCGGTCGCCGTGACCTGGAACGTGGTCAGCGGACCCGGCTCCCGGCTCGTTCGGACAGCTCCGGGGAGACCGTAGCCCTCTGGGGCCACCCCTCGCCTCCTCCCACTTCGAGCCTACTGCGGAAGTGTGCGCGCATGGGACACGAGATCGTGCCGAAAGCGTCCCGCCTCCGACGCACGATCACAAGGCCACCATCGCGTCGCCGAACGAGTAGAAGCGATAGCGCTCCGCGATCGCCGTGCGGTAGAGCGCCTGCGTCTCCTCCACGCCGACGAACGCCATCACGAGCGCGAGCAGCGTCGAGCGGGGAAGGTGGAAGTTCGTCAGCAGCGCGTCGACGCGGAGAAACTCGAACCCGGGCACGATGAAGAGCCGGGTGCGCCCCGAGAGCTCGCCGGTCCGTGCGACGGACTCGAGCGTCCGCACCGTCGTCGTCCCCACCGCGAGCACCCGCCCGGCTGCGGCGATGCGGCGCCACGCCTCGGGCTCCACGGCGTACCGCTCCCCGTGGAGCTCGTGATCCTCGACGCGCGAGGTCGTCACCGGGCGGAACGTGTCCACGCCTACGTGGAGCGTCACGGAGACCGGATCGAGCCGTGCGAGCAGTCCCGGCGTCAGATGGAGCCCCGCCGTCGGCGCCGCCGCCGACCCCGGCTCTCGCGCGTACACGGTCTGGTAGCGCTCCGGGTCGTCCAGGCGCCCATGGATGTACGGCGGGAGCGGAGGCTCCCCCTCTGGCTCACCTTCGAGCCGCACGAGCCAGCGGCCCCCGCCGAGGGCCTCGACGAGCTCGACGGGCCCGAGCCGCTCGCTGGCCCGCAGGCGCCGGGCAGGGCGAACGAGCGCTTCCCACGTCCCTCGCACGCGCTCCTCGACGAGCGTCACCTCCACGGCGCCGCCCGTCGAACGCCGGACGCGCAGCCTGCCCGGGACGACGCGCGTGTCGTTGACGACGACGAGCTGCCCGGCGACGAGGTCCGGGAGCTCCGCGAACGCCCGGTGCTCGACCTGACCGGTCGCGAGGCGGTAGACGAGCAGGCGCGAGGCGTCCCGCGGCTCCGCCGGGCGCTGCGCGATCAGCTCCGGCGGGAGCTC
>JBOHBB010000061.1:0-39590 GCA_050698135.1 Gaiellaceae bacterium
ACGCCGGGGGCGAGGTCTACGAGGGGTCCCTCCGCTCGTGTCTCGACTTCGACCTCCCGCACGAGCTCATGGACGGGCGCGAGCTCGGCCGGCGCTTTCCGGCCTATCGCCTGCCCGACGAACTCCCCGTCCTGCTCCAGCCCGACGGCGGCTTCGTTCTCCCCGAGCGCTGCATCGTCGCCCACGTGTCGGGCGCCCTGGCCGCCGGCGCGGTCGTGCGGGCGCGCGAGCGCGTCGTCGAGTGGGAGGACACCCGGAGCGGCGTCCGCGTGACGACCGATCGCGAGGTCGTGGAAGCGGATCGGCTCGTGCTCACCGCGGGAGCGTGGTCGCAGGACGTCGCTCGGCTCCCGCCCGGCCTCGTGCGAGGCGTCCGCCAGGCGCTCGCGTGGCTCCAGCCCACGCGGCCGGACGTCTTCGAGCCTGCCCGCTTCCCGGTATTCAACCTCTCGCTCGACGGCGAGCACTTCTACGGGTTCCCCGCGTTCGGCATCCCCGGCTTCAAGCTCGGCCGCTACGACCACTTCGGCGAGGGTGGTGACCCGGACGGGATCCCACGCGAGCCGACGATCGACGACGAGACGCCGCTCCGCGCGTTCGCCGAGCGCTACTTCCCCGAGGGCGCGGGGCCTGCGATCGCCGTGAAGACGTGCCTCTTCGAGCCGTCCCCTGACGAGCACTTCCTCCTCGACCGCCACCCGGACTCCCCGCACGCCGTCCTCGGGGCGGGCTTCTCCGGGCACGGGTTCAAGTTCTGCTCCGTCGTCGGCGAGATCCTCGCCGACCTCGCCCTCGACGGCGAGACGCGCCACGACATCGGCTTCCTGCGCCTGAGCCGCTTCGACTGATGCGGGCGGGAGGACTCGAACCTCCAAGGGCCTCGCGGCCCAACGGGACCTAAACCCGTCGCGTCTGCCAGTTCCGCCACGCCCGCGGGGTCCCCAGGATAGGCGCCCTTCCGGGAGCCGACCCGCCGGGTGCCCCCACTGCTAGTAGCGGCCGACGAGTATCGCGAACGTCTCGCGCACGCTCTCGGCGACGAGGCCGAGCAGGAACACGATGACGAGCACAGCGGCGGCGCCGAGTGCCTCGCCCGTCGCCGACAACACGAGCAACGCCGTGAAGCAGCCCAGGACGAAGAAGGCGGTCGAGAACGGGCGTCGGGTGTACGTGCCGAGCCCGAGCCCGACGAGGAACGCGGCGCCGAACACCACGATCCCGAGCGTCATGCGGCGAGGGTAGGACCGGGGTCGGACGGAGAACCACGAGGTGCGGCCCGTCGGCGGGGCAGGCGGTGACGATCTCTCGGCCGTTACGCGCGCGGCATCCGGGCATACTGGCCCGGGGCCCCGTAGCTCAGTGGATAGAGCGGCAGACTTCGAATCTGCGTGCGGAGGTTCGACTCCTCCCGGGGCCACTCAGGACTCACGCGGGTTTGCGCGTGACGATCGCCCCCGAGTCGAGCGCGACCGAGATCATCGTCCGATCGGCTCGGTTCCCGAGGGGCTCGATGAGCTCGTAGGCGCGGATCACGCCGCCGTTCTGGCTGGATCCTGCGACCCATCCGCCCGTTGCCGCGCCCAAGAGCCGACTCTGCCGGGAAGTACGTCCGGGGGACGTTGTTACCGTCTCTCCGTGTCCGCTGCAGAGCAAGACACGGGAGTGTGGGTTCCGTTCATACGCTCGGATGGTCCGTCGTGGACGACATGGGATGTCGCCGCGATGATCGGAGATGTCAGAGAAATCGACTGGTACGGAGCGCTCGGAAGAGATCGCAGCGAGGTCCGGATCCTGGACGGGCGCTTGACGGATGACCCGCGGCGAGCCGAATTCCTCGTCGTACCCGCGTAGTCCGCCATATCCCGCGAACGCGCAGTCACCCGCGACCGAGGTGCGAGCAGCAACCGGCTCGGATAGGTGGGCCACGGATCCGCCGAACCGGCTCGTCGACGCCGAAGGAACGCTCGGGGCATTGAGACGCTGCACGCCGACGTGTCGTGCCGAGCTGAACGTGTGGTGTGATGCGGCGGGTGCCGAGCGAACGCGACGCCCTCGCCGAGTTCAAGGCGGCCGCCGAGAAGTACATCGCTCTGATCGAGACCGCTGTCAAACCGGCCCAGAAGAAGACGAGACCGAAGGCTCGCCGCGACGACGTACTCGCCGACTTCGCCGACGCACTCTCCACTCTGTACGGCAGGGCACTGCACCTACCGGAAATCTGGGACGGCGCCTGGACGTTCGACGGTGAGAGGGAGTTCACCGACGAGGAGTCCGAGCGGCGAGCTCCGATCTACCGGGAGCTGTCGCAGAAGTTCGGCGGCATCGACTTCTACAGGACGGTCGTGGCGTTCGGCAGGGACGCGCTGGATGAACACGGACAGCCACTCTCCGACCATCTCGCCGGACACCTCCTGTCCGACGATCTCGGCGACATCTACTGGGGCTTGCAGGAAGGCTTCGACCTCCTTCGGGCCGGCGGCCCCGAGGGCGAGGCCGTGTACACCTGGCACTGGGGCTTCTGGAACCACTGGGCAGAGCACGCGGTCAACGCGCTCCGCATCATCCACGCGCGGCTCCCGCGAGCCAACACGCTCATCGGGAGCGAAGAGTGAGCGTACCGAGTCAGTAACCGACCAGCAGCAGGCCCTCGAAGGGAACTGAGAGTCGAGTGTTCCTCGGCGGTCGGCTTCCTGGTCTGCTGCTCTCGGTTCCGCCCCTCGTGGACGAGACCGAGCTCGACTACGCCGCGCAACTCGGGTGAACGCTCGATGGCGTCAGTCGGCACCGGTCTTCTTCCAGAACGTCAACCAGTTGCCCTCGTGATCCTCGACCGTGAACTCCTCCTGACCCCACGGTCGTGCAGCGAGCGGATCGACGATCCGCGCACCGGCCGCTTCCAGCCTGGAGTAGAACGCGTCGAGATCTGGGGCCTCCATGTACAGGGCGATGCACGAAGGTGTTCCCAGGCGCTCCCTGATCGCGGCGTTGTACTCGTCGCCGTAGAGATCTGTCGCCGTCTCGACCATCACGTGTGCGTCCCCGCGTGTGAGTGACGAGTTGATCTCGCTATCGCTGCCGCGGTCGAGCGTGAACTCGAGCGTTCCGCGGTAGAACGCGAGGGCTTCTGCCATATCCCGAACGCGGATGGACGGGATTACTCCCCATTGAGTCATGGTCGGCTCCCTCCCGTGATTAGGTACTCCCGCCGAGCGTAGAACACTCCGACGGCGGGTGTCTTGGACGAATGTGACCGCTCAGTTCCCGCTGATCCCGCCATCGGGGATCACGCATCGCGTCGCTCGAACCCGACGATGTGACCGGGCCGTGCCCCCCGACCTTCGATTCCGCACGCTCCATCCGCGCGATGCGAGCGAAGGCTACGACGCCGGTTTGTGCTGCACGTGACGAGCTGACGTGACTGTGTCAGATTGCGTGCAGATGTCCGGCCACGTCATCGGCAGGGACGAGGAGTTGCGCGCACTCGTCGCTTTCCTCGACGAGACCGCCGGCGGCCCGGCCGCGATCGTGCTGGAGGGCGAGGCGGGGATCGGGAAGTCGACGCTCTGGCTGGCCGGCATCGAGGCTGCTCGCTCGCGAGGGTTCCGTGTCCTCGTCTCCCGGCCCGCGGAGGCGGAGCGAGGGCTCCCGCACGCCGGCCTCGGCGACCTGTTCGAGGACGTGCTCGACACCGTGCTGCCGGACTTGCCCGCGCCGCGGCGTCGCGCGCTCGAGGTTGCGCTCCTGCTCGAGGAGGACGACCACGTTTCGGACCCCCGCACGCTCGGCGTCGCCGTGCGGAACGCCCTGGAGGTTCTCGCGCGAGACGCGCCGGTCGCTGTCGCCATCGACGACGTCCAGTGGCTCGATCCATCCTCGGCGAGCGCACTCGCGTTCGCGCTTCGACGCCTGGACGAACAGTCCATGCTCCTCCTCCTCGCTCGTCGCCTCGGGGAAGGTGCACAGACGCCGGACCTCGAGCGGGCGATCCCTGCCGACCGATTGGAGCGGCTGCACGTCGGCGCGCTGAGCCTCGGCGCCATTCACCAGCTTTTCCAGGTGCACCTCGAGCTCAAGCTGCCACGCCCGACCCTCCTACGTGTGCACGAGATGTCCGGTGGGAACCCGTTCTACGCGCTCGAGGTCGCCCGGGCTCTGGGCGCGGACGTCGACCCCACCCAGCCGCTGCGTGTTCCGGAGACACTGGAGGGACTGGTTCGTGCACGCCTCGATGAGCTGCCACCGGCAACGCGAGACTCGCTGCTGCTGGCAGCGGCCGTGGGCCGTCCGTCGACCGAGCTCTTCGCAAGTCTCGATGTCACAAAGCCCGTACTCGATCGCGCCGTCGCCGCGCGCGTGATCGAGCAAACGGACGGGACGATTCGCTTCACGCACCCGCTGCTCGCGTCGGCGGTCTACCACGGTGTGTCCGCCGACGAGCGACGGCGCGCACACGGACGCCTCGCCGTCATCGTCGCGGATCCCCTCGACCGCGCCCGCCACCTCGCGCTTTCGACGGAGGTCCCGGACACCGGTATCGCCGCTGTGCTCGAGGACGCCGCGGCCCTCGCCAGCACGCGCGGGGCACCGATCGCCGCCGCCGAGCTCGCCGAGCACGCGCTTCGGCTGACACCGCCGGACGCCCACGCCGACAGGCATCGTCGAGCGCTCGTTGCGGCGCGCGCTCAGCGCAGCGCGGGCGAGTGGACGCGCGCGCTAACTGTCCTTGCCGATCTCCTCGCGGAGACACGAGCCGGCTCCTTGCGCGCCGAGGCTCTTGTCCTCCTTGCCGAGCTCGAGAGCGAGCGTCGGTCCGTCCCACTGCTCGAGGAAGCCCTGCGCGAGGCGGCTTCGCGCCCGGCGCTTCAGTCGGTCATCCACTGCCGGCTCGCATGGGCGAGCTCCAAGCCGGGGTTCGACCACGCACGGAGAGCGCTCGAGCTCGCCGACGAGCTCGACGACGACCAGCTGCGCGGACGGGCCCGCGCGATGCACGCGATCCTCAGGTGGTTCGCCGGCGAAGCGGAAGCACCGGAGGATCTTCCGGCGCGTGTCCGCGACTTCCCGGCCGCTGTCGGTGGCGAGCTGCTGGTGCGCGAGGCGACTCTGGCCGTCGTCAACACCCTGGCGCCTGCTCGGAAGAGGGACGAGGCCCGTGCCTTGCTCGAGCGCGAGTACGAAGAGTGGCGCGAGCGGGACGAGCCGAGGAGCTCCCGTGCGCTCTGGGGTCTCGCCTGGGTCGAGTTCTGGGCCGGCCGTTGGGCGCTCGGGGCCGAGCACGCGGCTCGCGCCCGTGACACTTCCATTCAGTACGGGCTCGAGATGCCACAGGACCAGCTGCCGAGTGCGGTCATCGCCGTCCATCGCGGACAACTCGACGTCGCCCGGGAGCACTCGGAACGAGGTCTCGAGCTCGGTCGAGAGCAGTTCGGCGGACATCCCGTGCAGCTCATGGCTGTCCTCGGGCTCGTCGCCCGCTGGAGCGGAGATCCGTCCGCGGCCAAGACCTGGTGTGAGAAGGCCGACCGGCGGGCCTCGGAGCTCGGGTGGGGCGAGCCGAGTGTCCGCTGGTGGACGGCCGACTACGCCGAGATGCTTCTCGAGGACGGTCGGATCGACGATGCCGGTCGAATCGTCGATGTCTGGGAGGCGGATGCCGCGCGGGTGGCCCGCGAGTGGGTGTTGGCGCACGCGACCCGGTGCCGTGGTCTCGTCGCCGCCGCCGAGGGGGACGTCGCCCGCGCCGCCTTCCTCCTCGAGCGGGCACTTGCGCAACACGAGGAGGTCGGAGACCCGTTCGGCACGGCGCGGGCACTGCTCGGGCTCGGCGTCGTCCGGAGGCGGGCACGGAAGAAGCGGAGCGCCCGCGATGCGATCCAGGCTGCGCTCGACGGATTCGAGCAGCTCGGGGCGGAAGCCTGGGCCGAGAAGGCTCGCAGCGAGCTCGGGCGCATCGGCGGTCGCACGCGCGAGGAGGGGCTGACGCCCGCCGAGCGCCGCGTCGCCGCCCTGGTCGCAGAGGGCCGCACGAACCGGGAGGTCGCCGCGGCGCTCTTCGTCACGGAGCGAACGGTCTCCAGCCACCTGTCACACGTCTACGCCAAGCTCGGCGTGCGGTCGCGAACGGAGCTCGCCCGCCGACTGCGGTGAGCAGCACGGGGCGAAAGATCAGTGGTTCTGACGTTTCGCATTCCGCGGACTCGGGCGTAGAGTCGGAACGAACGCCGGGCAGGCTCGTCCGGAAGAGGAGGAGAGATGAGATCGAGATTGGTCTTGGCGTCGTTCGTCGTCGCCGTGGGCATCGCGGTGTACGCCTCGACCGTCCTGGCGACGCCGCCGACCGCGGTGAAGCCGACGATCTACGGGATCGGGAAGATCCCGTCCTTCGACGCGAACGGCAGGATCGGTGCGTGGGCCGCAAGCATGAACATCAGGGGAGCGTCCGACATGTGGGTCCTGTCGAACACGATCGCGCCCGGAGGCTCGTTCGGGTGGCACAGCCATCCCGGGCCGAGCTTCGTGATCATCAAGTCGGGGGCCGCGACCGTGTACATGGGCGCCGACCCCAGGTGCCGTCCCCACAGGTTCCGGACGGGAACCGGGTTCGTGGACAAGGGCCGCGCGGTCCACATCGTCCGCAACGAGGGCAAGGTGAACCTCGTGACCGTCGTCGTCTCGTTCGCACCGCCGGGCGCGGAGAGACGGATCGACGAAGCAGACCCCGGCACCTGCCCGTTCTAGAAGCGGAAAGAGGGTGGGTCGAGGCCCACCCTCTTGGCCGGTGAGGGCAGACGCCGACGACCGAAGCGCGTGATCGCCGAACGGTCAGCGCGCGCGTTCGGCACCCGTTCGACGGCCGTGGCAACCGCCCGAGGGCCGTCGAGCAAAGTTCAGACGTTTTGACGTTTTCACCGCGTCCGCGGGGCCGTAGCGTCGAAGCATGCCGAGCTACCTCGTCGAGACGTTCCTCCCACGCGGCGGCGCTGGGGAGCGCACAGCGCGAGAGCGACGAGCTCGCTCGGTCGCCGAGGAGCTGACGCGGAAGGGGACGCGCGTCCGCTTCGACAACACGATCCACGTCCCCGAGGACGAGATCTGCTTCTTCGTCTTCGAGGCCCCGTCGAGCCGGGATGCGGCGCTCGCGGCCCAGCAGGCCGAGCTCGCCCCGCTTCGCGTCGTCGAGGCCATCTCGTCCGGAAAGGGATGAGCATGCAGACGAACTCTCAGGCCCGCTGGAAGCTCCCCGTCGGCCTCGCGCTGGCGGTGCTGACCGTCGCGGCGGTTGCGCTGATCCCGACCGTTGCCTTCGCCGGTCACGATTGGGCAGCACCCACGGCGGCCACGCACGACCACGTCATGGCCGGGCACACCATGGCCGGGCACACCATGGCCGGACACGGCATGGCCGGACACGGCATGGCGACGCTCGGTGCCGGGCTCGAGGACGAGCTCGCACAGGTGCGCCGGGTGACGGCCCGCTTCCACGACCTCGACGAAGCGCTCGAGGCGGGGTACGAGCTCGGGTGGGTGAACGGCTCCGGGGTGCGGATCATCACCGGCTGCGTCGCAGACCCGAACGGCACGGGTGCGATGGGCTACCACTACTTCCACCCGCAGCTCATGGCCGACAACGCCGTGAACGACCTCGAGCCCGAGGCGCTCGTGTACGAGTCGGGCCCGGACGGGAAGCGGGAGCTCGTCGCCGTGGAATGGGTCGCTCGCGGCCCGAACACGAACCCGCCCGGCGTGACCTCGCCGCCCTCGGTGCTCGGGATGCCGATGCACATCCTCGTCCCGGCGGTCGGCTTCTACATCATGCACGGCTGGGTCTGGAAGCCGAACCCGGCGGGCATCTTCGAGGACTGGAACTCCGAGGTCACCTGTCCCTAGCCGAGTCGTATGGACGCCTGGAGGGCGGACGGTGCGTCCGCCCTCCAGGCTCCGCGACTAAGGACAGGGCGCCGTGAAGGGCCCGAGGTTGCGCGTCGCCGTCGTGAACTGGCAGCCGTAGGTCGGAGCCGCGACGACGGCCGGATCGAGGACGTCGTCACCGTTCGGGTGAACGCCCGCCTCCACCCAGCGCACGAGATCCGAAAACCCGGTCACGAGCTCCGTGGGCGTGAAGTCGCAGTGCCCCACGCCGCGGATCGCGCGCTGGACCACGAGGTCCGAGAGGCCTGCGGCGGCGACCCGCCGCGCGTAGACCTGCTCCATCGAGAACGGGACGAACAGGTCGCCGAGGTCGTGCAGCGTCAGGACCGGGACGGGCGGCGTCCCGTTCACCACCGGCACGTTCGCCACCCCGTGCTCCACGCGACCGGCGGGCGTCTGCGCCACACGGAGCACGGCGTCGTTCAGCTCCTGCTCGGCCGGGCTCAGCGCGGGATCGGAGTCGAACTGGTAGACGGCGTCGGTGTTGTCGACGACGACGCCCGGCGAGCGGGGAACGGTGCCGTCGAGCGCTCCGAACTGCTGGAGGAAGCTGGCCCAGGAGAGCCAGGCCGCATCGAAGAGCGGCCGCTCTCCACCCGAGCGCAGCTCCGTGAGCGACTTGAGGTTCTCGCCGGCGGGGGTGAGACCGAGCGGCCACGCCGCCGCCAACGTGCTCCTGATCCGCGGCACGGACACGGTCGTCCATTGGACTGGGTCAGGCGGGAAGGTCGTGGCGACGCCGGCGAGCGCGGCGGAGACGACGTTGTAGTCGAGGAAGAAGTCGAACAGCTCGTGGTCACCGAGCACGCCGCAGATCGGCATCGCCCCGTCGTACGCCTGCGGGTACTGCTCGATCGCAGCGGCGGTGACGTGGCCGCCCATCGAGGCGCCCGTGAGGTACGTGAGGTCGGGCTTCCCGACGATGCCGTTGAAGCGCTGCGTGAGCGCGTGCGTGTCCTTCACGCCCGCCTCGACGTCGTACTCGTTCCTCGAGAAGCTGGACGCCGCCCACGCGTAGCCGTTCGCGGCCAGGAAGGCGCGCAGCGGATGGTTGTCGACCGTGAGCTCGAGCCCGCTGCCACGGAAGCCGTGCGCCCACATGACGAGCCGGTGGTTCCAGTTCCGCGGGACCTCGATCCGGTAGCCCGCTCCGTTGTGGATGCCCCAGTAGCGGTCGGTGTCGATCCCCGGGATCGCGGCGAACGGAAGCTTCGTCTCGTCGACGAAGTACTCCGGCGGCGTCTCCGCCGTCGCGGGCCCGGCCGAGGCCGCCGTCACGGCGGCGATCAGCACCGTCAAGACCAGGAGCAATCGAGCGACACGTCTCACGACGGCCCTCCCCTCCTCGACGACCCGCCGATCGTAACACCGTGCCGGCTGAATCCAACCTCGGGGACGCGCGGCGGTAGTTACCGTGGACAGCAGGTCAACGGAAGAAGGGGGACTTCACATGACCCGGACACTCCTCGTACTGACAGCTGCGCTCGCGCTCGTCGGCTCGGCCGTCGCCGCGACGAGCCAGGTCTTCCCGAGCCGTATCGACCTCCCCGACGGGTTCCAGCCCGAGGGGATCGCCACGGCGGGCGAGCAGTTCTACGTCGGCTCGATCCCGACCGGCGACGTCTATCGCGGCAGCCTTCGCACCGGACAGGGCTCCCTGTTCGTCGACGCCCTAGCCGACCGGCAGGCGATCGGGATGAAGGCCGACCGCGGCCGGCTGTTCGTGGCCGGGGGGCCGACCGGTGACGCGTACGTGTACAACGCGAGGACGGGAGCGACGATCGCCACGTACGAGCTGCCGACGAGCGGCGCGACGTTCGTCAACGACGTCGTCGTCACGAAGCGCGCGGCGTGGTTCACCGATTCGCAGCGAGCCGCGCTGTACCGGCTGCCGCTGGGGCCGAACGGGCGCCCGGGAGTGGCGTCCTCGGTTACGACGGTGCAGCTCACTGGCGACTACCAGCACGTGCCGGGCGCTTTCAACGTCAATGGGATCGACGCCACCCCGAACGGGAGGACACTCGTGATCGTCCAGTCCGCCGCGGGGAGGCTGTTCACCGTCACTCCGAGCGGCGTGACGCGAGCGATCTCGCTCGCCGGCGGAGAGAGCGTCCCGAACGGCGACGGCATCCTGCTCGACGGCAGGACGCTGTACGTCGTCCAGAACCAGCTGAACAGGATCGCGAAGATCAACCTCGCACCGAACCTGCGCTCGGGGAGGGTCGTGACCCGGATCACGAGCCCGGACTTCAGCGTGCCGACGACGATCGCCGAGTTGGGGCGCCGACTGTACGCCGTGAACGCGCGGTTCGGCACGCCGAGCCCGTCCACGGCCGACTACTGGGTGACGCAGGTGCGGAAGTAGCTAGCCGACGCGCACGGACGCGATCGCGAGGGGTGTACGGCCGGCCTCGAGCCGGCAGCGCCAACGACCGCGCTGCAGGCCGAGGTCACTCGTGACGCTCGCCGATACGATCCGAGCGCTTCGGACGCTCACGGTCGCCCCGGGCGCGCCCGAGGGAGCGACCCACACCGCGCGCAGGCGCTGACCCGCAGCGGGGCGCACCGAGAACGCGAACTGCGCGAACAGCGTCGTCGTCCGGTGCGGGACCCTGGCACGCGGGGCTCCTCGCCGCCTGACGCTGATCCACGAGCGCGAGACGAGGCCCGTCGCGGGAGCGGGAAGCGTCTCGGGCCGGATGACGGTGAGGAGCAGCTCGGTCCCGCTCGTCCCGCTGACGACGACCTCGAGCGGTCCCGGAAGCAGGTCGCGCGGAAGGCGCGTCGACACCGCGTACCCGCCGGCGGGAACGGAGACGGACGCGGACGGATAGGTGTGGCCGAGCGAGCGTATGGCCACGCTGACGCTCGAGGCGTGGCTCGCAACACCTCGGAGGTGTACGCGGCCCGCCTGGCGGCTGAGGACCCACGTCGGTTCGAGCTGCGACTCCGATACGGTGACAGCCGGCGACGACCCCCAGTCGTTCATGGCGGCGTCCGCGACCTTGACCGGCTGCCCGCCGGTCACGGGCACGACGTACGTGCCGGCGGTCATCCCCGGGGGCGGCCTCGTCACTCGTAGCGCCAAGCTGCGACCGTCCGGCGACCACCGTGCCCGGTGGAGTGGAGGCAGCGGTTCCCCTCCACCGCCGAGGTCGACGAGCACGCGCGCCTCGTCGCCGTCGACGTCGAGCGCCGCCGCCCTCGTCCCGCCACTCACGAGGATCCGGGACCCGTCCGGTGACCAGTCGGGGAAGCCGCTCGGAATTCCGGTCGGAAGGACGAACGCCACCGCCTCTGTTCCGTCGCTCCGGACCATGCAGAGCGTCACCCTGAACTGAACGCGGCACTGGAACGCGATCCTCGTCCCGTCCGGCGACCAGGCGGGATTGATCGACTCCGCGGTACCAAGCGCAATCTTGAGCACCTGCCGTGTCGTTCCGTCCGCAACGCGGACGGCACACAGCCCGGCGCTGCACTGGTACGCGATCTCGGCTCCCGTCGGCGACCAGGCGAACGAGTAGTGCATCGGGGAGTTCCCGCCGCCCACCCCGAGCACCTCGCGGTCGCCCGTGCCGTCCGCCCGCATCACCCGAAGCGTCCACGGATCGCGGTTGCTGCTGTAGGCAAGCCAGCGGCCGTCAGCCGACCAGACGGGGGACATACCGCCCTGCACCGGGATCGTCGTGTTGCCCGAGCCGTCCGGGTTCAGAAGCCTGATGCTGCTGAGCCCGCCCAGCACCATCTTCCCGTTCGGGCCCGGGAACGTCCTCGGCGCGGGGGAGCCAGCAGTTGCGAGCGCGGCCGCTGCGACGCTTGCTACCACGACGATCGTCGGCACTCCGCCTCGCATGCGCGGAGACTCTCGCACAACCCTCAAGATCGCCTCAAGACCCGCTTACGGCTTCCCCCCGTAGCGGCGTTCGCGGCGCGTCTCGCGAGTACGTGCCCGCCAGCGGCGCTTGAGCTCGCGATGCTCGCGTGAGCCGCGACGCAGCTTGACCCGGCGCAGCTCCCGCTCGAGCTTCAGGTAGCTCTCCCAGCGTTCCGTGGTGAGCTCTCCGCTGTCGAGCGCCTCCCGCACCGCGCAGCCCGGCTCCGTGCGATGAGCGCAGTCGTTGAACCTGCACTGCGAGGCGAGCTCGGCGACGTCCGAGAAGGCGCTGTCCACGTCCCCCTCCCAGATCTGGAGCTCGCGAAGCCCGGGCGTGTCGACGAGGATCGAGCCGTTCCGGAGGACGAGCAGCTGCCGGTGCCTGGTCGTGTGACGCCCGCGGCCGTCGCGGCGGAGGTCGCCGATCGGCATCAGCGTCCGCCCCGCGAGCCTGTTGACGAGCGTCGACTTTCCCGCGCCCGAGGATCCGAGCAGGGCGAAGGTCCGTGCCGGCCGGAGCAGCGCCCGAACCGCGTCGACGCCGTGGCCCGTGACGTTGCTGACCGCGAGCACGGGCACGCCGATCGCCACGGCCTCCGCCTCGTCGATCTTCCGCAGGTCGTCGCAGAGGTCGAGCTTCGTCAGGACGACGACCGGGTCTGCACCGCTGTCCCAGGCCGCGGTCAGGTACCGCTCGAGGCGGCGCGGGTTGAAGTCCTGGTCGAGCCCGGCGACGAGGAACAGAGTGTCGACGTTCGCGACGAGGATGTGCTCCTCGGCCTTGAGCCAAGGCGTCTTGCGCGAAAACTTCGTGCGCCTGGGAAGCACGGCCTCGATCGCGGCGCGGTCGCCGGGCGCGTCGACGACCGCGACCCAGTCGCCGACCGCAGGCATGCCGCCCCAGAGCTCGTCGTCGCGGAGCTTGCCGCGGGCGTGCGAAAGCCGGTCGCCGCGCACGCCGCGGACGTAGTAGCCGCCGCGATGCTCCGCGACGACGCGAGCGGGCTCGAAGCCCCGCTCGGAATGGGTTGTGAAGGCCGCCTCGAGCTCGTCGGTCCAGCCGAGGGCGGCCAGGGTTGGATCGAGCAACGCTGACTCCTCTTCTCGAAGGTGAACCTGGCCACGACTCGCAGCCACGAAGAGGGCAGCGCTCTGTGGTGCCGAGTGCTAGATCCGCGCAGCGTCGAGCCGGAGGGAGATGCGATCTGCGACTTTCATTGCACGGCCTCCTCTCGCTCGACGGGACTCGTCCAGGGTAGGGGGTCGGGCGCCTCACGTCAATGCGAAGGCGGTCGTGCGGGCCGCGATATCCTCGGCGTCCGCGATGACCGAGTCGCAGCCCGTCCCGTCGGCGCCTCCCCGCTCGTCCGGCCCCTCGTGGAAACGGTGGCTCGCCTACACGTCGATCGTCGTCGCGGTCGTGATCGTCGGCGGCTGGATCGGCGCGGCCTTCGTCCCGCGCTGGTGGTCGCAGCGCGTCGCGGACCAGGTCGAGGGGAGCATCTGGTCCGGGAGCTCGCTCGGGATCTTCTACGGCTTCGTCTTCACCTTCCTCCCGCTGCTGGTGATCGCCTGGGCGATCCGGAAGCGACGCTCCTGGAAGGCCTGGCTCGCGTTCGCCGCCCTGGCGATCGCGCTCGCCCTCCCGAACCTGTTCACGCTCGGGATCGTCCTCGGGAGCGGCAACGCCGCGCACGCGGGGGAGCGCACGCTCGACGTCGAGGCTCCCGGGTTCCGCACCGGGACCGCGGTCGGGGCGACTCTCGCCGTGCTCGCGTTCGGCGTCCTGTGGTGGCTCCTTCGCTCGCGGCGGAGCGCGCGTCGTGAGCTCGAGCGGATGCGGGCGGAGGCGCGCGCAGAGCCGGCTCCCGACGAGCCGACCGCCTCCGACGAGGCGTGACTAGTCTCTCGCCGTGCCCGACCTCACGGAGACCGTCAACGAACAGATGCCCCTCGGCGCGACGCTCGGCATCCGCACGAGCGGCGGCCCGGACGAGGTCGAGGCCACGCTCGACTGGGCGCCCGAGCTGTGCACCGCCGGCGGCGTGCTGCACGGCGGCGTCCTCATGGCGCTCGCCGACTCGGCCGGGGGCGTGTGCGCGTTCCTCAACCTTCCGGCGGGAGCGCACACGGCGACCATCGAGTCGAAGACGAACTTCTTCGGCGCGGTGAAGGAGGGGACGGTCCGCGCACGCTCGCGGCCGCTGCACCGCGGCCGGACGACGATCGTCGTCGAGACCGACCTCTACGACTCGTCCGACCGCCACGTCTCGAGGACGACACAGACGCAGGCCGTCCTCACCCCCTTGACGTGACCTCGCTCCGCTCGGTTTGATCCCTGCGAGGGCGATGTCCGAGCTGAGCGCCGAGACGATCGACGGACTGCCCGACGGGGGGAGCGTCCCCATGGTCCGGCTCGAGAGCGTCCGCAAGAGCTTCGGCGACAACCTCGTGCTCGACGGGATCGACCTCAGCGTCGCGTTTGGCGAGGTCCTCGTCGTCATCGGGCCGAGCGGGAGCGGCAAGAGCACGCTCCTCCGCTGCGTGAACCTCCTGGAGCCGATCCAGGCGGGGAAGGTGTTCCTCGAGGGCGAGGAGATCACCCGCAAGGGCGCCAACGTCTCGGCGATCCGGCAGCGGATCGGGATCGTCTTCCAGCAGTTCAACCTCTTCCCCCACTTGACGGCGATCGACAACCTCACGCTCGCCGCCCGCCGGATCCGCCGGATGCCGAGACGGGAGGCCGAGCGCCGGGCCCGCGAGCTGCTCGCGAGCGTGGGCCTCGAGGAAAAGGCCGACCAGCACCCGCACCAGCTCTCCGGCGGCCAGCAGCAGCGGGTCGCGATCGCGCGGGCGCTGATGATGCAGCCGCACGTCATGCTGTTCGACGAGGTCACGTCGGCGCTCGACCCGGAGCTCGTCGGCGAGGTGCTCGTCGTCATGCGCGATCTCGCGCGCGAGGGGATGACGATGCTCATCGTCACCCACGAGATGCAGTTCGCCCGCGAGGTGGGCGACCGCGTGGTGTTCATGGACGATGGGAAGATCGTCGAGGAAGGCCCACCGCCCGAAGTGCTCGACAACCCGAAGGAGGAACGGACACAGAGGTTCCTGCACAGGACCCTCCAGCTCGCGCACTCGCTGGAGGACCTCACCATCGAAGAGGAAGGAGAACCCGAATGAGAC
Organism: Gaiellaceae bacterium; assembly: GCA_050698135.1. Classification (GTDB taxonomy): domain Bacteria; phylum Actinomycetota; class Thermoleophilia; order Gaiellales; family Gaiellaceae; genus GMQP-bins7. The sequence continues at coordinate 14,990 of JBOHBB010000061.1, forward strand.
GACTCGTCGTCGTCGTTGCAGCAACGGCCCTAGGGGGCCTGCTGCTCGCCACCTGGGGAGGCGCCGCCTCCGCCCGTGAGGCGGGGCCGGAGTCGGCAGCCCAGGCGAAGCTGCCGCCACTGCCCGCGAACATCAAGTCCCGCGGCTTCTTCAACATCGCGGTCAAGTGCGACTCGCCTCCGTTCGGCTACATCGACGTACGCGGCCGGAACGCGGGCTTCGACGTCGAGATCGCGCGTCGGTTCGCGGCCTTCGCGTTCGGCAAGCGCAACCGCGCGCGGCTCTCGTGCATCACGACGCCGGCTCGCGAGCCCGCGCTCACCACGGATCGAGTCGACATGGTCATCGCGACGTTCACGTACACGCAGGACCGCGACACCCGGATCGACTTCTCGCGGGCGTACTTCAAGGCTCAGGGCCGCCTGCTCGTCCCGAACGCCGCGCCGAACAACTACCTCTCCCAGCTCGCCGGCAAGACGATCTCCACGACGACCGGCTCGATCTACGACACGTGGATGAAGAACTGCTTCAAGGACACGAGGGTCATCGCGACGGACGGCTTCACGAACGCGCTGCTCGAGTTCAGGAACGGTCGGGCGGACGCGCTCATGTGGGACGACACCGTCCTCGTTGGCGTCGCCGCGACGGACCGGAGCGTCAAGCTCTCGAGCGACACGTTCCTGGCACTCCCGTACGGCATCGGGATGAAGCAGGGGAACACGGCGCTCAAGCGCTGGATCGACTCACGCCTCACCGTGCTTAAGCAGCGCGACACGTTCAACGCGATCCTGAAGGAGAGCGTCCCGGCCCGGGAGTTCGCGCGGTTCCAGCGGAGCATCCTGAGGCCGAACAACACGTTCACCTACGTGCGGCGCGACGAGACGTCCATCTGTCCGTAGTGCGTGCGACTGATCAAGCAGTTGGAGCGGCCGCACACGCGGCCGCTCCTCCACCCACGTGACGGTCGAGCTCGCGATCGTCGCCTCGTTCCTCGGCGACCTCTGGTCGTTCGTCCAGGAGAACAAGGACGAGCTCGCGGCCGGCCTGCGCCGAACGCTCACGGTCTCCGCGATCGCGATCGTCGGTGCGTTCTTCATCGGGCTCGTGCTCGGCGCGGCTCGGGCCCACCGCATCCCCGTCGTGAGTCAGCTCGCGGCGGTGTACGTCGAGATCATCCGGAACACGCCGATCCTCGTCCAGATCTTCTTCCTCTACTTCGGGCTCGCGACGCTCGGCGTGAGGGAGGTCCTCGGGACGGGCGTCACAGTCGACTTTCGGCTCGACGCGTTCACGGTTGCCTGGCTCTCCGTGATGATCTGGGGAGGCGCCTTCAACACGGAGAACTTCCGCGCCGGGTTCGAAGCAGTCCCGATCCGGTACCGGGAGGCGGGCTTCGCCCTCGGGTTCGGCCGCATCGCGACGTTCCTCAACGTCACGTTGCCGATCGGCGGTCGCATCGCGCTCCCGTCGTCGATCAACACGTACATCAGCGTCCTCAAGAACACGTCCCTGATGTACGCCATCGCGTACCCCGAGCTGACGACGACGGCCCTGCAGATCAACGCGTTGACCCTGGAGACGGTCGAGACGTTCACGGTTCTCGCCGTGACGTACCTCGTGATCGTCTGGTCGATGTCTGCGGTGATCCGGCTCATCGAGTCGCGTCTCGCACTACCGAAGGAGCGCTAGGTGCCGGACTGGGTCGAGCCCGTCGCCCGCTACATGTTCGAGGAGGGCCTCCGGAACACTCTGCAGATCGCCGCGATCTCGCTCGTCGGCAGCATGCTCGTCGGGATCACGCTGGGGACGCTCCTCACCATCCGCTTCCTGCCGCTGCGCGGCCTGATCCGGCTCTACATCGAGGTCTGGCGCGGGCTTCCGATCCTCGTCACGATCTTCATCATCTTCTTCGCGCTGCCCTCGGTGAGCGGCGCCTTGCGGTTCGACCCGCTCACCGCCGCTGCCATCGGCCTCATCCTGTGGGGGAGCGCCCAGGTGGCCGAGGCGACGCGGGGCGCGGTCGAGTCGATCCCTCGGGAGCAGCACGAGGCCGCGGCGGCTCTCGGCTTCGGCTGGGTCGGCCGGCACGCGTTCGTGATCCTCCCGCAGGCGCTCCGCCGCCTGCTCCCGCCGATGGTCAGCCTCCTCGTGAACATCATCCAGAACACGACGATCGCGCAGGTGATCGGCGCGGCGGAGCTCCTCGAGACCGGCGAGCGACAGGTGGAGCGCCTGACTTTCGAGGGCCAGAACCACGCACTCGAGATCTACGCGGCCGTGATGGTCGTCTTCTTCCTCATCTCGTTCCCCCTGACGAGGCTCTCGGCGTACCTCGAGCGCCGGCTCGTCTAGTCCGAAGGTCGTCCTGGCGCCGCTATCCTTCGGGCGCGCGGTGGCGGTAGCTCAGTTGGTAGAGCCCCGGGTTGTGGTCCCGGTGGTCGCGGGTTCGAGTCCCGTCCGCCACCTCGTTCATGCGCAAGGTCGGAGACTGGCTACCGCTCAGTTTCCGACCGCGCGACGCCGCTGAAACCTGTCGCTGCGCCTTCTAGGCCTCCGGCACCGGGACCCGGTCGTCGTCGCCGATCTCCCTAAGCACGCGCGCGGGGTTGCCGACCGCGACCACGCCGGCAGGCAGATCACGCGTGACGACGGCGCCTGCGCCGACGACCGTGTCGTCGCCGATCGCGATCCCGGGACAGACGATCGCCCCTCCTCCGAGCCACACGTTGTCCCCGATCGTGATCGGCTCGGCGTACTCCCAGCCGAGGCGACGCGGCGTGGGGTCGATCGGATGAGTCGCGGTGAAGAGCTGGACGTTCGTGGCAAGCTGACACGCGCTGCCGATACGAATCGGCGCGACGTCGAGCATGACGCAGCCGTAGTTGACGAACGTCCGCGCGCCGACCTCGATCATGCTCCCGTAGTCGCAGCGGAACGGCGGCTTCACGACGACGCCCTCTCCGAGCTCGCCGAGCAGGCGGCCCAGGAGCTCGCGGCGCTCGTCCTCCTCAGCGTGGAGCGTTGCGTTGTAGCGCTCGAGCAGCTCCTGCGCCCTGGCGTGGTCGGCCGCGAGCTCCGGGTCGTCTGCGAGGTAGAGCTCGCCTCGCAACATTCGCTCCTTCATCTCGGACATCGGCTTCCCTTGCGGTCGGGGGTCGGCCTCGTGCCGGGCCCGGGTCACTAGCATCCTGCCGTGCGGCACACGCGTCACGGCTGGTGGCTCGAGGAGGCCGGCGAGGTCGTGCCGGCGCGCCCGCTCGAGCGGGACGCATCAGCAGACGTCGTCGTCGTGGGCGGCGGCTACCTCGGGCTCTGGACCGCCTGGCACCTGCTCGAGCTCGACCCGGAGCTCGATGTCCTCCTGCTCGAGGCCGCGGTGTGCGGGCACGGCCCGAGCGGGAGGAACGGAGGGTTCTGCGAGACGCTGTGGGGCGATGCGACCGCGCTCCGGGAGCGCGCCGGTGACGCGGCCGCGCTCGCCGTCTGCCGCGCGTCCGAAGACGCGGTTCGGGGCATCGGCGCCTGGTGCGACGCGAACGGCGTCGACGCCTGGTACCGAGCCGCGCCGATGCTGCGCGTGGCGACGACCGAGTCGCAGCTCGGCTCGTGGGAGGACTCGGTGCGCGCGGCCGCGGAGCTCGGTGAGGCGGAGGAGATCGTGCCGCTCGACGCCGAGGGCGTGCGCAGCCGCTGCGCCTCGCCGCTCTTCCTCGGCGGTGCGCTCTATCGCCTGAACGCCACCGTCCAGCCGGCGCGGCTCGCGCTCGGCCTGCGGGCGAAGCTCCTCGAGCGCCGCGTCCGCATCCACGAGCGGACGGAGGTCACGCGGCTGCACCCGGACGGCGGGGTCGAGACGAGAAGCGGCCGCGTGCGAGCGGGGTCGGCCGTCCTCGCGGTCAACTCCGGCGCGGCGGGCTTCCCCGGCTACCGGCTGTCCCTCGCGGTCGCCTCGAGCCACATCGTCCTCACGGAGCCCGTCCCCGACGTTCTCGAGGAGCTCGGCTGGACGGGCGGGGAGGCGATCGTGGACAGCCGGACGCTCGTCCACTACACGCGGACGACCGAGGACGGTCGGATCGCGTTCGGCTGGGGTGGCGGCGCGATGGGTTACGGCGGACGCTCCGCGACGAGGCTCGAGCTCGACCGCGACGTCGTCGCCGGTGCGCGAGAGGCCCTCGTCCGCTTCTTCCCGCAACTTCGCAGTCGCCGGGTCACGCACGCGTGGGGCGGGCCCATCGACGTCTCCCCCACCCACCTGCCGACCTTCGGCAGCCGCGGCAGAGTGCACCACGGCTTCGGGTTCACCGGGAACGGCGTCGGGCCCTCGTACCTCGGTGGCGAGATCCTCGCCCGGCTCGCACTCGACCGGCGCGACGAGCGAACCCGGCTCGCACTCGTCGAGCCGGGCCGGGCGCTTTTCCCGCCCGAGCCACTCCGGTATGCGGGCGGATCGGTCATTCGCCGCGCGCTGCTCGCCAAGGACGCCGCGGAGGACGCGGGGCACAGACCTGGCGCCGTGACCGCACTCGTCGCGTCGCTCCCGCGGCGCCTCGGGCTGCGGCTTCCCCGCTGACGTGGGGGACAATGGCGGGCGATGTCCGAGCGCGTCCTCGTCACCACCGTGGTCGGGAGCTACCCGCAGCCCGACTGGCTGATCGACCGCGAGCGGCTCGGCGAGCGGCTACCGCCGCGGGTGCGGGCACGGGAGCTCTGGCGGGTGCCGGAGCCGTATCTCGACGAGGCGCAGGACGACGCGACGCGCCTCGCCGTCTCCGACATGGAGCGCGCGGGCGTCGACGTGATCACGGATGGCGAGATGCGACGCGAGAGCTACTCGAACCGCTTCGCGACCGCGCTCGACGGGGTCGACCTCGACGAGCCCGGCGTCGCCCTCGACCGCACCGGCCACGAGAACCCGGTCCCGCGCGTCGTCGGCCTGATCCGCCGGACGCGCCCTGTCGAGGTGCGCGACGTCGAGTTCCTGCGCTCGGTCACGGACCGCCGGATCAAGATCACCGTGCCGGGGCCGTTCACGATGACGCAGCAGGCCCAGAACTACCACTACCGCGACGATCGCAACCTTGCGCTCGCTTACGCAGAGGCGGTCAACGAGGAGCTGCACGACCTCGTGGCCGCCGGCGCCGACGTCGTCCAGATCGACGAGCCGTACCTGCAGGCGCGACCCGAGGCCGCACGCGAGTACGCCGTCGAGTCGATCGACCGCGCGCTCGAGGGCATCGACGGCGAGACGGTGCTGCACACGTGCTTCGGGTACGCCCACATCGTCCACGAGCGGCTTACCGGCTACCCGTTCCTCCGCGAGCTGAACGAGTGCGCCGCGACCCACGTCTCGCTCGAGGCGGCGCAGCCCGGGCTCGACCCCGAGGCGCTGCGCGACCTCCCCGACAAGATCATCGTGCTCGGAGTCCTCGACCTCGGGTCGAGTGAGGTCGAGACGCCAGAGGTCGTCGCCGGCCGGATTCGGAGAGCGCTCGGTGTGCTGCCACCCGAGCGGCTCGTGGTCGCGCCCGACTGCGGGATGAAGTACCTGTCCCGCGAGCTGGCGTTTCGCAAGCTCCAGGCGATGGTTGCCGGTGCGGCGCTCGTCCGGGAAGATCACGCCGGCCGCGTGGAGCCGTCGTGAGCACGCCCGTCAGTCACATCGCCCGGGCCTACCCGGACCGGGTCGAGGTGCGCGGGCGAGACCTCACGCGCGACCTGATGGGCACCATCGGCTTCACCGAGTACTTCCACCTGCTGCTGACCGGGCGCGAGGCGACGGACGACGAGCGCTTCTTCCTCGACCTGCTCCTCGTGTCGATCGCCGAGCACGGGATGATGCCCTCGAACGTCGCCGCCCGGATGACGCTCGCGGCCGATCCCGGCTCGCTGCACGGAGCGGTTGCCGCCGGGATCCTCGGCGCAGGCCCTGTCGTCCTCGGGACCGCCGGCGAGTGCGCTCGCATGCTCGAGGAAGCACAGTCGCGCGTCGCAGCCGGGGAATCCCCCGAGCAGGCTGCCGCGGACGTCGCACGCGCGATCCATGCAGCGGGCGCGCGAGCCTCCGGCTTCGGGCATCCCGTCCATCGTCCGCTGGACCCGCGGGCCGAGCGGATCCTCGAGCTCGCCGACGCCCGCGGGGTGAGCGGCGCCTACGTGCTTCTGGCGCGGCGCCTCCGGGAGGCCGTCGCCGAGACGTGGGGGAAGCCGCTCCCGATGAACGTCTCGCTGCCGATCGCCGCGGTCCTGCTCGACCTCGGGTACCCGACGGCCGCGGTGAGCGCGATCCCGCTCCTCGCCCGCACGGCAGGCCTCCTCGCCCACCTCGCCGAGGAGCAGCGGCAGCCCGCCGGGTTCCTCCTGGCGGGCGCGGCCGAGGCGGCAGTCGAGTACGAGCCTCAGGTCGACTGATGCTCGCACCGGAGGTCGAGGCGCGCCCCTGGGTCGAGCAGACCGCCCTCGACGACGCGAGCTATCGCGCACAGATCGCCTACCTCATGGACCGCTCGCCGCTGTACCGCGAGAAGCTGGCCGCCGCAGGCGTCGCCTCGGCGGAGGCGGCGGGTGGGCTCGAGGACATCGCACGGCTGCCACTGACCGAGAAGCGCGAGCTGAAGGAGACGTGCACGTCCGCGAACCCGATCGGCGCGCACCTCTGCGTGACGCCGTCCGAGATCGTCCGCATCTACTCGACGAGCGGTACGACCGGCACTCCGAGCTACATCCCCCTGACCGCGGACGACCTCGACAACTGGGTGACCGCGTCGGCGCGCAGCTACGCGGCGTCGGGCATCACCGCCGGCCAGCGGATCGTCTCGACGTACAACGCCGGCCCATTCGTGGCGGGTGCGGCGCTCGCCGCATTCGAGCGCATCGGCCTCTGTCACGTCCCGGTCGGCACCGGAAGCACCGAGCGCCTCCTACAGGCGATCGAGCAGCTGCGGCCCGAGGCCGTCGTGCTGACCCCCTCGTACGCGGCTCATCTCATCGAGGCGGCGGCGGTGCGCGGCCTCGACCTCCGAGCATCGAGCGTCGACCGCGTCCTCGTGGCGGGCGAGCCCGGCGGGGGCGAGCCGGCCTTCCGCGCGCTGCTCGAGGAGGGCTGGGGCGCGAGGGTCACCGAGGCGATGGGGATCGGGGACATCGGCGCCTCGTTGTGGGGCGAGTGCGAGGAGCAGGACGGGATGCACCTCGGCGCGCGCGGTTTCGTCCACGCAGAGCTTATCGACCCCGACACGGGAGCGGCCGTCCAGCTCGCCGACGGAGCGTCCGGGGAGCTCGTGCTGACGCACCTCCGACATCGGGCGGCGCCGCTCCTCCGGTTCCGGACGCGCGACCACGTCGAGGTCCGCACGAGCCCGTGCGGGTGCGGACGCACGGGCCCGCGCGTGCGGTGCGTCGGCCGGACCGACGACATGCTGGTCGTCCGCGGCGTCAACGTGTTCCCGTCGGCAGTCCGCGAGGTCGTGGGCGCGTTCGCCCCCGACGTCAGCGGACACGTCCTCGTCCGGCCGGCGGCGCCGGGCGTCAAGCAAGAGCCACCGCTTCCCATTGCCGTCGAGCTCGCGCGGGATCGCCTGGCCGACGACGCACTCGCAGGTGCGATCCGCGACCGGCTGCGGAGCGTACTCGTCGTACAGACGCGCGTCGACCTCGTCCCGTTCGGAAGCCTGCGGCGGAGCGAGTACAAGTCGAGGCTCGTCGAGCGATAGGGTCGGCCGATGCGAAAGCTCCAGAGCCAGGGCGTGCACCACATCACGATCGTCGGAGCCGACCGACAGACGTCGATCGACTTCTGGGAGGGCGTGCTCGGCATGCCGTTCGTCTTCGAGCAGCCGAACCTCGACAACGCCTCGGAGAGCCACCTGTACTTCGACCCCGGCGACGGCCGCCTCGTCACCGTCTTCACGAGCGAGGAGCGCGAGCCCGTCGAGAGCTCGACGCCGAGGGAGCCGGGGAACGTCCACCATCTCGCGTTCTCGCTCTCGCAAGCGACCTTCGAGCAGGCGGTCGAGCGGCTCGACGAGCGCGGCATCCGGCACTCCGGCGTCAAGGACCGCGGCTTCATGGACTCGATCTACTTCGAGGACCCGCTCGGCCTCCTGATCGAGCTCGCGTCCTATCGCTTCGAGCCGCCGCCCGGCTTCTCGCACGCCGAGGTGCTGCTCGAGGCGCACGGCATCCGCGTGGAGCGAGGCGACTACAACATCGCGCAGGATCACCTGGCCGACGCGATCGAGGCGCTCGTCGCGCGGTCGCGGGCGTCGCTATCCGAGGACCGCTCGCCGAAGGACCCCTACCCGTAGCGAAGGAGGAGCACATGGCCACGAACACGCTGAGCATCCTCAAGCCGAGCGTGAACAACCTGACGACCCGGATCTTCGTCCGCGCCGCCGGTCTCGACTTCGACGAGACCGACGTGTGGGGGAAGAAGTCGACGCCCGAGTTCCTCGCGAAGGACCCCGCCGACCTGACGCCCCTCCTCGAGGAGGCGGGCCTGCCGAAGGGCTCGCTCTGGGAGAGCTGCGCGATCATGCAGTACCTGTGCAACAAGCACGGCCTCGACCAGTTCTATCCGACCGACCCCGGCGAGCGGGCGATGGTGGACAGCGCGATGTTCTACCTGATCGGCACGCTCTACCCGCTCCTGGCGCGCGCGACCTACCCGAAGCTCGGGTTCGGTCAGTACCCGGGCGAGGTCGCGACCGCGGACGTCTCCGACGAGCTGAAGGAGAAGGCGCGGCAGGACGCGGAGGCCGCGCTCACGGGGCCGCTCGACGTCTACCGCGCGTGGTTCCTCGACGGACGGACGTTCATCGGCGGCGACACGCCCTCGATCGCGGACATGCGCTTCGCCGCGACGCTCGAGTTCCTGCGCGCGATCGACTACGACTTCCCGGCCTGGGCCGAGGAGTACATGGCCGCGATGGAGGAGGCGCTCGGCGACGCCTACGCGGAGCCGGCCGCCGACGTGCGGGGCTACATCGACTACGTGAAGTCGCAGGCCGCCTAGCGCCGTCCTTCCGATCGGACCCTGCCGGCATGCTGGGGCCGCACGCTCGGCTCGCTCGATGCCAGTGATCCCGATCTGGGCAGTCCGGTGCAAGCGCCGCCGCGCGAAGCACGACGGTGGCCCGCGCAAGGCGACCGTGATCCGGCACGTCGTCGTCCACTCCACCGAGGGCGGGACTGCGGCGAGCGTCGCCGCGTTCTTCGCAACGACGGCTCGCGCCTCGACTCAGCTCGTCGTCGACGACCGCGAGTGCTACCGCTGCGTGCCCGACCTCGTGATCCCATGGGGCGCGCCGGGAGTCAACACGACCGGTCTCCACATCGAGCACTGCGGGTTCGCCCGTTGGACGCGGGAGACGTGGCTCGCCCACGAGGCGATGCTCGACCGCGGAGCGGCGAAGGTGGCGCTCTGGTGCTGGACGTTCGGGATCCCTCGCCGCTGGCTCACCGTCACGGAGCTCCGCGCCGGACGAGCCGGGCTCTGCCGCCATGCGGACGCCTCGCGGGCGTTCCCGACGGACGACCCGCACACCGACCCAGGCGCGGGCTTCCCGCGCGGCGTGTACCTGGACCTGGTCCGCAGGCACTACGCCGAGATCCGCTCCGCTCGCGCTGGCTCTTCCGCGATGTAGCCATCTCGGCAGCCACGTTCCTGAACCGACTCGAGCCGGGAACGCTGTGGGTTTCCCGCAACGGGTCGGCATCCTTCTCCGATGCCCGAGGTCGGCGGGTGGCCGATGGTGACGAGGCAGCCGGATTCGCGGCTGACTTGCCTGACGGAAGGAGACAGTCATGGCAACCATCGAGAAGGTCGCGACCTTCGCACCTCCGGGGCACGTCGACAGCCCCGTCGAGCTGAAGTCGCGGTACGACAACTTCATCGGCGGGCACTGGGTCGCGCCGGTGAAGGGCGAGTACTCCGAGAACGTGACGCCGGCGACCGGCGAGCCGTTCACGGAGGTCCCGCGCTCGACACCCGAGGACGTCGACCTCGCGCTCGACGCGGCGCATGCCGCCAAGAACGCCTGGGGCGAAACCTCGACGACCGAGCGCTCGCGTGTCCTCAACAGGGTGGCGGACACGATCGAGGAGAACCTCGAGCTGCTGGCCGTCGCCGAGAGCTGGGAGAACGGGAAGCCCGTGCGCGAGACGCTCGCGGCGGACATCCCGCTCGCCGCGGATCACTTCCGCTATTTCGCCTCGGTCATCCGCGGCGAAGAGGGGGCGATCTCGGAGCTCGACAAGCACACGGTCGCCTACCACTTCAAGGAGCCGCTCGGGGTGGTCGGCCAGATCATCCCGTTCAACTTTCCGCTGCTGATGGCGGCGTGGAAGCTGGCACCGGCGCTCGCGGCCGGGAACGTCGTCGTGCTGAAACCGGCGAGCCCGACCCCGTGGTCGATCCTCAAACTGATGGAACTGCTCGATGAGATCGTGCCCGAGGGCGTCATCAACGTGGTCAACGGCCCCGGCGCCGAGATCGGCAAGGCACTCGCGACGAGCAAGCGGATCGCGAAGATCGCGTTCACCGGCGAGACGGTGACCGGGCGCCTGATCATGCAGTACGCGGCCCAGAACATCATCCCGTCGACGACGGAGCTCGGCGGCAAGTCCCCGAACGTCTTCTTCGCCGACGTCATGGCGGCCGACGACGACTTCCTCGACAAGGCGATCGAGGGGCTCGTGCTCTACGCCTTCAACAAGGGCGAGGTCTGCACCTGCCCGTCGCGAGCACTGATCGAGGAGTCGATCTACGACGAGTTCATCGGCCGGGCGCTCGAGCGGATCGCCGCGATCCGCCAGGGACACCCGCTCGACCCCGACACGCAGCTCGGGGCGCAGGTCTCGACGGCACAGCTCGAGAAGATCGCGAGCTACGTCGAGATCGGGAAGCAGGAAGGCGCGGAGCTGCTGATCGGCGGCGAGCGCGCGCACCTGGGTGGACAGCTGGAGGGTGGTTTCTACTTCCAGCCGACCGTGTTCAAGGGCCGGAACGACATGAGGATCTTCCAGGAGGAGATCTTCGGCCCGGTGCTCGCGGTGACCACGTTCAGGGGCGAGGAGCAGGCGCTCGAGATCGCGAACGACACGCTTTACGGTCTCGGCGCAGGCGTCTGGACGCGCGACACGGGCAGGGCGTTCCGCATGGGCCGCGGCATCGAGGCGGGCCGCGTGTGGACGAACTGCTACCACCTCTATCCGGCACACGCCGCGTTCGGCGGCTACAAGGTGTCCGGGGTCGGGCGCGAGAACCACAAGATGATGCTCGACCACTACAGCCAGACGAAGTGCATGCTCGTGTCCTACGACCCGAAGCCGCTGGGCTTCTTCTAGGACGATGGGCGCGGACCAGCCTCTCGGGGTCGTCGCCACCGCCGCCGCACGCGCGGAGATCGAGCGCCTGAGGGCGGAGCACGGTCCGCTCGTGTTCTTCCAGTCGGGGGGCTGCTGCGACGGCAGCTCCCCGATGTGCTTCCCCGAGGGGGAGCTGCTGCTCGGCCCGAACGACCTTCGGCTCGGCGAGGTCGACGGCTGTCCGTTCTACATCGACGCAGAGCAGTACGAGCGCTGGAACCGGCCGACGCTCCTGCTCGACGTCGCCGCGGGCGGCGGCTCCGGCATGTCCCTGGAGGAGACACACGCCGTCCACTTCGTCGCCGGCCAGACGTCCGGGACGCGGCGAGAGGAAACGCTCCTGGCAGGCCACTGACGACGCAGGGCGCTCGCCGTCGTCGTGGCGACGATGGTCGAGCGGCAGCGCGAGGTCTCGCGGCGCTAGCTGCGAGGGGGAAGTGGCACGAGCATGCTCGTCCGTCGCTTGTACTCGCGGTACGCGGCGTCGGCGCCGTACTTCGCGTCCGCGCTTCGCTCGAGCAGCGGTATCCCGCTCACGAAGAGGAGCAGCAGCGTGATGAACACCGGCCCGATCACCACGGCGAACGCTGCCCCGTGAAGGAAGGGCAGTGCGTAGACGAACAGCCCCCACCAGACGAGCATCTCCCCGAAGTAGTTCGGGTGGCGCGAGTACCTCCAGAGGCCACTGCCGATGAAGCGGTCGCGGTTCTCCGACTTCCCCTTGAACGCCGACTTCTGCGCGTCGGCGACAGCCTCGATCCCGAGGCCGACGAGCCAGATCCCTGCCCCGGCTATCGCCCAGAACCCGACGTCCGGAGCGCTGTCCCGGCTGAGGAGGTAGGAGACCGGCAGCATGATCACGGCGACCGAGATCGCCTGCAGCAGCCAGAAGCGCGCGAAGCGGAGCGGCTCGTCTCGCATCTCGTCGAAGCGGTGATCGACCTTGATCCGCAGGATGCGGCCGAGCAGGTAGCCGCCGAGCCGCACTGCCCAGATGAGGACGAAGAGCGAGGCGGCGAGCTGAACCGGCTCGCGCGCGCCCGTCAGGGGCAGCAGGATCGCGAGAACCGCGAAGGAGAGACTGTAGGAGAGGTCCGTGACGACGTCGGTCTTGCGGATCGCCGCGACGGCGAAGAAGGCTGCGTTCACCGCGAGGGAAATCAGGAAGGAGAGAAGAATCGCGTTCATTCTGCGTCGACTGTCGAAGTCGACGATACGGCAGTGAGTCGGTCCAAGACCGGCGGCGAGCCATGGCTACGATCGAGATCTTCCCGTGACTCGCCCCCGACTGCCGGCAACGCCGCTCGTTCGCTTCGTGCTGCGCCGACTAGGCGCCCTCGTCCTCCTCTGCCTCGGCATCACTCTCGTCGCGTTCACGCTGACTCAGCTCGTGCCGAGCGATCCCGTCGCGGCGAATCTCGGCGAGCAGGCGGCTGCCGACCCCGCGGCGGTGGCGGCGTTCGAGGAACGCTACGGGCTCGACGACCCGGTCCCCGTCCAGTACTGGCACTACCTGACGAATCTGCTCCAGGGTGATCTCGGGGAGTCGCTCCAAGATCACCAGCCGGTTCGCGAAGACCTGGCGAGGTACGCCCCGGCGACCGCGGAGCTGGCGCTCTTCTCGACGCTCATCGCGGTGCCCTTCGGCATCGCGTTCGGCGTCGCCGCAGCGGTCCGACGCAACAGGTTCGCCGACCACGCCTTGCGTGTCTTCTCGCTCGGCGGCCTCTCCATGCCGACCTTCTGGATCGCCCTCGTCGCGCTGTACGTGTTCTTCTACCGGCTGGGTTGGTTCCCGGGCGGAGATCGACTGGACCCCGGCGTTCTCGAGCCGCCCCACAGAACCGGGATGTACACCGTCGACGCACTCCTGGCCGGCGAGTGGAGCACCGCCTGGAACGCGCTCCACCACTTGCTGCTGCCGGCCCTCGTGCTCGCCGCCTACAACATCGGCCTGCTCACCCGGTACACCCGCTCGGCGGTGCTCGAGGTGATCGGGAACGACTACGTGCGCGCCGCCCGCGCGAAGGGCCTGCCCGAGCGAGACGTGCTGATTCGCCACGTCCTCCGAGCCGCCCTTCCCTCGATCGTTACCGTCATCGGGCTCGTCTTCGCGAACGTGCTGACCGGGACCGTGCTCGTCGAGACGATCTTCGCCTGGCCTGGCATCGGTCAGTACGCGTACCGGAGCGCCGTGACGCTCGACCTCCCCGCGATCATGGGTGTCAGCCTCTTCGTCGCACTCGTCTACGCGACGGTGAACTTCGTCGTCGACGTGCTCTACGGCGTCATCGATCCTCGGATTCGCGTGACGTGAGCACCGCTGTCGCGCCGGAAGCACCGCTGCAGACCCGAGCACCGGCTCGCCGGTTCCCGCCGGCGCTGCGACAGCCGCTTGCGATCGTGGGCGCGAGCGTAGCCGTGCTCTGGCTCCTCGTCGCCGTCTTCGCGCCCCTCGTCGCCCCGTACGACCCGCTCGAGCAGGCGTTCACGCCGCTCGAGTCGCCGTCGGCCGACCACCTCTTCGGAACGGACGAGCTGGGGCGCGACGTGTTCTCGCGCGTCGTCTACGGAGCCCGCATCTCGCTACCGCTCGGGCTCCTCCTCGTCGTCCTCGCCGTGACGATCGGCGGGACCCTGGGCGCCCTCGCCGGCTACTTCCGCGGCTGGGCGGACGGAACCGTCATGCGCACCGCAGATCTCGTGTTTGCGTTCCCCGCGATCATCCTCGCGATGGTCGTCACGGCCGCGCTCGGGCGCGGGCTCACGAACGCCGTCCTCGCGCTCGTGATCGTCGCGTGGCCGTCCTACGCGCGCGTCGTACGCAGCCTCGTTCTCTCGGTCGGCGATGCCGAGTACGTCTGGGCGACGCGGCTCCTCGGAAGCTCGGCTCGTCGCGCGCTCGTGCGCGAGGTGCTACCGAACGTGGTCGGCCCGGTCCTCGTGCTCGCAACGCTCGACGTGGGCAACGCGATCCTGCTCCTCGCCGGGCTGTCGTTCCTCGGTCTCGGCGCCCAGCCGCCTGCAGCCGAGTGGGGCTCGATGGTGGCCACGGGCACCCAGTACTTCCAGTCTTGGTGGATGGGCACGTTCCCGGGCCTCGCGATCTTCACCGCGGTGCTCGCATTCAACTTCATCGGAGACAGCCTGCGCGACGTGTTCGACCCGCGCACCGCCCGCGAGTCGCGGGAGCGGATGTGACCCCGATCCTCGAGGTCGAACGGCTGCGGGTCAGCCTGCCCACGCCCGACGGGCCGGCCACGGTCGTGGACGGGATCGACTACCGCATCGAGCCGGGCGAGGTGTTCGGCATCGCCGGCGAGAGCGGGAGCGGAAAGACGATGTCGGTGCTCGCGTTGATGGGGCTGCTGCCCCAAGACGCAACGGTCGAAGGCCGAGCGCTCTTCGAGGGCCAGGACCTTCTGCGTCTCCCTCCGAGCAAGCTGCGCCGGATCTGTGGCCGTGAGCTCGCGATGGTCTTCCAGGACCCCATGACGTCCCTGCACCCGATGTTGTCCATCGGAACGCAGCTCACCGAGCACGTGCGTCTGCATCTCGGCCTCGGACGGAGGGGCGCCGCCGAGTTGGCCGTCGAGGCCCTGCGCGACGTACGGATCCCGGACCCGGAGAGCGCTCTCCAGGCGTTCCCGCACCAGTTCTCGGGCGGGATGCGTCAACGCATCGCCATCGCCGTCGCGCTCGCGTGCCGGCCCAAGCTCCTCGTTGCCGACGAGCCCACGACCGCGCTCGACGTGACGGTGCAGGCGGGGATCATCCGACTGCTCGACCGCCTGCGACACGAGTCGGGTCTGACCATCGTCCTCATCACGCACGACCTGGGCGTGCTGTCGTCGATCGCCGATCGCGTCGCGGTCTTCTACGCCGGTCGCATCGTCGAAGCGGGCGCCCGCAGCGGCGTGCTGGGTCACCCACGGCACCCCTATACGCGTGGGCTCCTGGACGCGCTGCCGCACCCGGAGGCAGCGGCGACACCACTGATCGCGATCCAGGGGGCGCCGCCAACACCGCGTCGCATTCCGCCCGGCTGCGCGTTCCATCCCCGCTGTGGGTACGCGCAGGCGTCCTGCAGGGAGGCGATCCCGCCGCTCGTCCCGGTGAACGGGCGCGCCCTGGCCTGCCCGGTGGATCCGCTGCGCCTAGGAGCCCCCGAGTGAGGGTCCTCGAGCTCACCGACGTCGTCGTCGACTACGAGCGACGCGGGCTCGCACCGGTTCGCGCGGTCGCGGGCGCGAGCCTCGAGGTGGAACGAGGGGCGATCGTCGGTCTCGTCGGGGAGTCCGGCTGCGGCAAGTCCACGCTCGCACGTGCCGCGGTCGGGATGGTGGCACCTCACTCGGGGACGATCCGGTTCGAGGGTCGAGAGGTCAAGCCGTTGACCCGCGGCGCTCGTCCCCATGAGCTCGTGCGACTGCAGATGGTGTTCCAGAACCCGTTCTCCTCGCTCAACCCACGGCGCAGGGTCGGGGAGCAGATCGGCGACGCGCTCGCGGTTCTCGGTCTTGCCTCGCGATCGGAGCGAGCGAGCCGAATCGCTCAGCTCCTCGAAACGGTAGGGCTTCCCGAAGCCGCCGCGCGCGGCTATCCGCACGAGTTCTCGGGTGGCCAGCGCCAGCGCATCGCCATCGCCCGGGCACTCGCCGCGAGCCCATCCGTCATCGTGCTCGACGAGCCGTTGGCTTCGCTCGACGCCTCGGCACAAGCGCAGATCGCCAACCTCCTGGTGAAACTCACGCGTGAGCTCGAGCTCGGGCTTCTCCTCATCTCGCACGATCTCGCCATCGTCCGCCACGTGGCCGACACCGTCGCAGTCATGTACCTGGGGCTCATCGCCGAGACGTCCCCAGCCCGAGAGCTGTGGGCGACGCCTTTGCATCCGTACAGCGAGGCGCTCATCGGCGCCGTCCCGCACGCCGACGGCTCCGGGACGATGCCTGAGGCGCTGCCGGGCGAGGTGCCGGATCCGTCACAACCACCGCCGGGATGTCGCTTTCATCCACGCTGTCCGTACGCCTTCGATCGCTGCCGGTCGGAGGAGCCTCCCCTCGTCGGTCTCGCGCCCGCCCGCTCGGCGGCGTGCTGGCTCCAACAACCCGGCGCGCCGCTCGAGGCGCCGTCGATCCGGTCCGCATCGCGCCTCGCGAGCGCAGGAGCCGCGCAGTAGGCTGAAAGGCCCGATCCCCGAGGCAAGGAGACATTCATGCCAATCGGCGTCCGTAACAGGGCCAGCCTCGCCGTCGGCATCACGCTCGTCGCCGCAGCGACTGCCCTCCTGAGCGCCTCCGCCTGGTCCGCCGAGGCGCAAACCGACACGCTCGTCGTGGACCGGTCGTTCGAGATCAGGACGTCCGATCCACAGCGCGCGTTCGAGCCGACAGCGGCCATCGTCGATCGCGCGATCTACGACACGCTGCTCACGTTCAAGGGCGGCGACGTCTCGCGTCCGCTCCCGATGGCAGCCCAGAGCTACGAAGCATCGAAAGATGCAAAGACGTACACCTTTCAGCTCAGGCGCGACATCCGGTTCGCCGACGGAACTCCGATGACGGCCGCCGATGTCGTCTTCTCGTTCCGGCGGTTGATCAACCTCAAAGGCAACCCGTCGTTCTTGCTCGCGGGGGTGAAGGTCTCGGCCCGTGGCAAGTACACAGTCGTACTTCGCTCGGCCACGCCGAACACTGCGCTCCCGGCCATCGTGGCGAACACGTCGCTCGGGATCGTGAACTCGAAGCTCGCCAAGCGGAACGGCGCGACGGACGCGGCGAACGCCGCCAGGGCGGACAAAGCCGAGAAGTGGTTCAACTCCGCAGCATCTCGGGGCGCCGGGAGCGGGCCGTACGTGCTCAAGCAGTACAGCACGACGTCGCAGATCATCGTCGAGCAGAACCCCCGCTACTGGGGTCGCAAGCCCGCGTTCGAGCGCGTGGTGATCCGCAACATGATCGCGGCGACGCAGTTCATCAACGTCCAGCGCGGCACGCACGAGGTCGCGATCGACCTCTCCTCGCAACAGGCGCAATCGCTGCGGAACAACAGCCGCGTAAACGTGAAGACGCAGCCCTCGACGTGGGTGTTCTGGCTGTTCGCGAACAACAACCCGAACATCTCGGCCGCGACGCCGAACAAGCGGTTCCAGTCAGCCGTTCGCAACGCGCTCGACTATCGCTCCTTCGTGGCGCTCGCAGGCCCGGGCGCAATCCAGGCGCGAGGAATCATCCCGAACATGTTCCTGGGCTCGCTGCCTCCGGGGGCGGGTGCCAAGCGGAACCTCACTCGGGCGAGAGCCGACCTCGCCGCCTCGGGTGTGGGCGGTCAGACGTTCACTGTCGAGTATCCCAGCGACCTGACCATCAACGGCGTCGCCTTTGCCACGCTCGCGCAGCGCGTCCAGGCGAACCTGCAGGACATCGGGCTCAAGGTCGAGCTGGGCGGGGCTCCAGTGGGCACGTGGCTCGACAAGTACCGCAACGGCACGATGGCCTTCGGCTTGTCCCTCTGGGGACCGGACTACCCGGATCCGGCGGATTACCTGGCCTTCATGCCCGGCGAGCTCGTCGGCACGCGGGTCGGGTGGCCCAAGGGCTCCGATCCGGCGCTCGAGCGCCTCGCGGCGAGGGCACGGGTCACGACCAGCGATGCCGCGCGCGCGCCCATCTACCGGCAGATCCAGCAACGGCTCAACGTAAACGGTCCGTACTTCCCGCTGATCCAGCCGACGCAGGTGTTCGCGTCGACGAAGGATCTTCGCGGGGCGGTCTTCAACGCGCTCTACCAGATCGACGTCCGCCTGTCGCGGCCGGCGGGCTAGTCGAAGGCTGAGAAGCGGGGCGGTCGACTCGTTCGGCCGCCCCGCTCACACGTTGACGATGAGGTCGGGCGGGAAGGAGTTCAGCTTCCGCCCGCCCCCCGGCTCGCACACGACGACGTCCTCGATTCGGACGCCGAAGCGGTCGTCGACGAGGATCGACGGCTCGTCCGTGAAGGTCATACCCGCCTCGAGGAGCGTCTCGTCCTCCTCGGAGACGAACGGTCGCTCGTGGACGTCCAGGCCGATCCCGTGGCCCATCCGGTGCTTGAAGTGGGGGCCGTGGCCGCCCTCCTCGATCGGCTGCCTGCAGGCGCGGTTGACCTCGCTGGCGGGCACGCCCGGCCGGAGCGCTGCACGGCCGGCATCCTGCGCGGCGAGTACGAGCTCGTAGGCGGCGCGGACCTCCGCTCCCGGCTCCCCGACACAGACGGTCCGGCCGAAGTCCGAGCAGTACCCGTCGACGACCGCGCCGAAGTCGAACATCACGACGTCCCCCTCCTCGATGCGCTCGCTGTGGCTCTCCTCCGCGGAGTTCTTGCCGCCCACGAAGCTGGTGAAGACATGGGTGGTGAACGACGGCACGCGCGAGCCGAGCAGCCTCATCGAGTGCTCGAGCTCCTCGACGAGCTCCAGCATCGTCGCGCCGGCCCGGACCTTCGGCGCGACCACGGCGATCGCCTCATCGCACACGCGGCAGGCGCGCTCCATAGTCTCGAGCTCCTCGGGTGACTTCGTACGCCGGAGCTCGTTCACGAGCGCCGAGCCGGTAACGACACGCTCGGGCGCCACCGCATCCGTGAGGTGGAGCAGGGTCTCCGCCCAGATGCGGTCGCCCACCGCGAGCGTCCGTACGCCGCCCATGCCGACAGCGGCCGCCTCGAACAGCGCCGACCCGTCGTCGCGCTCGGAGACGACCACGACCTCGCCGGGCAGCTCTCCCGCAACGTCGAAGAGGGTCATCATCCGCGGCAGGACGAACACGGGGTCGCGGTCGGGCCGGAAGAAGGCTCCCGCCACCCAGCCGTGCGCGTACTGCGACTGGCCGAAGGTCGGGATGGCTCGCTCGACGCCCGTGAGGTACTCGAGGTCGGAGGACGGCTGGAGGAAGAGGAGATCCACGCCGGCGTCGCCCATGCGCTCTGCGAGACGCCGCTGCCGCTCCGAATAGCCGAACACGATCCCGAGTCTAGGGCGCGCGACGAGGTGCGAGACTGCCGCCGTGGCCGACATGACGATCTACGACCTGCGGGTGACGGTCGAGCGGATCGAAGGTCGCTCCGTCTGCGGGCTCGAGCCGGGGGACTACTTCGAGGTCACCGAGTCGAGCCGCGTGCGGATCCCTCCGGGACGCCACTTCTGCCTCTACGCGTTGTCCGCCGTCATCCCGCTGCTCCCCGCGAAACAGCGCAGGCTCCCCGACGAGGACTGGCTCGAGCAGGAGACCTTCGTCGCCTGCCCGGACGCCGAGGAGCGGCTGATCATGAGGATCGAGCGGATCGGCGAGCGGACGATGCGCTCCGAGGACCTGACCTGACGTTCGACGAGGCCCGGAGCGGGACGCGGGAGGTTTCGATCGCCTTCCAGTCCGACAAGCGACCCGACGAGTACCGGGAGCTCGCCCGGCTCGCCGAGCGCGGCGGGTTCGACGTGGTC
The DNA here is from genome assembly GCA_050698135.1 of Gaiellaceae bacterium. GTDB lineage: Bacteria > Actinomycetota > Thermoleophilia > Gaiellales > Gaiellaceae > GMQP-bins7. The sequence goes on from JBOHBB010000061.1 coordinate 34,836, forward strand.
TCGGTCTACAACGATCTCTTCTTCCAGCCCGCGATCCATCCGCTCCTGCTCATGGCGCAGGTGACGGAACGAGTGCGGCTGGGCCCGGCTGCGTTGAACCCCTACACGCTGCACCCGGTCGAGATCGCAGGTCAGATCGCGGCCCTGGACGCACTCTCGTCCGGCCGCGCCTACCTGGGGCTCGTACAGGGCAGCTGGCTGGACTCCCTCGGGATCGAGCCGCGCCGTCCGCTCACGGCGCTCCGCGAAGCGGTCGAAGTGATCCGCAGGCTCCTCGCCGGCGACGAATCGGGCTTCGAGGGGGAGCAGTTCTCGCTCGCGCCGGGCGCCCGACTCCACTACGAGCCCGTCCGGACCGAGGTGCCGTTGATGATCGGGACATGGGGCGTTCGCGTCGCCGCCTTCGCCGGCGAGGTGGCGGCAGAGCTGAAGATCGGCGGCACCGCGAACCCCGACCTCGTCCCGGTGATGCGATCGCGAGTCGGTAACGACCACGTGCGCATCGTGGTGGGCGCAGTCACCGTCGTGGACGAGGACGCGGAGGCGGCACGCCAGCGCGCGCGAGAGGAAGCGGCGCTCTACTTTCCAGTCGTCGCCGGTCGCGACCCCACCCTCGACGTTCCGGCCGGCCTGGTCGAGGAGGTACGACGACTGGTCGACGCTCGAGAGCGAGCGGCGGCAGGGAGGCTCATCCCGGATGCTCTGCTCGACAAGCTCGCGTTCGCGGGCACTCCGGAGGACGTGCGACGACAGGCAGCCGCGCTCTACGACGCGGGCGCCGCCCGGGTCGAGTTCGGAACACCGCACGGGCTCACGCCCCGGCACGGCGTGGAGCTCCTCGCCGGGCGCGTCGTGCCCGGGCTCCGATCGTAGGCCTGCTCAGACGACGGCTGACTCGTGCGCCAGGTCTCCGGTCTCGAAGCGGTCGGGACGCAGGTGGTGAAAGGTCTCGCCCGGTTGCTCGCCGACCACCATCGCCGCAAGTCCACGCCCGATCTCGGGAGCCATCATGAAGCCGTGGCCGCTGAACCCCGCTGCGACGTACAGGCCTTCGTGCCCGGGCACCGGACCGACGATCGCCTGACGATCGGGGGTGACGTCGTAGACGCCGCGCACGAGCAGCGGTAGGCCCACGAATTCGAAGCGCGGAAAGAGCTCGACTGCCGCCTGCCTGACGTGCCGTCGCATGGTGTCGACATCGCCATCGTCAGCATCGGTCGCGCTGAGATCGCTCACAAGCACGCGCCCGTCGGCGAGCTGCTTCGCCGCGAAGCGTCGATCGACGGCGACCACGAGGGGATCGAGCAGCCGCTCGGGGATCGGGTCGCTGAAGAAGAGCCACCTGTTCTCCGCGACGATCGGGAGGTCGGCAGCGAGCGGGCGGAGGAGCCACGGCGTGTCGACGGAGGCCGCGACGATGACACGGTCGGCCCCCCCGTGCGCACCGTCGGCCAATTTCAGTCGCCAGCCAGGGCCGATGGACTCGATGCTCCTGACGTCTCCGTGCGCGATCACGACGCTCGAGCGAGCGGCCGCCTCCGCAAACGCCTCGACGACGGATTGTGGGCGGTCGAAGTACCCGTCCTCGGCGCACATGCTCGCACCGGCGACTCCGGCGACCTCGAGCTCCGGGACGAGCTCGCCGAGCTCTTCGGCGGTCGCGAGGCGTGAAGGAACGCCTTCCGCGTTCTGCGTCGTGACACTCTCGCGTAGCCGCTCGAGGGTCTCAGACTCGTGAGCGACGAAGACATAGCCGCAGGGACGGAACCCCGGGTCCACGCGCGGGCTCAGGCGTTCCTCGAGCTGCGAGTAGAACGCAAGGGAGTCGCGGGCCATCCGGCAGTTGAGCCGAGTGCTCCACTGCTGGCGCACTCCGCCCGGCTGCACTCCCGAGGCTCCGGCGCCGATCCCGGCCCGTTCGTACACGACGATGGTCCCGACGTCGCGTTCCGCGAGATGGAACGCAGCGGAGAGCCCTGTGATGCCGGCTCCGACGATCGCTATGTCGCTGTTCAATGAACGTGCCGTGCAGGCTTCAGACGAGAGCGGAGAAGGTTGCCGCACGATACTCCCGCGGCCACCGGAGCACGCCGGCGCGAACGGATCGGCTGGATCCGCGGGCTCGAGGGCTTCTCCGCGATCGTCGCGTGTGAGTCGAGCGCCGATAGCTCCGCGTCCACGACGCGAATCGCGACATCGTCGAGGTCGCACGCGAGATCGCGGACGCGGCCGAGGCGGTTTTCGCGGCACCGGTTAGCAGCCGCGGTCTGACGGTGTCACACCATCCGTCGCTGTTCTCGCACTGACAACCCGCCGCATAGTCGGGGTCGAACCCCCTGTTCGGATCGGGATGCGACCCTATGCCGGCCCTACACTCCGGCCGCGGAGGGGAGAACCAGGAGAGCGGAACACATGGATGTCAAAGGCGCGAAGGCGCTTGCGGACCGCCTCGCAGAGGCCAGACACGAGGCCGATTCAGACCTCACGAAGGTGGCTGACTCCGGACGCCCTTCGTCAGCGTCGGGGGTCGCCGAGTTCACGGCGAACATCGCGAAGGACCAGCCGAGTCCCGCTTGATGCGTGAGTGGGCCGTTTCGCCCATCTTCCTCGAGCGGAGCCGATCGACGGGCCGCGTCGAGCAGCTAACGAAGCGCCCTGCTGTCTCCAACACGCGTCGCCCTGGATCTCGAGCGAGCTGAGGCTCGACTTCGCCTTCGCGGCGGTGTCGCTTGGACCTAGTCAATCGTGCCGCACGGTCACGGTGACGGCGGCGAGCGCGATCGATGGGATCGCGACCGAGAGGACGTGGCTTGCCAGCGCCTAGGCCACCCTACGGACGCCGGCCATCATCAGGCCGAGCGTCTCGCGCGTGCTTTCCTGCGGCTTCGCCTCGGCGATGATCTCGCCCTCGTACATCACGAGCACGCGGTCGGAGAGCGTCAGGACCTCGTCCAGGTCCTCGGAGACGATGAGGATCGCCGTACCGGCGTCGCGCTGCTCCATCAGGCGCTCGTGGATGTAGTGGGCGGCGCCCACGTCGACGCCACGCGTGGGCTGTGCCGCCAGAAGGACGCGCGGCCGCGCCGAAAGCTCGCGCGCGAGGATGAGCTTCTGGATGTTGCCGCCGGACAGGTTGCGCGCCGGCGTGTCCAGACTCGGGGTCTTGACGTCGAACGCCGCGACGAGCTCCTCTGAGTGCCGCTTGATCGCGCGAGCGCGGAGGAACCCCAATCGTGCGAATCTCGGAGCGCTGTTGTCGATCAGGATCAGATTCTCCGCCACGGAGAACGCGGAGACGACGCCGTCGCGCATCCTCTCCTCCGGAACGAACCCGAGCCCCGCCTTTCGCACCTCCGCCGGGTGGAGCCCGACGAGCTCCGTCCCCTCGACCTCGATCGAGCCGTCGGATGCTGGTCGAAGCCCCGCGATCGCCTCTGCGAGCTCGCGCTGGCCGTTTCCGGAGACTCCGGCGATCCCGACGATCTCGCCGCCGCCCACCTCCAAGTGCAAGCCGCGGACCGCATCGACGCCGCGGTCGCCCTTCACCCTGAGATCGCGAATGACGAGCCGCGCATCACCTCGGCCGTTCCCGGCAGGCGGCTTCTGCGACGGCAGCTCGTGGCCGACCATCATCTCGGCGAGGCCTTGACGAGTCACCTCGGACGGCAGCACCGCCCCGACCTTGCGCCCGTTTCGGAGCACGGTGATCCGATCGGAGAGCTCGAGCACCTCGCGGATCTTGTGCGAGATGAAGACGAGGCTCCGGCCGTCGGCCGCCATCTGCCGGAGCACGATGAAGAGGTCGTCCACTTCCTGTGGTGTCAGCACGGCGGTCGGCTCGTCGAGAATCAGGAGCGAGACGTCGCGGTAGAGCGCCTTGATGATCTCGACTCGCTGCCGCTCACCGACCGAGAGCTGCCAGATCAGCGCCTTGGGGTCGACGCGCAGGGTGTACCTCTCAGACAACTCCGCAATCCGTCGCGACACCGAGTCGAGGTCGGTCAGCGGGCCGCGGCCGGACCGCGTGCCGAGCGCGACGTTCTCTGCCACGGTGAGTGTGTTCACGAGCATGAAGTGCTGGTGGATCATCCCGATCCCACGCTCGATCGCCGCGGCCGGGGAGGTGATCGCAACCGACTCGCCGCGAAGGCGGATCTCGCCCTCGTCCGGCTTGTAGAAGCCGTAGAGGACGCGCATGAGCGTGCTCTTCCCGGCGCCGTTCTCACCGAAGAGGGTGTGCACCTCACCGACCCGCACGTCGAAGTCGACACGATCGTTGGCGACCACTCCGGGGAACCGTTTCGTGATACCGCGCATTTCGAGCAACGGCAGCGCGTCGCCCGACGTAAGGGCCGTGTTCCCCGGAGTGGACGCCTCGACGCTCATGGAGCAGGCCGCACCACGATCTTGCCGCTGACGATCCTGGCGATGACCTTCTGCGCCGTGGCCTGGATCTTCTTCGGCGTCTTCGCGGCCTTGTTGAACTGGATCTTCTCGCCGCCGTTCTTCAGCGAGATTCGGTAGGAAACGCCGCCGAGCTGCCCGTTGTCTACCCGAGTGATGATCCTGTTGAGGACGGGCATCCAGTCGTACATCTGGGTCGCGACGACGTTCTTCGGGGCGAGCGACGCCTGCGTCCACTGCGTCCCGAACCACTTGAGGTTGTTCTCGCGGACGACGGAGATCGCGCCCACGACCGACTGCGAGCTGCCGGTCAGCACGTCGGCCTTCTGCGCCACGAACTGAGCGGCTTGC
>JBOHBB010000062.1:0-7917 GCA_050698135.1 Gaiellaceae bacterium
CAGCCGCTGCCCGAGCGTCCCATCGGGCCCGTTGCGCCTGAGCGCTTCGGCGTCCTCCAGGCGCTCCTCGCGCAGCTCCTCGCCGCGTGCGGAGAGGAGCGCTCGGCAGTGCTCGACGCCGCCGAGCTCGCGGCCCGCTTCTCGATACCGCTCGAGGAGCTGCAGGAACACCTCTCGCTCCTGAACCTCGTCAACTTCGGCGGAGGCTGCTACGCGGTCTACGCCGTCCACGACGGCGACGTGGTCCGCGTGGACAAGGAGCTGTACGGCGACGTGTTCCGTCGGCCCCCGAAGCTCACGCCGCTCGAGGCGAGGGCGATCCGGCTCGCGATCGAGTACGTCGGGCCCACGATCGCCGCGGACGCCCACACGCCCCTGGCTCGCGTGCGGCGCAAGCTCGAGGAGACCTTCGGGCGGTTCGACCTCGCCGCGACACCCGAGCCGCGAGACGCGTCGGACGAGGAGACGCTCGTAAGGGTGCTGAGCGAGGCGGCCGAGAAGCGCAAGGTCGTCGAGCTCGAGTACCTGAAGGAGGGCGAGGAGAGCCCGTCGCTCCGCCGCGTCGAGCCGTACACCATCGAGCGCGAGCTTCCGGTCTGGCGCGTCCACACCTGGGACCTCACCGTCGACGCCGCGCGCACGTTCCGCCTCGATCGCATGCGCTCTGCACGGCTCACGAGCGAGAAGTTCGAGCCCCGGGTGGGCTTCGACCCTTCCTATCTCCAGAACCCGCGGGTCGCACGGCTGCTCCACTCTCCAGTGGTCGCCCGCTGGAAGCTCGAGCGCGGGGCGCGGCCGTTGACCGACGGCTCTGCGATCGCCGAGGTGCCGTACAAGACGGAGGAGTGGCTCCTCTCCGAGGTCCTCGCCGATCGCGGCGAGACGGTCGTCGTCGAGCCGCAGCGCCTGCGCGACCTCGTCGCGAAGCGCGCCCGACGGCTCCGGCGCGAGCTCGGTCGCGTGCCGTCAGGGCGCTAGATCGGCAGCGCGATCGTGAACGTCGAGCCCGCACCGGGCTCCGACTCCACGGACAGCGTCCCTCCGTGCGCCTCGACGATCGCCCGGGTGATCGCCAGCCCGAGCCCGTAACCCGGCCCGCTCTCCTCGAGACGCACGCCGGGCTCGAAGATCCGGCTCTGATCGTCGAGGCGAATGCCCTCCCCTGTGTCCGAGACCGAAAGCAACACGCGGCCGTCGTCGAGCGCCGCCCGCACGACGACCTCGTCACCGGCCGGCGCGTGGACGAGCGCATTCGAGACGAGGTTGTCGAGCGCCTGGCGCAAGCGCAGCGGGTCAGCCCGGATCCGGGGAAGCTCACGCGAAACGATCGCCCGGACGCTCGCACCGCCGAGAGCGGCCGTGGCGACCGTCTCCCGCACGAGGCGACCGGCGTCGACGTCCTCGACCTCGAGCGAGGCGGTCGCGGCGTCGTGCAGGAGCCGCTCGATGCCACGGCAGGCGGCCGTCGCCAGCTCGACGAGCGTGCGCAGCTCCGGATCGTCCGGCTCGGCCGCTTCGGCCAAGGCCTGGAGCGCAGCGACGGGGCTGCGAACCTCGTGCACGAGGATCGCGAGCCGATCGCGATCGACGTCGCCCGCCCGCGTCACGCCACCCGCTTCGACAGGCGGTCGAGCGCCCACGCAGCAGTCTCCTGCAGCATCGGCTCGTTTCCCGCGGCGAGGCGCTCGACCGCAGGGACGAGGTCGGGGCTCCCGACGTTGCCGGCGGCGACGAGGGCGTTCCGCCGCAGCCAGCGGACGTCGTTCCGTGGCACGTACAGGCGGTCGAGCTCGGCCGTCAGCTCGTCGCCGTCGCCGTCGAGCCAGCGGAGCAGCGAGACGACGGGCGTGGCGTCGTCCGGCGGCGAGGAGCCGCGTCGCCGCTTCTCGACCCCGCGGTTCCAGGGGCAGACGTCCTGGCAGATGTCGCAGCCGTAGACGGAGTCGCCCAGCTCCGCGCGATAGTCCTCCGGGATCGGCTTCGGCGCCTGCGTCCAGTACGACAGGCACTTCGTGGAATCGAGCACCCCTGGCTCGTCGAGGGCCCCGGTCGGGCAGGCGTCGATGCAGAGCCGGCAGGACCCGCAGTCGAGCTCGAGCCTTGGTGTGGTCTCGATCTCGACGTCCGTCACGAGCGTCCCCAGGACGACCCAGGAGCCGAAGCCCCGGGTGATCGCCATGGTGTTCTTGCCGTAGAAGGCCACCCCGGCACGCACCGCAGCTTCGCGGTCGACGTGGTCGTTCGCGTCCACGAGCACCCGGTAGGCGCCGCCGAGCCGCTCGCCCAGCTCGGTCAGCCTGCTGCGGAGCTCGGAGTACTCGTCGCGCCACGCATAGCGGGGAAGCTGCCCCTCGTCCCGCCCGGGCTCCGGCGCGGGCGCGTAGTAGCAGAGCGCTGCGGACACGACCGTTCGGGCGCCCTCCACGAGCAGCTCCGGGTGACAGGACACCTCGGGGTGCGCCATCGTGAAGCGCATGTCCGCGAAGAGCCCGCGCTCCGTGCGCTCGCGGATGTGCCGCTCCGTGGCCTCGTACGGTTCGGCCGGGGCGGCGCCGACCACGTCGAGGCCGACCTCCGCGGCCAGCCGGCTCAGCTCCGCGGCCGTCATGCGAGGATTCTGCCTCAGTGAAGGCCGTGCGCATCCACGAGGACGGTGGCCCCGAGGTTCTCCGCTACGAGGACGTCCCCGATCCCGAGCCGGCCGCCGGCGAGGCGCTCGTTGCGATGCGCGCCGCGGGCTTGAACCACCTGGACATCTGGGTCCGGAAAGGGCTGCCCTCGGTTCCCAAGCCTCGCATCCTCGGCGCAGACGGCGCCGGCGTCGTCGCCGCGCTGGGCCGGGGTGCCGAGGGGCTCGAGATCGGCGAACGGGTCGTGATCAACCCTGGGATCCCCCATGGTGGTCGCATCACGGTCATCGGCGAGCACACGGACGGAACGTGCTGCGAGCTCAAAGCGATTCCCGTCGGCCAGCTGTACCCGCTCGACGACTCGCTCTCGTTCGAGGAAGGCGCGGCGTTCCCGCTCGTCTTCGAGACCGCCTATCGGATGCTCGTCACGAAGGCGTCCGTCCGCGAAGGGGAGTGGGCCCTCATCTGGGGCATCGGAGGCGGGGTCGCCCTCGCGGCGTTCGAGATCTGCCGGGCGCTCGGCGTGCGAACGGTGGTGACCTCCTCGAGTTCCGAGAAGCTCGAGCGCGTGCGCGAGCTCGGCGCGGACGTCGCCGTCAGCCACGCCGACGACGACGTCGTCGATGCTGTGCGTGGCGCTACGGGAGGCAGGGGTGCCGACGTGGTCGTCGAGACGGTCGGGGAGGCGACCTGGGAGCGGTCGCTCGCGGCCGCCGCGAGCGAGGGACGAATCGTCGTGTGCGGCGCGACGTCCGGGCACAGCCCGCCGGCGCGCCTGTACCGGCTGTGGTGGAAGCAGCTCGTCGTCTACGGCTCGACGATGGGCATGCCGTCCGACTTCGAGGCCGCGTACGAGCTCGTCCGCGCCGGCCGCGCGCGCGTGCACGTCGACAGCGTGTTCCCCCTCGCGGAGGCGGCGAAGGCGCATGAGCGCATCGAGTCCGGCGCGCAGTTCGGCAAGGTCGTACTCGCGATCCCGGAGTAGCGCGACCCGGCGTCGGCGGTCGCGCGACAATGACCTCTTGGCCTCGTACTCGGTGAACGAACGGGCGGTCGCCCGTGCTCGCGAGCTCATCGAGGCTCGGCAGTACATCGTCCGCAGCGAGTGGGGTGAGGTGCAACCGCGCGCGGCCGATCAGGAAGCGTTCCTCGAGTCCCACTCCTGGGATGAGTACGGCGACTGGCACCTCGGGCTCACCGCTGGCGCTTCCGACACCACGAAGGCCCGCTACGCATTCGTCTACGGAGACTTCCGCCGGCTCCACCGCATGGGCCTGATCGCCTGCCACTACCGCGCGGCGGAGTGGGAGCACAAGGCGATCGAGCTGGTCGCTCACGACTTGCTGCAGCTGCTCGACCGGACGAGAGCCTGAAGCCAAGCCCTGCGGTACCAGGCTCCGATCTCGCGATCGCTCCTCGCTACCGGCAGCCGGGAGCGTCGGTCGACACGAGCCGGTCCACGATCGGCTACCCGAACCCGAGGATGAACTTCGCGTCGTCCGACATGCGGTCGGGCGTCCACGGCGGGTCGAACGTGAGCTCCGCCTCCGCCTCCTCGACCCCGGGAACGGACCGCGCGGCATCGATGATGCCCTCGGCGATCATCGGGCCGGCGGGGCAGCCCATCGACGTGAGGCTGTAGAGCACCTTCACGCTGGGGCCGTCCACCTCGACGTCGTACATGAGGCCGAGCTCGACGATGTCCATCCCGAGCTCGGGGTCCTCGACGCCGTGCAGCGCCTCGACGACGTCCTCGCGCGTGACCATGGGCGAAGTCTAGAGACGGCGGACGGCGTCAGGCCGTGCCGACGAGCTGGTCGGCGCGCCGGAGGACGAGGTCGAGCACGTCTCCGATCGCGCGGTCGAGCGAGTCGTTGACGATCACGGGAACGTCGAAGCGGTGCGCCCGCTCGACGAGGTAGTCCTGGATCTGGCGAATCTGCGGCAGCGCGTCGAGGTACTTGTCGAGCGGGCGCAGGCCCTCGGTCGAGTAGTCCCGCACCCAGAAGTGGCTCCGGTGAAGGTTGTCGTCCTCGATCGCCACCACGCACTGGACGACGAAGGCGCCCGGGTAGTCGGTCGCGACCATCCCCGGCACGAGGTGGACGCCCTCGAGCACGGTCGACCAGTGCTCCGTCGCCGCGCGCTCGAGCGCGGCCTGGACTCCGACCACGACGTTCCTCGTCTGATCGAGGAAGCCGAGGATCGCGGCGTCGCCCGACTCCTCTTCCTCCGCCCTCGTCAGCGCGAGGCGCGCTTCGAAGCTCGAATAGTGCACCGACGGCATGAACTCCTTCGAGAAGAACGCCCGCATCGTCTGGCGGATGAAGTCGGTGGACGTCACGCGCGTGATGCCCAGGCGGTGCGCGGCCTCGGTCGCGATCGTCGACTTCCCCGTCCCGGTCGCGCCGCCAACGAGCAGGAGCAGCGGCGCCTCCAGCTGCTGGAGGGCGTCGAGCTGCCGCAACCGTCGCAGCGTCTTCGCCGCCTCTTCGTCGCCGAGGACGTCGGCCGCGATCTCCCCGAGCCGGTCGAAGTCGAGCGAGAGCGCGCCGCGCTCCGCGAGGTCGCGCTCGGCCCTGCGCGCGATGAGATACGAGCGCTCGGTATCGACCCCAGTGAGGACGAGCGCCCGCGCCATCAGGCCCTTCGAGAAGGGAACTTCCTCTCCGAGCGGGAGCGGAAACACGTGACGGCGTTCCTTCACGACTCTATTCCTGCCATTTCCAGCAGCATCTCGTCAAGGTCCCGGCCCTCGCCGACCGCCTCCACGTCGTTCGCGGCGAGCACGACATCCGCCTCCTGCGTGAGCCCGAACTCGGCCACGACGTCGATTGCGGCCGCCTTCAGCTCGACCAGGTACACGTCTGCACGCACGCTCTCGAGCTCCACGTGGAGCGCCCCTCGATCGGCGAGGCTGCCGGAGACGTGGACGACCTCGGCGCCGTAGGCGTCGGCGAGATGCGCCGCGAGCACGGGATGTGCAGCGGGCGGCGCGGTGCAGAAGTACGCGACGCGGCGACCGCGCACGGCGACGAGCGGCCGCGGGCGGAGGACGGTTGCGAGCACCTCGACGCCGCTCGGCGCGACGGCCCTGACGGCGTCCCGAACGCGCTCCCACCCGGAGCCCGACTCCGCCATGGTCACGACGACGAGGTCCGCCCGAAGCAGCCGAAACGCGTTCAGGTACCCCGCGGCGACGGCAGGCTCGGAATGCCCTCCGACCGCGAGGATCGTCCGGTCCGTCGCGACGGGAGGGATCGCCGCGCCGCTGCCGTCGAACACGACGAGGTCGGGCCCGAGCTCGAGCGCGACCTTCGCGCCTTCGGCGACGTTCGATGCGAAGACCGCTCCCGCGAGGCCTCCGCCGCACCGCCGGCAGCCGACCGTCTCGACGCCGACGAGCGCCGCCGTCTCGAGGTGATCCGAGGCTGCGTGCCGACCGGCCCTCGACAGCTCCACCAGGCCGTGGAGGGTCGGGGGCAGGCTGACGACCTCGGGCTCTGCCGGTCCGCCCCTGCCCATGGCGACGACGACGACGCGCCGCGACTCGGAGACGAGTCGCGCGAGATGTCCCGTGAGGGCCGTCTTTCCCACGCGCTTCCCGGTCCCGACGACTGCGACGGACGGGAGCGCGAACGGCTCGAGCCGCGGAGGATCGAACCTGAAGTCGGCGCCTGCGTACGGCACGCCCCGACGGAGAACGCGGCTGGCGAGCGCCAGGCGCTCGACCGGGCCGAGGACAGGCTCGTCCGAGAGGTCGACGACGATCTCCGGCCGGTACCGGTCGATCCCCGCCTCGACGCTCGCTGCGAGCGGGACGCCGTAATCCTCCTCCCCTCCACGCAGCTTCTCGGTCCCGCCCACGAGCACCGCGGCGACCACGTCGTACGGAAGCGCGACGAGAGCGTCCCGGACGACCGGCGCATAGTGCTCGCCGTCGACGATCGCGAGCGCGCGCGAGGTCACGTCCGCGCGGTGACCTCGTCCTCGATCGCGTCCGTGAACTTCGCGTACTCGAGCGTGTCGAGCGAGAACGACACGAGCTTCACCTGGCCGTGGAACGGATGTCGCCGCCAGATGTCGACCTTGCTGCCCGCGATCTCGATCACGTTGTAACAGGGCCGCGTATTCCCGCGGAGGCGGAGCGAGGAGACCGTCCCGGCGTTCACGACGAAGAGGTCCTCGAGCCGCCAGACGTACGGCACGTGCTTGTGACCGGAGAGCACGAGCCTCACGCCTGCCCGCTGGAGGCACTCGATCGCATCTCCGGCGTCGTACACCACGTTCCGCTCGCGCCCCGTCCCGGGGACCGGCAGCAGGTGGTGGTGGAGCACGAAGATCTTGAGGTCGGCCTCCTCCTCGGCGAACCGCTCCTCGACCCAGCGATACCGTCCTCGCCCGATCTGCCCGTGGTCGAGGTCGGGCTCGCTCGAGTCGATGGCGACGATCGCGACGCCGCGCTTCCGGAGCACGGAGTTCCGCTCGCCGAACATCTCCTCGAAGTGCACGTAGCCGACGTTCCGCGAGTCGTGGTTCCCCGGGACGACGATGATCGAGTCGCAGTGGATCCGGTCCATGTACTCGCGAGCCGTGAGGTACTCGTGCCGGAAGCCGAACGTCGTCAGGTCGCCCGAGCACACGACCATATCCGGCTCGAGCTCGTTGATCTCGCCGATCGCCCGCTCGAGAAGGCTGACCTCGAAGTAGGGCCCGCCGCAGTGGAGGTCGGAGATCTGAGCGATCCGGATGACGTCCGAGCCGGCCATGGGGACAGTCTACGGCCCGGAAGGCCGTCCGAGGTCGTTGCTACCCTGGCGCAGGTGCGGGTCGAAAGTCCCGTTTTCCAGGCATATCGTGGCTCCCAGCCGCCGCGCTTCGCGCACCGCATCGAGCTCGAGTGCGCGAAGATCCTCGACTACTACGGCGTGCCCTGGGAGTACGAGCCTCATTCGTTCGTCCTCGAGCGGGACGAGACGGGCCGCGTGGTGTGCGCTTTCACGCCCGATTTCTTCCTCCCGGAGCAGAACCTCTTCATCGAGGTGACCGTGATGAAGCAGTCGCTCGTGACCCGCAAGAACCGAAAGCTCCGGGAGCTCCAGCGCCTCTACCCGGACGTCAGGGTGAAGCTCTTCTACCGGCGCGACATCGAGCGCCTCGCGCAGCGCTACCGGCTGCGCCTGGCCTCGTAGCCGGTGACGTCGCCGGTCGCATCCGAGCACGGCGAGGTCGGCGACGTCTACCTGACGCGGGCCGAGATCGCCGCCCGTGTCGCCGAGCTCGGCGC
>JBOHBB010000063.1:0-9109 GCA_050698135.1 Gaiellaceae bacterium
CTTCTCGCCCGGCCGGACGACGAGCAGGTCGCCGCGCCGGACGTCCTCGATCGGGACCGAGACCTCGCCCCCGTCCCGGAGCACGCGGGCCTCCTTCGCGCCCAGCTCGAGCAGCGCGCGAATCGCGGCGCTCGACCGGCGCTTCGCCCGGGCCTCGAGGTAGCGGCCGACGAGGATCAGCGTCGTGATCACGGCCGCGACCTCGAAGTACGTGTGCGCGTCGGCGAGAGCGACGAGTGCGACGACCGACCACGCCCAGGCGGCGAGCGTCCCGATCGAGATCAGCGTGTCCATCGTCGCCGCCCGGTGGCGGGCGTTGAGGAGCGCGGCGCGGTGGAACCCGTACCCCGCCCAGAAGACGACCGGCGTCGCGAGCGCGAGAGCAGCCCACTCCCAGCCGTCGAACTGCAGGGGCGGGAGCATCGCGAGCGCCGTCAGCGGCACGGTCAACGCGATCGCGACGACGAGGCGCCTGCGCAGGGCGCCTGCGCGATCTTCCGCCTCGCCGGCGTCGGCCGCGAGCCGCGCGTGGTAGCCGGCCGCCTCGACCGCGCCGATGAGGTCGGCGACGGCGACCCGGCCCGCGTCGTAGCGGACGGCCGCCTGCTCGGTCGCGTAGTTGACGGACGCCTCGACGCCGTCGAGCTTGTTCAGTTTCCGCTCGATCCGGTTGGCGCACGCGGCGCACGTCATCCCCTCGAGCGCGAGCTCGACACGTGCCTCGGGCTCGGCAGTCGTCGTCACGCCGCCTCGTACCCCGCTTCTTCGATCGCGGCGCGAAGCGCCGAGTCGTCGAGCGGACTGCCGTGGATCGTCACGACCTTCGTCTCGAGGTCGACGTCGACGTCCTCGACGCCCTCGACCTCGGAGACCTCCTCGCGGATCGACATCGCGCAGTGCGCGCAGTGGATCGCAGGGACGGTGTAGGTGATCGTCTCGCTCACGTGGCTCCTCTCCGGGCGAGCGGGTGACAGCACACCCGCGTGACAGTCACCACTATATACCCCTTCGGGGTATCAGATGCCTTCGATGCGAGAGGCGCCGACGATCGCCTCGTCGCCGCCTGAGAGGCGCACGAGCGCCTTGCCCTTGCCGTCGTAGTCCGGCGACCACACGACGATCGTCGCCTCCTCCCCGTGCACCCGGCAGGCGCGGCCGTCCTCGCCGTCGAGCCCGCGCCAGTAGCGGACGAACGGGTTCTCCTCCCACTCGCGGCCGATGGTCGTCTCGTCCGTGTGTCCCGGGAGGACGCGGACCTCCGGCGGCAGGGCCATCAGCACGTCCATCACCGACTGCCGGAGCTCCTCGGCCGGGCCCCCTCCGACCGCGTCCTTGAAGAGGGTGTCTCCGGTGAAGCACAGCTCGCCCACGACGAACGAGACGCCGTCCGTCGAGTGGCCCGGGGTCGCGAGCACCTCGACGCGCAGCCCGCCCGTCTCGACGGGGCCGGTCGTGACCTCGAGTCCGAACCGACGGACGAGCTCGTCGTTCCCCGCGACGTGGTCGGCGTGGCCATGCGTGACGAGCACGTGGGTCGGCGTCAGCCGCTCGCGCTCGGCCGCGGCGAGGAGCGGCTCCAGCGGCGCCCCGCTGTCGACGAACACCGCCGCGCCGCCCGGCTCGTCGCCGAGGAGATAGGCGTTCGAGAGCCACGAGGGATGCATGCTCCGCTCGAGCAGCATGTCTGGATCGTATGGGACGATGCGCCGAGGTCGGCCATGGAACCGCGAACAGGAGGCCCGCACATGATGACCGTCGACGCGATGTTCGAGGAACGCGAGGTCCTCGAGGAGGCTGCCGGAAAGTGGTGGCTCTTTCTCCTGACCGGGATCGCCTGGCTCGTCTTCGCCCTCCTCGTCTTCCAGTGGGACTACACGACCGTGACGTCGATCTCGTACCTCTTCGGCGTCGTCGCGATCATCGCCGGCGTGAACGAGTTCTTCGAGATCACGGTCTCGACCACGGGCTGGAAGATCGTGCGTGGCATCCTCGGCGTGCTGTTCGTCCTCGTCGGTTTCTACGCGCTCTGGCACCCGTACGACACGTTCGCGACGCTCGCGGCCCTCGTGGGGCTGTTCCTCCTCTTCCGCGGGATCTTCGACGTGACCGTGGCGTTCGTGACGAAGGACGAGTTCGACCTCTGGTGGCTCCAACTCGTGGCGGGTATCGCCCAGATACTGCTCGCCTTCTGGGTGGCGGGGAACTTCAGGGAGCAGGCGATCCTGCTCGTGATCTACGTCGGCGTCGTCGCCCTCATGCGCGGGATCACCGAGCTGTTCTTCGCGTTCAAGCTCAAGGGCGTGAAGAAGCGTATCGCGGCTGCCTGAGCCGTCTGCGGGGCGAACCCGGTTTGCGCGCAACCCCGGCCGGGTAGCCGGGTTGCGATGGCAGCCGATCCGTTAGCATCCCTCGCCGTGCGCCGGACGGCTCTCGCACTCGCCGCTCTCGTCCTCGCCCTCGGCTTCGCCGCGGTCGGCTGCGGCGGCGAGGAGGAGGCGTCGCCAACAGCGGACACCGTGACCGGGACGACGACGGAGACGACGACCACCGACACGACCGAGACCGACACGACCGAGACCGACACAACCGAGACCGACACAACCGAGACCGACACGACGGAGACCGAGACGACCGAGCCGGGCGGCGAAGGCGACGCCGAAGCCGGCAAGGAGGTCTTCCTCGGATCGTCCGGGTGCGGGACGTGCCACACGCTCTCCGACGCCGGCACCTCGGGCACCGTCGGTCCGAACCTCGACGACTCGCAGCCGAGCGTCGACCTCGTCGTCGACCGCGTAACGAACGGCTTCGGCGGAATGCCCTCCTTCTCGAGCACGCTCAGCGAGGAGGACATCCAGAACGTCGCGGCCTACGTCTCGAGCGCAGCCGGCAGCTAGCGCTCCCGGCGCTTTCTAGACTGCTCCCGTGATCGACCTCAAGGCGGCACGAGCCGCTCCCGACGACGTCCGCGCCGCGCTCGCCCGCAAGGGCGCAGTGGAGGAGTTCGACGCCCTCCTCGCCGCCGACGAGCGCTGGCGAGCGCTCGTTCCGCGGGTCGACGAGCTCCGCTCGCGCACGAAGCTCGCCGGGAAGCCGACGCCCGAGCAGCTCGAGGAGCTGCGTACGGTGAAGGCCGAGCTCAAGGCGGCCGAGGAAGAGCTCGCGGCCGCCGAGGCCGAGCGGGACGTCGCGCTCGCCCCGGTCCCGAACCCGCCGCACGAGTCCGCTCCGGAGGGGGACACCGAGGAGGACGCGGTCGAGGTGCGCCGGTCGGGCGAGCCACCCGCACTCGAGACCGCACGGGAGCACACGGAGATCGGCCGTTTTGACATGGAGCGCGCGGCCCGGGTATCGGGGGCGCGGTTCGGGTACCTGATCGGGGACACGGCCCTCGTCGCGTTGGCGCTGTACCGCTTCGCCCTCGACCATCTGGCGAAGGCGGGGTTCACGCCTGTCCTCCCGCCCGTGCTCGTCCGCGAGGAGGCGATGTACGGCACAGGGTTCTTCCCCACCGACCGCTCGAACATCTACGCGCTCGCGGCCGACGGCCTATACCTGACCGGCACCTCCGAGGTGGCGCTCGCGTCGCTGCACATGGGCGAGATCCTCGAGACGCTCCCCCTCCGCTACACCGGCTTCTCGACGAACTTCCGGCGCGAGGCGGGCGCGGCCGGCAAGGACACGCGCGGGATGTTCCGCGTCCACCAGTTCAACAAGGTCGAGATGTTCGTGTTCGTCGAGCCCGAGACCTCGTGGGACGAGCACGAGCGGATGCTCGAGCTCGAGGAGCGGTTCCTCGACGCCCTCGGGCTCCCGTACCGGGTGATGAACGTCGCCGCGGGCGACCTCGGCGCGTCCGCCGCCAAGAAGTACGACATCGAAGCGTGGTTCCCGTTCCAGGAGCGCTACCGCGAGGTCACCTCGTGCTCGAACACGACCGACTACCAGGCACGGCGGCTCGGGATCCGCTACCGGAGCGAGCGCGGCCTCGAGCACCCGCACACGTTGAACGGGACGATGGTCACCGACCGAGCGCTGCTCGCCATCCTCGAGAACTTCCAGGGCAGCGTCCCCGAGGTGCTCGGGCAATACGGCGCGCCGGCCCAGGTCCGCGCGTAGCCGTCGGTCACAATGCGCTCCGGCGGGGTGCCGGAGCGGTCGAACGGGGCGGTCTTGAAAACCGTTGGGCGTGCAAGCGCCTCGTGGGTTCGAATCCCACCCCCGCCGCTGGAACAAGCCGAAACGGGCACAGTAGTGTGGATCTCGCCTTTCAGGAGGCGTCTCCGTGCGGTGCCGACGCTCGTGGAGGTCACGCGGAGCTCGTAGCCGCTGCGAGCTGCTCGTGGCGCGGCAGGATAAGGCGTGGCCGAGACCGAGCTCACGAACGGCGAGATCGCGGACCGCCTCGAGCTCCTCGCGGCCTTGCTCGAGCTGGACGACGCGAATCCCTTCGCCGCCCGTGCGTACCGCCGCGCGGCCGAGGTCGTCCGCTCCACTCCTGCCGGGGCCGCGGAGCTCATCCGCTCGGGCCGCATCCGCGAGCTGCGTGGCATCGGTGCCGGCATCGAGTCGAAGCTGCGCGAGCTCGTCGAGACGGGCGAGATCGCCGAGCTGCGAGCCCTCGAGCGGGAGCTCGAGCCGGAGCTCGTCGGCTTCGGGCGGCTCGTCGGCCTCGGCCCCAAGCGCACGCTCGCGATCGCGCGCGCCCTCGACGTGCGGACAGTCGAGGAGCTGCGCGCTGCGGTCGCGGAGGGACGCCTGGCTGTGGCGCCAGGGGTCGGCCCGGCAACCGTGGCCAAGGTCCAGGCGAATCTCGATCTTCCACCTCGCGCTCCGCGAGGGCTGACGCTCGCCCGCAGCCTGCCGCTCTCCCATGCGATCGCGGACGCGCTGGGCGGGCGTGTCGCCGGGCCTGCCCGGCGCTTCGCGGAGCTTGCGTACGAGGTCGCCGTCGTGTGCGCCGCCGACGAACCCGATCCGCTCATGGAGCGACTGGAGCGGCTGCCGGCGGTCGTGACTCTCCTCGAGCGCGGCCGGCGCCACGCGGTCGGGGTGACGATCGAGGGTGTTCCCGTGCGACTTCTCGTCGCGGAGCCGTCGCGCTTCGGCACGGAGCTCGTGCACGCGACCGGCTCGCCGGAGTGGGTGGAGGCCATCGAGCCGCTCCCGGACGCGCCCGACGAGGCCACGCTCTTCGAGTTGCTCGGCATCCCCTACCGGCCTCCCGAGCTCCGCGAGTCGGACACACCAGGCCCGGTTGCCGGCCTCGTCGAGCTCGCCGACGTGCGGGGAGACCTCCACTGCCACACGACCTGGTCGGACGGACGGGCATCCGTGCTCGAGATGGGCGAGGCGGCGCGCCAGCGAGGGTACGAGTACCTCGCCATCTGCGACCACTCGCCGAACGTCGGCGTCGTGCACGGCCTGAACGCCGACGAGCTGGAGCGCCAGGCCGAGGAGATCGCGGCCGCGAACGAGGTCCTGGCGCCCTTCCGGGTTCTGCGGGGCGTCGAGTGCGACATCCGCGCGGACGGGTCGCTCGATGTCGAGGAGCGGGCGCTCGCGCGCCTCGACTGGGTGCAGCTGAGCCTGCACAGCGGCCAGCGGCGGCCAGGCGCGGAGCTGACGCAAATCGTGTGCGAGGCCATGCGCAACCCGCACGTTCGCGGCCTCAGCCATCCGAAGGGCCGCATCCTCAACCACCGGCCCGAGAACGCGCTCGACCTGGACGAGGTCTACGCCGTCGCCAAGGAGACGGGGGTCGCCCTCGAGGTGAACGGCCTCCCCGACCGACTCGACCTGTCCGGGGCGCACGTGCGCGAGGCGGTCACGCAAGGCGTCTCGCTCGTCCTCAACTCCGACGCGCACTCCGTCCGCGGCCTCGCGAGCCTCGAGCTCGCGGTGGGGACGGCACGCCGGGGCGGCGCGACGCCGTCCTCGATCCTCAACTGCCGATCGCTATCGGATCTCGAGGCCTGACGGTCGTCAGAGCGAGAGGCGGACGACGGGCACTCCCGCGATCTCATCGGGCAGCCGGGCGAGCTCGCCCTCCTCGAGCCAGGTCGCGTCGTCGCCCACGCGGAGGGCGACCACGACGCGGTCCGGGTCGTGCTCTGCGATTGCGTCGCGGACGAGCTGGGCGGGCATGTCGGGCTTCACCTCGACGGTCGACACGTCGGCGGGGGCGGCGCGGTCGATCGCCTCGCCGACCTCCTCGGCACGTCCCCGCGCGTCGTCCTCGTCGTTCGTGAGCCAGGCGAGGAGCGACTGCTCCACGGCGGGAACGACGACGATGAGCTCGTCGCCGTCGCCGACCACCTCCGCGAGAGCGGACCGATCGACCTCGGAGCTCGCAACCACGACCACGCGTCCCACGCCATGCCCGTACCCGAGAAGCGAACGACGGAAACGAACGACGCCGTGTCAGGCGTGCTCCCACAGCCCACGGGACGCTCCGCCCGGTCGCCCCGGGCAGGCGGCAGGCGTACGGAGTCGCGGACGCGGTCGGCCGAGCTAGAAGCGGAGACCCTCTCCGCGGGCCAGGACCTTGACGGTCCGCCAGAGGATCCCGAGGTCGAGGCGCAGGAGCCGTCCCGGACGCGAGTCCCGGCACGCCTCGACGTAGGCGAGGTCGAGCTCCGTATACCCGGAGGGCTCGGTGACGCCCTTCTGCACCTGGGCCGGGCCCGTCCAGCCAGCGACCACGCGCGTGCGGTAGTCGTGGCCCTTCGCGACCTGGTTCGCGACCATCGACGGCGGCCACGGCCGCGGGCCGACGAGGCTCATGTCGCCGCGCAGCACGTTCAGGAGCTGCGGCAGCTCGTCCAGGTACCAGGGCTTGAGCACACTCCTGCCGGCCCAGGTCAGGTTCGACTCGTCCGCCTCGTAGAGCCGTGCATGGGCCTCCCCGTTCGCGACCTGCTCGAGCACGTCGCAGCGAAGCGTGCGGAACTTGAGCAGGTCGAACTCGCGGCCCCTCGAGATGCGCCGCTCGCGGTAGAGCAGCGGCCCGCGGTCGCGCCGGTCGCGCAGCATGTCGACGCCCATCGCGCCGAGGGCCACCGCGAAGACGGGAGCGAGCACGACGCCGAGCCCGACCGCGACCCCTTTGTCGAGAAGCCGCTTCGTCACGGGGTAGGGCACCGGCTGGCCGCTCATGCCGGACGATTCTCCGCCGTCGCCGCCGAGCCTGCACTAGGGTCCGCGCCGTGACCGACGCGAGCACCGGCCCGTCCCCTCCCGGGATCGGGCGTGAGCGACAGTTCGAGATCTACGTCGGCGGCGCACGGGGCACGTACCCCACAGTCCCCGTCTCGAGCGAGCGGCTCGAGGGCCGAGCGCGGAGGGCGATGTCGCCCGAGGGCTACGCATACGTCGCGGGGGGCGCCGGTGCCGAGGAGACGATCCACGAGAACCGCGCCGCGTTCGAGCGTTGGCGGATCGTCCCGCGGATGCTGCGCAACGTCTCCCGCCGCGACACGAGCGTCGAGGTGCTGGGGACGCCCTTCTCCTCCCCGTTCGCGCTCTGCCCGATCGGCGTGCTCGAGATGGCGCATCGCGACTCGGACGTCGCCGTCGCACGCGCCGCCGCGGGGGAGGGCATCCCGATGATCCTCTCCAACCAGGCCTCGCGCCCGATGGAGGAGTGCGCGCGGGCGGCAGGCGACGCGCCCCGCTGGTTCCAGCTCTACTGGAGCACCTCCGACGAGCTCGTCGCGAGCCTCGTCGCGCGCGCGGAGGCATGCGGGTGCAGCGCGATCGTGCTCACCCTCGACACGACGATGCTCGGCTGGCGCATCCGCGACCTCGACCTCGCATACCTGCCGTTCTTGCGCGGGAAGGGGATCGCGCAGTACACGAGCGACCCGGTGTTCCTCGAGGCGCTGCAGGAGACCCTTCGCGAGGCCGCGCCGCCGACGGGCCGGATCTCCCTCGCAGCCATAGGCACGCTCTGGGAGATGACCGGGGCGTTCCCGGGCGGGCGGCTCGACGGCCTCCGCTCCGGTCTCGCCCGCGCCGCCGTCCGGCGCTTCGTGGAGACCTACTCGCGCCCGTCGCTCTCCTGGGAGGACCTGGTGTTCCTGCGCGAGCGCACGCAACTGCCGATCCTGCTCAAGGGCATCCTCCATTCAGCCGACGCCGCGGCCGCGATCGCGCACGGGATGGACGGGATCGTCGTCTCGAACCACGGCGGCCGTCAGGTCGACGGCGCGGTCGGGACGATGGACGTCCTGCCCGGGATCGTCGAGGCGGTGCGCGGGCGGGTGCCGGTGCTCCTCGACAGCGGCGTCCGCTCCGGGGCGGACGTGTTCCGCGCGCTCGCGCTCGGCGCGGACGCCGTCGGGCTCGGGCGGCCGTACGTGTGGGGGCTCGCGGCGGGTGGCGAGGAGGGCGTGCGCGAGGTGATCCGCAACCTGCGGGCGGACTTCGACCTCACGCTCGGGCTCGCCGGCTGCGCTTCGCTCGCGGACATCGCGCGCGACTCCGTGCAGCACGTCTGAGCCCGTGGCGGACGCGGACCTGCGCGCGCTCTTCGGCCGCTACCCCTCCGGCGTGTGCGTCGTCACGGTCGACGCCGCCGGGCAGAAGCTCGGGCTCACGGTCGGCTCGCTCGTGTCGCTGGCGCTCGAGCCTCCGCTCGTCGGCTTCGCGGTCTCACGGGATGCGGCGCTGCACGAGCTCCTGCGCGAGGCGGGCGGCTGCGCGATCTCGCTGCTCGCGGCAGGGCAGGAGTGGCTCGCCCAGCACTTCGCGCGGGGGGTGCCGCCGATCGCGATGTGGCACGGCGTCGCGACCGCGGAGGGCGCGAGCGGCGCGCCGCTCCTCGTCGGCGCGCTCGGCTGGCTCGAGTGCTCGCTCCACGAGGAGGTCGCAGCCGGCACGCACACGTTCTACGTCTGCGACGTCCGGCGGACCGAGCCAGGAGAGGACGCCCCTCCTCTCGTTCGCCTGCAGGGCGGGTACCTGTCGGTGTGAGCTCGGTCGAGGCGGGCATCTTCGATCTCGATGGCGTGCTCGTCGACTCCGAGCACGTCTGGGACGAGGTCCGAGAGGAGCTCGCGCGCGAGCGCAGCGGGCGCTGGCACGAGCGCGCGCAGGCGGACATGATGGG
>JBOHBB010000064.1:0-16311 GCA_050698135.1 Gaiellaceae bacterium
CCCAAGCGCTCCCTGTGTCCTTGCGCTGCTTGCGTTTCGCGGCCTGCGGGTGTGACCGGCACGGGAGGCGATCTGTGATCCAGCAGGAGTCGCGTCTGCGGGTCGCGGACAACACGGGAGCGCGCGAGCTCCTCTGCATCCGCGTGCTCGGCGGGTCGCACCGGCGCTACGCGCGGGTGGGCGACGTGATCGTTGCTACCGTGAAGTCCGCCACGCCGCAGGGCGCGGTGAAGAAGGGCGAGGTCGTCAAGGCGGTCGTCGTCCGCACGAAGAAGCCGTACAGCCGGGACGACGGCACGCTCATCGGGTTCGACGAGAACGCCGCCGTCCTCATCGACCAGCAGTCCAACCCACGTGGGACGCGGATCTTCGGCCCCGTCGCGCGCGAGCTCCGCGAGAAGAACTTCATGAAGATCGTCAGCCTGGCCCCGGAGGTCCTGTAGTGGCCGTGAAGATGAAGGTGAAGAAGGGCGACCTCGTCCAGATGATCGCCGGCAAGGACCGCGGCAAGCGCGGCCGCGTCATCGAGGCGCGCCCGTCCGAGCGCCGGGTCATCGTCGAGAACCTCAACGTCGCGAAGCGGCACACGCGTCCGCGCCCGATCCGTGACTCTTCGCGGATGGGCGGCGCCCAGGTCGTGCCCGGCGGCATCCTCGACAAGCCTGCTCCGGTGCCGGTCTCGAACGTGATGGTCGTCTGCCCGGTCTGCGGGAACCCGACGCGCGTCGGTGTCGTGGAGAAGGAAGTCAAGGGCGAGATCGCCCGTATCCGCGTCTGCAAGCGCGAGGGCTGCGGCCAGGAGATCGACCGGTGAGCACCGCCGCCCCGACCATGGAGACCTACGTGCCTCGCCTCAAGGAGCGCTACGAGAACGAGATCCGCCCTCGGCTCCAGGAGGAGCTCGGCCTCGGCTCGACGATGCAGGTGCCCCGCGTGACGAAGATCACGCTGAACATGGGTGTCGGCGAGGCAAAGACCGACGCGAAGGCGCTCGACGCCGCGATCGACGAGCTCACCGTGATCTCGGGCCAGCGGGCGCAGATCCGGCGGGCTCGCAAGTCGATCGCGAGCTTCAAGCTCCGCGAGGGGATGCCCGTCGGCGCCCGCGTGACGCTCCGCGGCGCGCGCATGTACGAGTTCCTCGACCGTCTCACGTCGATCGCGCTCCCCCGCATCCGGGACTTCCGCGGACTCGATCCCGAGTCGTTCGACGGCCGCGGCAACTACTCCATCGGGATCCGAGAGCAGATCATCTTCCCGGAGATCGACTACGACAAGGTCCCGGCGATCCGCGGGCTCGACGTCGCAATTACCACCTCGGCCGAGACGGACGAGCACGGGCGCGCGCTTCTCGCGGCGCTCGGGATGCCGCTCGCCGGCGAAGAGAGAAGGGAACAGTAGTGGCCAAGAAGTCGCTCGTCGTCAAGCAGCAGCGCGAGTCCAAGTACAAGGTGCGGGCACACACGCGCTGCAATCGGTGCGGCCGGCCGCGCGCGGTCTACCGCAAGTTCGGCGTGTGCCGGATCTGCCTGCGCGAGCTCGCGCACCAGGGCGCTGTGCCCGGAATGACGAAGTCGAGCTGGTAGGAGGACGACGGTGCTCACCGACCCCATCGCCGACATGCTCACGCGCATTCGCAACGCGAACCGCGCGCTGCACGAGTCCGCGTCGATGCCGACCTCCCAGATGAAGGAGGAGATCGCGCGGATCCTCAAGGACGAGGGCTACATCAAGGACTTCCGCGTCGTCGAGACGAAGGATGCGAAGGACAAGCCGCTGCCGTACCGGACGCTCGTCATCGAGCTGAAGTTCGCGCGGGACCGTCGCCGTGTCATCACCGATCTCAAGCGTGTCTCCAAGCCGGGCCGGCGCGTCTACGCGCGCAAGGATCGCCTCCCGCGCGTGCTCGGTGGGCTCGGCACCGCCATCATGTCCACCTCGACCGGGGTGATCACGCACCGCCAGGCCGCCGTGGGCGGCGTCGGCGGCGAGGTGGGCGCGTTCGTCTGGTAATGAGCCGGATCGGACGAAAGCCGATCGAGCTGCCGGCCGGGGTCATGGTCGCGATCTCGCCCGGGCGCGTTCAGGTGAACGGCCCGCTCGGCGAGCTCAGCCAGACGGTCCCCACGCGCATGAAGGTCGAGAAGACGGACGCGCAGGTGGTGGTGACGCGCCCGACCGAGCGGGGCGAGGACCGCGCCCTGCACGGCCTCACGCGCACACTGATCGCGAACATGGTCGAGGGCGTGACGAAGGGCTTTGAGAAGCATCTCGAGATCCAGGGTGTCGGCTACCGGGCCCAGCTCAAGGGCACCGACCTCGAGCTCTCCGTCGGGTTCTCGCATTCGATCCTCGTCAAGCCGCGCGACGGGATCTCGTTCGACGTCCCGACGCCGACCCAGGTCGTCGTCAAGGGCATCGACAAGCAGATGGTCGGCCAGACCGCTGCCGAGATCCGAAAGGTGCGGCCGCCCGAGCCCTACAAGGGCAAGGGGATCCGCTACGCGAACGAGCAGGTGCGCAGGAAGGTGGGCAAGCGCGCATGACGACCTCGACCAAGCGCGAGGCGCGCCTGCGCCGCCACCGCCGCGTGCGGGGGAAGATCTCGGGCACGGCCGAGCGGCCGCGCCTCGTCGTGACCCGCTCGAACCGCGGCATCTTCGCGCAGCTCGTCGACGACGAGTCCGGCCGGACGCTTGTCTCCGCGGGCTGGACGACGCTCGCCGCGACGAAGGGCTCGAAGTCGGACCAGGCGGCCGAGGTCGGGAAGGCAATTGCCCGCGCGGCGAAGTCCGCCGGGATCGAGCGGTGCGTGTTCGACCGGGCCGGCTACCTGTACCACGGACGCGTGAAGGCGCTCGCCGAGGCCGCGCGCGAAGGAGGACTGGAGTTTTGAGCACCCGGGAAGTCGCCGACTCGCGCGAGCTGAAGGAGCGCGTCATCGAGATCAACCGCGTCGCCAAGGTGGTCAAGGGCGGCCGGCGGTTCTCGTTCACGGCACTCGTCGTCATCGGAGACGAGACGGACCGCGTCGGCCTCGGCTACGGCAAGGCCCGCGAGGTCCCGCTCGCCATCTCGAAGGCGGTCGAGGACGCGAAGAAGAACCTGTTCACCGTGCCGAAGCACGGCCAGACCATCACCCACGAGATCGTCGGGCGGTTCGACGCCGCCCGCGTCGTCCTGCGCCCTGCGAGCGAGGGAACGGGCGTGATCGCAGGCGGCGGCGTCCGCGCGGTCCTCGAGCTCGCCGGGATCCGCGACGTGCTCGCGAAGAGCCTCGGCACGACGACCCCGATCAACATGACCCGCGCGACGGTAAACGGCCTACAGCGCCTCGTCCGCCCCGAGGACGTCGCGGAGCTCCGCGGCAAGCGGATCGTCGACGTCCTGCCGTTCCGGCCCGCCGCGGAGACGGTCGAGGCAGCGGATGCGCCGGAGGCAGCCACCGAGGACGCGGGCCGGGAGGCCCCGCAGGAGGCTGCCGACCAGTGAGCACGGTGAAGATCACGCAGGTGCGGAGCACGATCGGCCAGTCCGATCGCCATCTCGGCACTCTCCGCGCGCTCGGGCTGGGCAGGATCGGGCGGAGCGTCGAGCAGGCGGACTCCCCGGAGCTGCGCGGGATGCTGCGTCAGGTCGCACACCTCGTCCGCGTCGACGGGAAGGCGGCCTAGCCGTGGGCGAGGAGCTGAACCTCTCCGGCCTCCGGCCCGCCCAGGCGCGCAAGGACCGGAAGCGCGTCGGCCGCGGCGTCGGGTCGGGCTCGGGCAAGACGGCCGGGCGCGGCACGAAGGGCCAGAAGTCGCGCTCGGGGTCGCACAAGATGCCGGCCGGCTTCGAGGGCGGCCAGATGCCGATCGACATGCGGCTCGGGAAGCTCCGCGGGTCGACGTCCGCCGACGCGATGCCGATCGGCCCCTTCCGCACGTACACGCAGCCCGTGAACGTCGGCGACCTCGAGGCCCGCTTCGACGCGGGTGCCGACGTGACCCCCGAGGCGCTCAAGGCCTCGGGCCTGATCCGGAAGCTCTCGGTGGACGTGAAGGTGCTCGGGGACGGCGAGCTCACGAAGACGCTCTCGGTGACCGCTCACGCCTTCTCCCGCTCGGCGGTCGAGAAGATCGAGGCCGCGGGCGGCACCGTGATCCGGCTGCGCGAGCCGGTGGAGAGGAAGAAGAAGCGGCACAAGGCGTCCGCGCCTGCCGTCGAGGAGCCCGAGGCGCCCGAGGCCGAGGCGGAGGAGCCGGGGGACGAGGCTCCGCCCGAGGAGGAGGAAACCGACTAGGTGTTCTCGTGGCTCGCGAACGCGTGGCGGGTGCCGGAGCTCCGGCAGCGGGTCCTCTTCACCGCCATGATTCTCGCCGTCTACCGCCTGGGCTCGTGGATCCCCGCCCCGGGCGTCGACTCGGAGACGATCGAGAACTACTTCTCCGGCCGCGGAGGCACGATCCTCGGCCTCCTCGACCTCTTCTCCGGCGGCGCGCTCTCGCAGTTCTCCCTGTTCGCGCTCGGGATCATGCCGTACGTCACGGCGTCGATCATCCTCCAGCTGATGACCGTGGTCATCCCGCGGCTCGCCGAGCTGCAGAAGGAGGGCGAGGCTGGCTACGCGAAGATCACGCAGTACACGCGCTACCTGACGGTCATGCTCGCGGCGGCCCAGGCGACCGGGTACGCATTCCTCTTCAAGAACCAGGGCGCCCTCGACGCGGGCTCGGGCGAGTTGGTCCTCATCATCGTCAGCTTGACGGCGGGCACGGTCCTCCTCATGTGGATGGGCGAGCTGATCACGAAGCGCGGGGTCGGTAACGGCATCTCGATCCTCATCTTCGCCTCGATCCTCGTCGGTGCTCCGATCGCGATCGCGGCCTGGTGGAACGGCGGCCCGATGGAGAAGCTCTTCTATCCGCTGATCGCGCTCGGGGTCTGCGCGGCCGTTGTGTTCGTGCAGGAAGGCCAGCGGCGCATCCCGATCCAGTACGCGAAGCGGATGGTGGGCCGCCGGATGACGGCCGGGGGGTCGACCTACCTGCCGCTGCGCGTGAACATGGCGGGCGTCATCCCGATCATCTTCGCCGCGGCGATCCTGGCGTTCCCGCCGACGATGGCGCAGTACTTCCCGGCCACGAGGGACTTCGTCAACGAGCACTTCCAGCCAGGGAACTGGCTCTACCTGCTGATCGAGGGCGGGATGATCGTCATCTTCACCTACTTCTACACCGCGGTCCAGTTCAACCCGGTCGACCAGGCGGACAACCTGCGCCGCTACGGTGGCTACATCCCGGGCATCCGCCCCGGTCCGCCCACCGCCGTGTACCTCGACCGCGTGCTCAGCCGGCTGACGCTGCCCGGCTCCCTGTTCCTCGCCACCGTCGCCGTGCTCCCGAGCCTCTTCATCGCCTACGGAGGCTTCTCCCAGGCGAGCGCCGGTGCGCTCGGGGGCACGTCGGTCCTCATCGCGGTCGGCGTCGCGCTCGACACGATGCGTCAGATGGAGTCGCAGATGATGATGCGCTCCTACGAGGGTTTCCTCAAGTAGGGACGAGGCTTGCCTCGCCCTCCACGCCAGGGACCTGGACGACCCGCATGAGGATCCTGATCCTGGGCCCGCAGGGGTCCGGCAAGGGAACCCAGGCGAAGCTGATCGCGGTCTTACACGGCGTCCCGCACGTCGCGACCGGTGACATCCTGCGGACGGCGGTCGGCGAGGGGTCCGAGCTCGGTCGACGCGTCCAGCCGATCCTCGAGCGCGGCGACCTCGTGCCGGACGGGCTGATGGTCGACCTCATCCGAGCGCGCCTGGTCGAGGAGGACGGGTTCGTGCTCGACGGCTTCCCGCGCACGGTGCCCCAGGCCGAAGCCCTCGACGCGATGCTCGACGAGATCGGCAAGCCGCTCGACGTCGTGCTCCTGCTCGAGGTGTCGGACGAGGTCGCGCTCCAGCGCCTGCTCGATCGACGGGCCGCCGAGGGCCGGAGCGACGACGCGCCCGATGCGATCCGGAACCGCCTGCGCCTCTACCACGAGCTCACCGAGCCCGTCGTCGAGCGCTACCGCGCCGGGAGCACCCTCGCCGCCGTCGACGGCGAGCGGAGCGTGGACGAGGTCGCGCGGTCGATCGAGCATGCGCTCGCGCAGGTCGGAGCGCCGCAGGCGTGATCATCCGCAAGAGCGAGAGGGAGATCGAGAAGATCGCTGCGGCCGGCGACGTGGTCGCGGAGACGATCGCCCACGTCGGCGCGCAGATCGCGCCGGGCGTGACGACCGGCGAGCTCGACGCGATCGCCGAGGAGTACATCCGCGGGCACGGGGGCGTCCCGACGTCACTCGGCTACCGGGGCCCCACCGGGCCGTTCCCGAACGCGATCTGCATCTCCCAGAACGAGGTCGTCGTCCACGGGATCCCAGGGGCGTACGAGGTCGCCGAGGGCGACCTCGTCACGATCGACGTGGGCGTGACGCTCGACGGGTACATCGCGGACAGCGCGTACACGTTCGGGGTCGGGGAGATCGCGCCGGAGGCGCAGCGGCTGCTCGACGTCGCACAGGAGGCGCTCGCCGCAGGGATCGCCGAGGCGCGTGTCGACAACCGCGTCGGGGATGTCTCGCACGCGGTTCAGGCGGTCGTCGAGGGCGCGGGCTTCTCGGTCGTGAAGAGCCTCGTCGGC
This sequence comes from Gaiellaceae bacterium, assembly GCA_050698135.1. Lineage (GTDB taxonomy): Bacteria > Actinomycetota > Thermoleophilia > Gaiellales > Gaiellaceae > GMQP-bins7. The sequence goes on from JBOHBB010000064.1 coordinate 6,669, forward strand.
CACGGAGTGGGCCGCTACTACCACGAGGACCCGCACATCCCGAATTTCGGCCAGCCCGGGCGTGGCCCGCGCCTCTCGGAGGGCGTGACCATCGCCATCGAGCCGATGATCACCGCGGGTGGAGCCGAGGTCGCGCTCGCGGACGACGGCTGGACGATCGCGACCGTGGACGGGTCGCTTTCCGCCCACTTCGAGCACACGGTCGCGGTCCTCGGCGACGGCCCCCGGATCCTCACCCCGAGGGTCGGGCTGCCCGGGGGCGTGCATGCCTGACGCCGCCGGCGACTCCGAGGCCGAAGCTGCTACGATGAGCGGCCGCGGCGCAGTGCGTCGGCACGCGTGCCGCCGTTTTCTCAGAGAGAGTCAACCAGCGACGAACGACGTCGGCTTGAGGACGAGGTGAGGCTGGGCACGAGCGTGGCAGTCAAGGAAGAGAAGATCGAGGTCGAGGGCGAGGTCGTCGAGGCCCTTCCGAGCACGATGTTCCGGGTGCAGCTCGACTCGGGGCAAGACGTGCTCGCCAAGATCTCCGGGAAGATGCGCAAGAACTACATCCGCATCCTCCCCGGTGATCGGGTCAAGCTCGAGCTCTCTCCCTACGACCTGAGCCGCGGCCGGATCACCTTCCGCCTCAAGTGACGAGAACCCGATGAAAGTCCGCCCCTCTGTCAAGCCCATGTGCGAGCGCTGCCGCGTGATCAAGCGGCACGGCCGCACGATCGTCATCTGCTCGAACCCCCGGCACAAGCAAAGGCAGGGCTGAGACCACCATGGCCAGGATCGCAGGCGTCAACCTCCCCACGCAGAAGCGGCTCGAGATCGGGCTGACCTACATCTACGGGATCGGCCGCTCGACGGCGCAGAAGATTGTGCGCGTGCTCGAGCTCGACCCCGATCAGAAGGTCCGTGACCTGACCGACGAGGAGGTCACGAAGCTCCGGAACTACATCGACTCCGAGCTCGAGGTCGAGGGCGACCTCCGCCGCGACCGGGCGCAGGCGATCAAGCGGCTGACCGAGATCGGCAGCTATCGCGGGATCCGGCACCGGCGCGGGCTCCCCGTTCGCGGGCAGCGCACGAAGACGAACGGGCGCACGCGCAAGGGCCCAGCCAAGACCGTCGGCCGCGGCAAGAGGGCCGCCAAGTAATGGCGCCTCCCCGCAGGCCCGCCTCCCGGGGCCGCACGAGGCGCCGGGTCCGGAAGAACATCGCGATCGGCCAGGCGCACATCAAGACGTCCTTCAACAACACCATCGTCGCCCTGACCGACCAGGAGGGCAACGTCATCGTCTGGGAGTCCGCTGGCTCGGCCGGGTTCAAGGGCTCGCGGAAGTCGACGCCGTTCGCCGCGCAGGTGACGGCCGACAACGCCGCGCGTAAAGGCATGGAGCACGGGCTGCAGAAGGTCGAGGTGTTCGTCAAGGGCCCCGGCTCGGGCCGCGAGACGGCGATCCGCTCGCTGCAGGCGGCCGGGCTCGAGATCCTGGGCGTGAGGGACGTGTCCCCGCAGGCCCACAACGGCGTGCGCCAGCGGAAGCGGAGGCGCGTCTAGTGGCCCGCGACCTGGGACCGAAGTGCCGCCTCTGCCGGCGTGAGGGCCTCAAGCTCTTCCTCAAGGGCGAGCGCTGCCTCACCGAGAAGTGCGCGGTCGAGCGCCGGAGCTATCCGCCGGGCGAGCACGGCCGCGGGCGCATCAAGCAGAGCGAGTACCTGCTCCAGCTGCGGGAGAAGCAGAAGGCGCGCCGCTACTACGGCCTCCTCGAGCGGCAGTTCCGCACGACCTACGAGAAGGCGAGCCGCCGGCAGGGCGCCCCGGGCGAGAATCTCCTGCGCATGCTCGAGACGCGCCTCGACAACGTCGTCTACCGTCTCGGCTTCGCCGGCTCGCGCGCGCAGGCACGCCAGCTCGTCCGCCACGGGCACTTCCAGGTCAACGGCCGCCGCGTGAACATCCCGAGCTTCGGCGTGCGGCCCGGCGACGTGGTCGCGATGAGGCCGGGGAGCCCGGTGGAGCAGCTCGTCCGCGACGCGACCGACCTGACCGCCTCGGTCGCCCCCTGGCTGCAGGCCGACCACGACGGGCTCACGGGCACGGTGCTCAAGTGGCCCGAGCGCGGCGAGATCGACGCGCCGGTGCAGGAGTCGTTGATCGTCGAGCTCTATTCGAAGTGAGGCGGAAGCTCACGCTTCTGCCTGGAGACACAAGGAAGGAAACACATTGGCTACACGAACCAGCCTGATGGAGTTCCAGATCCCGAAGATCGTCCACGAGGAGGCCGACGACAACCGCGGCGTCTTCGCCATCGAGCCGCTCGACCGCGGCTTCGGCCACACCTTCGGGAACTCGCTTCGCCGCGTGCTGCTCTCCTCGCTCGACGGGGCGGCGGTGACCGCGGTGAAGATCGAGGGCGTCGCGCACGAGTTCACGACGCTGCCCGGCGTCCGCGAGGACGTCACCGACATCATCCTCAACCTGAAGAACCTCATCGTGCGACTCCATGGCGCGTCGCCCGAGATCGAGGTCTACATCGCGAAGAAGGGCTCGGGCGTCGTGACGGCGGCCGACATCGAGGCGCCTGCCGACCTCGAGATCCTCAATCCGGAGCTCGAGATCGCGCACGTCTCGGACAAGGGCAAGCTCGAGATGACGCTGACGATCGGCCGCGGCCGGGGCTACGTCCCCGCCGAGCTCAACCGCGGCCCGGAGACGACGATCGGCGTGATCCCGATCGACTCGATCTTCTCTCCGGTCCGGCGCGTCGCGTACGAGGTCGAGGCCGCTCGCGTCGGCCAGCGCACGGACTACGACAAGCTCGTCCTCGACGTCACGACGGACAGCTCGCTCGACCCGCGCGACGCGATCGCGCAGGCGGCCGAGATCCTCATCCGCCAGCTCGCCATCTTCACCGACCTGGACGCCATCGAGGGCTTCGGCGAGGCGGCGGCCGAAGCAGCCGCCGAGGCGCCCGTCACGCACGGGATGGAGAACTTCCCGATCGAGGAGCTCGAGCTCGGCGTCCGTTCGTACAACTGCCTCAAGCGCGTCGGCATCGAGACGATCGGCGACCTGACCTCCAAGTCGGAGTCAGAGCTCGTCGCGATCCCGAACTTCGGCCGCAAGTCGATCGAGGAGGTTCGGGCCTCCCTCGGCGCGCACGGCCTGACGCTGAAGGGCGAGGAGCTCGCCTAGCACGGTGCGCCCGTGAGACACCAGCGATCCGGCAAGAAGCTCGGGCGGGACCCCGCCCACCGCAAGGCGCTCTACTCGAATCTCGCGGGCGCCCTGATCGAGCACGGCCGGATCCAGACGACCGAGGCGAAGGCGAAGGCGGTCAAGCCCTTCGCCGAGAAGATGATCACCCTGGGCAAGCGCGGCGACCTCCATGCCCGACGGCAGGCGCTCGCCGCGCTTCGCTCGAACGACGTCGTCCACCAGCTGTTCGCCGACGTCGCGCCGCGCTTCGCGGATCGCCCAGGCGGCTACACGCGGATCGTCAGGCTCGGGCCGCGACAGGGCGACGCGGCCGACATGGTCTACCTCGAGCTCGTCGACCACGAGCCCGCGGCGAGCCCGCTCGCGCTCTCCCGCGCCCAGCGCGAGGAAGCGGCGCCACCGGCCGAGGAGTAGAGCCGGAGGGCGGCGGTACGCTGCCCGCGTGCTGTTCCTGATCGGCCTGCTCCTCGCGGTCTTCGTCCTGCCCTCGCCGTGGGGTCTCGTCGCGGTCGTCGTCGGCGGCGTGTTCGACATCGCGGAGACGGGCCTCTTCCTCTGGTGGTCGCGGCGAAAGCGTGCGAGCGTCGGGGTGGAGACCCTCGTGGGCAAGACCGGCGTCGCCTCGACCGAGCTGTGGCCCGAAGGACAGGTGCGGATCGCCGGAGAGATCTGGAAGGCCCGCTGCGAGGGCGGATGCGACGCCGGGACGCAGATCGTCGTCCGCTCGGTCGAAGGGCTCACGCTCGTCGTCGACCCCGCGTAGCGTGCGCTCGTTTCGGGACGATCGACGCGAATCGACCTCCTGAAGGCTCTACGCTGTGGTTACTGGCCGACGTTGCGGGGTGAGGCATGGCGCGGATCGGTCTTGTCGGCGCTCTGTTCGCAGGCACGATTCTTCTCGTAGGCGGCTCGCAGGCCGGGACGAAGGAGGCGCCGCTCCGCGTGCTCTTCGTCGGCAGTAGCGGGATGAGATCCAACGACATGCCGGCGAAGGTCGCCCAGTTCGCGGCCGTTTCGGGACGTCAGCTCCAGTATCGGCCAGTGCTCTACGCAGGGTTCAACCTCGAAGACCACTGGAATCTCGGTGTCGCCCGCGCGGCGCTCGCCGGCGGCGGGTGGGATGTCGTGGTCATGCAGGACGTGCCGCCGTACCTCCCTGAGGGCCAGGAACACCTGCGCATCTGGACGGCTCGTTGGGCGGACCTGGCTCGGGAGGCGGGTGCCCGCCCCGCGCTGCTCACCGTGTGGCCGGCGCTCGAGCGGCGATCCGAGATGCCCTTCCTCGTCGCATCCCAACGACTGGCAGCGCAGGCGGCGGGCGCCCGGGTTCTCCCGACCGCGGAAGCCTGGCAGGCCGCGTGGCGATGCGGCCTGCATCTCTCGCTCTACGGTCCCGACGGCGTCCACGCGAGCCCTCTCGGCACCTACGAGGCCGCCCTCGTCGTGTACGGAGCCCTCTACGGCGCTCCCGTGCGTGATCGCCGTCTCGATCCCGTGGGCGAGAAGCCGAGGACGGCCAGGCTCCTCCAAGCCGCGGCTGCGACGGCCCTAGGTCGTCGGCTTCCGCCGGGCGGCCGCTGCGGCTGACAGCGGCTGCTGAACGGCGCTGCCCGCCCGGAGTGCAAGAGAGCACTCGGGTCAGGCAGCCGCAGAGGCCAGACGCTACTTCAGGAGCCCCGACTGTGCGGTCCGAGAGGAGTCCCCTTGACTGAGGGGACAGGACGTGGCAGCGAGGTGTCGAACGCTTAATGGGGCCGGTCGTGGTGGTGGGACCCATGAGGAAGGCGATAGCCGCAGTCGCCTACACCTCCCGCGTCCGGCCCTGCCTCCTGCGCATCGAGCACCCCGCCCGGAACGTCGAGCCAGGCGGGATCGTCCAGCTCCCAGACGATCATGACGCAATCGTCACCGCGCGCGTCGAGACGGACGACGCACCATCGCAGCGTGCTCGAGGTCGTGGTCGCTCCGAGTGCCCCCGCTTCCGCACGAGGCGACCTCGCCCCCGCGCAGGCGGTAGCCACTGGCGCCCACGCCGCCCGGAGGTCGACAACGCCAACGGCCTCGTCTGGGTGACGTTGCAGGGAGCCGGCTACTTGAGGCAGACCGCGGTCAGGTCGAGGCCGGGGTTGAGGACGATGCAGCCGACCCTCGCGGAGACGAACGTCATGGCGTTGAGGTTCGCGAAGGGGATCGCGGGCGCCGCATCCCGCGAGAGCTGAACGTCCAGCCTGCCGTAGGCGCGGTCGCGCTCTGATCCGACCGGAAGCCGCGAGGCCTGGTCGAAGAGCCGGTTGAACGTCGGCGAGTTGAAATAGGAGTAGTTCTGGTTTCCCGACCGTCCGATGGTCTGCCCGTCGAAGATGTCGCTGAACCAGCTGGGGTCGGGCGAATGGCCAAATTGAACCCGGCCGATGTCGAAGCCTCGGCGGTCCGTCTCTAGCTTGTCGTAAAGCACGTCCTGGCTCGGGAAGGGCACGACTTCGACCTCGAGGCCGATCGCCTTCATGCTCTGCTGGAGCACCTGCGCCTGGGCGACATCGACCGCATTGGTTCTCGTATAGAGGACCGCCTGGCCGCTACGGAGATTGCCCTTCGCGAGCTTGCGCGCCCGGCGGAGGTCGGGTGCGTTGAGCGGATAGATGCGCTCGTCTCTGTATCCGGGCTGGGAGGGCGACAGGAACTGGTCGGTGCGGGTGCCGGCAAGAGGTCCGAGCTCTCGCGTCAACGCCGTGCGGTCGATGGCGAAGTTGACCGCTTGCCGGAGCTTCGGGTTGTTCCTGAAGAGTGGCGCGCTCGTATTGAGGACGAGCATGGCCAGGCTGTATTCGGGCTTGACGAAGAACTGTGCCCTGTTGACGCCGTAGCGGAGCTCGAGCTCGCTTGCGCGATCTCCGAACAGGCCGACGCAGCAGTCGAACTTGCCGCTCGCGATCTCGTCGATAATCGCACTTCGATCCGCACCGAGGTCGGCGACGAACCGGTCGACGTGGTGGGGACGCTTGCCCCGGTAGAAGCGATTCCGTTCGAGCGCGAGGCGCTCGCCAGGGACGTACTCGGCGACGTAATAGGGCGCGGCGCTCGGGAGCGGCGCTCTCGCGCCTTCCCGGTCGGCGCGCAGGTTCGGGGGAACGGCGCACAAGATCTCCGTCAGTTCAAGGAAGGTGGGATCTCTCTTCTTGATCCTCAATGTCAGGACTCTCCCCTTGGCGCTGACGCCGCGGGGCGTCTTCGCCTTGCCGGCCAGCACGTCCTCGCCGCCTACGAGGGCAGCCGCGAACCACGGAGCCACGAAGCCCTTCATCGCTGGATCGAGGATGCGCTCGATTGCCCGCACGAACGCGCGCGCCGTCACCGGTACGCCATCCGAGAAGCGAGCGTCCGTGCGGACCCGGAACGTGTACGTCCTGCCGTCTCTCGAGACGACAGGGTCGGCTTCGGCGAGCTCGGGCGCTAAGCGGCCGCCTCGAGGAAGCGGCTTGCTCGGGTACCCCATCAGGTTGCCGCAGGCGGGCTCGAGGAGCTGGAGTTCGGGGCCGCTGATGAGCGCGGGGTCGATCGTGCCGAAGCGTCCAGCAGGCACGGCGACCCTGAACGTGCCGCCCTCCTTGGCGACGCGCTCGTTAGCTCCAGACGAGGCGAATGCCGCCGCGGTGAGGACGACCGCTGCGACGACGACGCCGCTGGCGGCTCGACCGAACCACCGGGCGCGGCGCATGAGCAGGAGGCTTCTCTCCTCGTGACGGGAGCTACATCCTTCCCAGACGCGCGGACTAACGCAGATCGTCTCGTGGGCGCAGACGGGCTACGACCGGGCCAGCGCGGATTGCGTGGGCTCGCCGCCGTAGGGCCGCCGCCGTCTATGCCCTGGGCGTTCCCTCTCGTAGTTTCTTCGCCCGCTCGCCCAAGCTGATCGTGAGGTGCCCTCCTCCTGCTCGGCCGTCAGCCACAGGCAGGCGGCATCAACAGGCACTCTCTCGCGCGCACGTGCGCGCACGCGTAGAGAAAAACAGGAGGCGTCGAGAGGGTACCCACCACCGGGAACGTGTTCGTCGAGCCGGGGCCTGGTCGCGGGCTACAGTGGGCTGCGATGCGCGTCGCGTCGCTCGCGGCCCTGCTCGTCGTCCTCGTTCCCGCCGCACCCGGGGCAGCCACGGCCTGGGAGATGCGCGCGCCGTTGCCCGTGCCCCGCACCGAGGTCGTCGCGGCTGCGGTCGGTTCCGAGATCGCCGTCGTCGGGGGCCTCAATCTCGACCGGACAGCGTCGCCGCGGGCCGACGCGTACTCGCCGGCGCGCGATGGCTGGCGGCGCCTCCCCGATCTCCCGGTGGGCGTGCACCACGGGATGGCCGTCGGCCACCGTGGCCGCCTCTACGTCCTCGGCGGATACACGTCGGCCGGGATGCCGCTTCGAAGCGTGCACGTGCTCGAGCGCGGCCGTTGGCGCGCGCTCCCGCGCATGCCGTTCCCGCGCGCCGCAGCCGGCGCGGGCGTCGCGGGCGGGAGGATCGTCGTCGCGGGCGGCGTCACGACCGCCGGGCGTCTTGCCCGCAACGCGCTCTCGTTCGACATCGCGAAGCGGCACTGGGCGGTCGTCGCGGGGCCGACGCCGAGGGAACACCTCGGCGTGACGGCGCTCGCGGGCGTCGTGTACGCGATCGGCGGCCGGACCGCCGGGCTCGACACGAATCTCCTGCACTTCGAGTCCTACCGCCCCGGCGAGCGGAGCTGGCGCCGCCTGCAGCCGGTGCCGGACCCGCGCGGCGGCACGGGTGCCGCGGCGCTCGCCGGGCTCGTCGTCTCCGTGGGCGGCGAGGAGCCGGCCGGGACGATCGCGGAGGTCCTGGCGTACCGCGTGTCGGAGCGCCGCTGGGTGGAGCTCGAGGACCTGCCGACACCGCGGCACGGGGTCGGCGTCGCCGCGCTCGGCGGTCGCGTCTTCGTGATCGGAGGCGGGGCCGAGCCGGGGCTGACGGTCAGTGCGGCGAACGAGGCGCTCGCGCTGCCCTAGACGTCCCAGGCGACCGGCAGCTCGGCGAGGCTGCGGAAGATCGGGATGGGGCGCCAGGAGAGGTCGTCCTCGGCGATCGCGAGCCGCAGGTCGGGCAACCTCCGCAGGAGGGTCTCGAGCGCGACCTCCGTCTCGAGGCGTGCGAGCGGCGCGCCGAGGCAGAAGTGCGGGCCTCGCCCGAAGCCGACGTGCTTGTTGTCGGCGCGCGCCAGGTCGAGCTCCTCCGCGTTCGAGAACCGTTCCGCGTCGCGGTTCGCCGAGCCGATGACGGCGATGACGAGCTCGCCGCGGCTGACCGTGTGGCCGCCGAGCTCGACGTCGGCCGCGGCCCACCGCGTGATCGTGCGCTCGACGGGGCTGTCGAAGCGGAGCAGCTCCTCGACCGCCACCGGCAGCAATCCCGGGTCCGAGCGGAGCGCGTCGAGCTGCTTGGGGTGCGTCAGCAGCGCGTGCACGGCGTTCGTGATGAGGCTCACGGTCGTCTCGTGCCCGGCGACGATCAGGAGCACCACCATGCTGTACAGCTCGTTCTCGGAGAGGTGGTCTCCAGCGTCCTCCGCCCGTACGAGCGCGCTCACGAGATCTTCGGTCGGCTCCGCACGTCGCCTCGCGAAGAGCGTGCCCAGGTACTCGACGAACTCCTGCGTGTGCCGGACGGCCTGTTCCTGGAGCTCGGGCGTCAGGGCCGGCGTGACGAAGGTGTTCGACCACTCACGGAAGCGCTGCCGGTCCTCGGCCGGGATCCCGAGGAGCTCTGCGATCACGGTGATGGGGAGCGGGAAGGCGAAGTCGTCGACGAGCTCCATGCTCCCCCGATCGGCGACTTCGTCAATCAGCGCCTCGGCGAGCTCCTGGATCCGCGGACGCAGCTGCTCGACCATGCGTGGGGTGAAGGCCCTCGAGACGAGGCGGCGGAGCCTGCGATGGTCCTGGCCGTCCTTCGCGAGGAGGTTCTCGTTCACGCGTTCGTCTACGGCGATCGGCACGTTCTCCTCGAACGCGGCGAGCTCCTCCGGCGTGAGCGCCAGCGCCGGGTCGAGGACGAAGCGCTCGTTGTCGCCGAGCAACGCGACCACGTCGTCGTAGCGCGTTACGAACCAGATCGGCGTCTCGCCGTCGAGCCCGGGTTGCAGGTGGACGGGGCTCTCCTCGCGCATCCGCGCGTACGTCTCGTGGGTCGCCAGGCGGAACTCGTGGCTGTAGAGGTCATACCGCTGGGTGGCGGACATGCGCGCGCCATGATGTCACGTCGTGAAGCTCAAGCTCGCGCTCGAGTACGACGGAACCGGCTTCCGCGGCTGGGCCCGGCAGCCGGGCGAGCGCACGGTCGAAGGGGTGCTCCGGGAGGCGCTGGACGCGGTCTTCCCGCGCTGGGACGGGCTCGCGGTCGCGGGACGCACGGACGCGGGCGTCCACGCGAC
>JBOHBB010000065.1:0-3277 GCA_050698135.1 Gaiellaceae bacterium
GGGCGCGACTGCGCGGACGTGGGGGCTTCGACCGGGGGCTTCACCGACTGCCTGCTCCAGGCCGGCGCTGCCCGGGTCGTCGCGATCGACGTCGGGTACGGCCAGCTGCACCCACGCCTCCGTGCGGATCCGCGCGTCACCGTGCTCGAGCGGGTGAACGCACGCGAGATCGGAGAGCTGCCGTTCGCCCCCGACCTCGTCACCTGCGACGTCTCGTTCATCAGCGTGACGAAGGCGCTGCCCCCCGTGCTTGCGCTCGCGCAGCCCGGTTGGGAGGCACTCGTCCTCGTGAAGCCGCAGTTCGAGGCGAGCCGCGCCGAGGTGGGCAAGGGCGTCGTCCGAGATCCGGAGGTGCACCGGAAGGTCGTGGAACGCGTGCTCAACGCCGCACGGGGATGGGGTGCCGTGACGGCGGGCGTCGTAGACTCGGGGCTGCCCGGCCCGAAGGGGAACCGGGAGTTCTTCGTCCACCTCGTGAACCGAACGGGCGCAGCGAACCCCGATGACATCGACCGCTGGATCGACGAGGCCGTCGGTGCCGCCTAGCGCGGTCACTCGCGCAGCGGTCGTCACGCACGGCAAGACCGGCCAGATCGGCGCCGGCCTCGCACGGCTGCAGGCGGTCGCGCACGAGCACGGTGTCGAACTCCTCTTCGCGTCCGAGGAGGCCGAGAAGCACGCGCTCTCCCCGTCCGACGAGGCCGTGACCGCGGACCTCGCCGTCGTCCTGGGCGGCGACGGGACGATGCTGCGCGCGCTGACGCGCTTCCTCGGGACCGGGGTCCCGGTGATCGGCGTCAACTTCGGACGCGTCGGGTTCCTCAGCTCGATGGGCAGGCGCGACCTCGAGGCTGGCCTCGCTCGCGTCTTCGTCGGCGAGTACGAGGTCGTCGAGCTGCCGACGCTCGAGCTCGAGCACCCGGACGGGAATGAGGTCGCCGTCAACGACGTCGTCGTGGCGAGCGGCTCGCTCGGGCGGATGATCGAGCTCGAGCTCGCCGTCGGGGGCGAGGAGCTCGGACGGCAGCCGTGCGACGGGATCATCTGCGCGACGCCGTCGGGCTCGACCGCGTACAACCTCTCGAACGGCGGGCCGGTCCTCATATGGGGGCTCGAGGCGATGGCGCTGACCTACATCTCGGCCCATTCGCTGCACGCTCGACCGCTCGTCGTCCCGCCCGGCTCGGACGTGATCGTGTGGAACCGGACGCAGGACGTCGAGGCCGGGGTGCTGGCGGACGGCCATCGCGTCGCGAGCCTCGGGAAGGCCGACCGGGCGGTCGTCCGGATCGGGGCCGAGCGCTCGCTGCTCGCGACGCTCCCCGAGGCGACCTTCGTCCGGCGCTATCGCCAGAGCTTCGCCTCCTAGGCCCGCACCTTCCGGGCGACGAGCGCGTAGTCCTGCGGGCCGAACACGACCTCGTTCAGCCGCGCGACGTTCGCCGCGAGCGCGACTCTCGCCGTGTCGAACGCTCGATCCGGGGGCAGGTCGACCGGTCGCAGACGTTCGTGCTCCGGAGGCTCGTGCAGGAACCGCAGCTCCGTGGAGCCGAACCCCGCCTGGCGCGCGAGCAGGACGAGGGTCTCGGGGACCAGGGGCTGTGCGTGCGTGAGATCGGCGTAGTAGTTCCTCATGGCGAAGAGGGAGAGCGGGTTCATCGTCTCGGCGACGAAGACCCCGCCGGGACCGAGCTTCGCGTGCACGAGCTCGAGCAGCCGGACGAGGGGTGCGGGAGGCAGGTGCTCCACGACCTGGGCGGCGAAGACGCCCCCGAGCGAGCCGTCGGCGAGCCCTTCGAAGTGCGCGATCGCGTCGCCCTGCTCCACCTCCAGCCCCTCGGAGCGGCAGAGAGCGACCATGTCGGGGTCGCGGTCGATGCCGGAGGCCTCGACGCTCGCCTCCCGGAGCAGGGAGAGGAACTCCCCGCGACCGCAGCCGACATCGAGGACGGGAGCGGCGTCCCGGAAGTCCGCGACGTACGGCCGTTGGCGGTCGAGCACGTCTGCACGGGAGCCGCGCATCCGTGCCTCGAAGCCGAAGTAGTCCATCGGCGCGACCGCCTGCTGCGCCTCCGGCGAGGGCGTGGGAGCGGGGCCGTGTGGCGCAGGCACCGCCCGGGCTCCGCGCTCGAGCCGGAGCACGCGCTCCTCCAGCTCCTCCAGGAGGCGGTCGTCCTGGCTCGCGCTCACCGCCTCGTAGAGCTCGTCGATCAGCTTGAGCGTCACGTCGTTGAACTCGCGCTGGGCATCGACGAGCGGCGCGACGTACCAGCGGAGGAAGGGACGCAGCAGCGCCTTCACAGGCCGCGTGACGAGCCCGCGCACGCCGGTGCCGTCCGGCGACGCCCGGTCGACCCGCACCGCCCACAGGTGCTCGGCGAGCTCGCGGTGGCGCAGCCCAGGATGGGGACGCGTGGCGACAGTCTCCCCGTCGCTCACGCGACGCTCGTGCGCACCTGCACCCATCAGCCGATCATAGGTCGGCTGCCGCGTCGGTTACCCTCGGCCCGTGAGCGATGCTTCGTAGGCTGCGGATCGAGAACCTCGTCCTCATCCGCGAGGCGGACCTCGCGCTCGACCGCGGCCTGAACGCGGTCACGGGCGAGACCGGCGCGGGGAAGACGATCTTCGCCCAGGCGATCGGGCTCCTGCTCGGCGCCCGCGCGGACGCGTCGCTCGTCGGGAGCGCGGGCACGGAGGCGTACGTCGAGGCGGAGCTCGACGTCCTCGACGGCTTCTTCGACGAGGAGGACGTCTCTGCGCTCGCGGAGCTCCGCCCGGAGGGAGAGGCCGGCCTCGTGCTCGCGCGCAGGGTCTTCGGTGACGGGCGCACGCGCGCGTACGCCTGGGGGCGCGCAGTCGCCCGCGAGGACGTCGCGGCCGCGGCCGAGCGACTCCTCGCGATGTCGGGCCAGTTCGAGCAGCGCCGCCTCGCGCGGCCCTCGTTCCAGCTGGACGTGCTCGACGCGTTCTGCGGGCCCGAGCAGCTCGCGCGTCGGCGCGAGGCGGCAGAGGCATGGCGCGAGCTGCGCGCCGCGCGGCGTGCCCACGACGAGCTCACGCGTGACGCCGATGCCGCAACTGCCCGAATCGCGGAGCTCGAGGCGCTCGTCGACGGGGTCGAGGGCCTCCTCGTGGGCGAGGAGGACGAGCTCAGGACCCAGCGGGAACGGCTTCGGCACGTGGCCGAGCTCGGTGACGCAGCGTCCGCCGCGGCGCACGCGATCGCTCCCGAGGAGGGCGAGGGCGCGGCGGGTCTCGCGGCGCGGGCCGAGCG
>JBOHBB010000066.1:0-4073 GCA_050698135.1 Gaiellaceae bacterium
GGAGCGGCGTGATCCCGAGGACGAGTGCCTTCGGGGACAGGATCCGGGCGGGGATCACGTTCACGTCGCGCCAGGTGTACGTCGGCTCGACGCCGGTCTCGAGCAGCGTCTCGACGAGCCGGAACCGTTGTGCAGGCCCCATGCCGGGCTGGAGCCAGCGCAGGATCCCGCCGAACGTGACGAGGCCGACCCGGTCGCGCCGCTCGAGGTAGCGGGCCGCGAGCGTCCCGGATGCACGCACGGCGTCGTCGAGGGTGCTGCGTCCCGCGTGGCGCACGTCGGCGAAGCTGTCGACGAAGAGGACGACGTCGGTGTTCCGCTCCGGGTGCTGCTCGTTCACGACGAACCCGTTCCTCCGCGCCGACGCTCGCCAGTTGATCGAGCGCAGGCGATCGCCGGGGACGTACTCGCGCAGGTCGGCGTACTCGATGCCGTCGCCCTTGACCCGTGCGACCTCGCTCCCTGTGAACACCTGCGTCTCGCGGGGCGGAAGGATGCGCTGGAGCTCCTCGGCCCGCGGGTACGCCTTGAGACGGCCGACGCCGGCGACCTTCCGCTCCCACGTCACGACCCGGAACGCGTCGCGTGCGCGCAGCTCGAGGTCGCCGACGTCGTAGAGGCCCCACCGGAGGCAGCGGAGGGAGACCGGGAGCGAGCGCTCGTCTCCCGCGCCGAGCCTGAACGCGAACGCGTCCGTCCCGTCGACGACCTCGATGCCTTCGGGAAGGGCGAGCAGGAGCTCGAGCCTGTCGACTCCGGTCTCCGCCAAGACCTCGACGGAGGCGGTGAAGGGCTCGCCCTCGACGACGCGGTCGGTCTCGAGCTCGAGCGAGGCGTGGATCCGGGGGGCACGGCCGGGGCGCAGGCCGAGGCCGAGGACGAGCGCGAACGGGGACGCGAGCACGGCGAGCTCCGGGCGGCGGAGCGCCAGCGCGGCGACCAGGCCGACGGCGACGACGACCGCGTACCCCTCGAGCCGGGGGCTGGCGGCGCGCGTCATCGCGTCGCGGCGACGTCCTCGGCCTTCGGGGTGGGGACGACCTCGAGGACCTCACGGACGACGTCCTCGGCCGAGATCTTCTGCACCCAGAGCTCGGGGCGCAGGACGAGCCGGTGGGCGAGCGCCGCGACTGCGATCGCCTTCACGTCGTCCGGGAGCACGAAGTCGCGGCCCGAGAGCGCGGCCTTCCCCCGTGCGAGCTTGAGGAGCGCGAGGCTGCCGCGTGGGCTCGCCCCGACGGCTGCGCTCGGCGACGTGCGCGTCGCGGCCACGATGTCGACGCAGTAGCCGCGCACGCTGTCGGCGACGTGCACGTCCTCGATCGCGACCTGCATGTCGAGCAGGGTCTCGCGGTCGACGACGGGCTGCAGCTCCACCTCGTCCGTCCCCCGCTCGAGCCTGCGGTCGAGCACCTCCACCTCGTCGGCGCGTCCTGGATACCCGAACGCGGTGCGGAGGAGGAAGCGGTCGAGCTGTGCCTCGGGCAGCGGATACGTGCCCTCGTACTCGATCGGGTTCTGTGTCGCGATGACGAGAAACGGCGGGCCGAGCGCGTGCGTCTCGCCCTCGATCGTGACCTGGCGCTCCTGCATCGCCTCGAGGAGCGCCGCCTGCGTCTTCGGAGGCGCGCGGTTGATCTCGTCCCCGAGGAGCAGATTGGTGAAGATCGGCCCGGGCCTGAACTCGAACTCGGAGTCCCGCTGGTTCCAGATCGAGGAGCCGGTCACGTCCGAGGGCATGAGGTCGGGCGTGAACTGGATGCGTGTGAACTGCATGCTGAGGCACTGCGCGAACGAGCGCGCGGCCAGGGTCTTCGCGAGCCCCGGGAAGTCCTCGAGCAGGACGTGCCCGTTCGCCAGGAAGCCGAGGAGGACGAGCTCCAGCGACTCGCGCTTGCCGACGATCGCCCGCTCGACCTCGTCGAGCACGAGGCCGGACAGCTCGTGGACGCGCTCGAGGTGCATGCTCACAGCCGCTCGAGGGATTCGACGAGGCGGCGAAGGTCGTTGACAGGCAGGCCCGGAGCCAGGCGATCCTCCGGGGGAGGACGATCGCTGCGGACCAGCTCCCAGGTCGTCTCTCCGACCAGTTCGCGCGCCCGCTCGGGCGCGCCCTCGAGCGAGACGCCGCGGCGTGCCGCGAGCAGGTCCGACGTGAGTGCCCGCAGGCGCGGACGGAGGCGGTAGTGGAGATCGAACGAGCCGGCGACGCCGAGGGCCGTCTCCTGCTCGAGGCGTCCGAGCATCCCCGGGATCGCACGGCTGCGGTCCGGGCGGAGTGCCCCGCGCCGCAGCGGTGTCTCGCGTGGGAACGCGCGGCGCAGCCCGGAGAGCACGAGGAGGAGCGCGGCACCGCACAGGAGGAGGGCGAAGACGCGGAGCGCGAGGGTCGTCCGCCCGGGAGCGAACGCGACCACGAAGAGGAGCGCGAGCGCGGGGAGGGCGAGCAGGCGGCCCGCTCGCCGCAGGTCCCGCCTCACGAGGCGGCCGCCTGCTCGCCGGCTCCGCTCGGCACCGCTTCGTCCCGAGCTTCCGAGCCGCGCTCGGCGAGCTCGCGCAGCTCGTCCCGGATCCGTGTCAGGGCCGCGATCGCCTGCTCCCGCATCGGCTCGTCCACCAGGTGCTGCGAGAACTTCGCCGTCTCGAAGAGGTCGGTGAGGGCGCGGACGGGCTCACGGTCGACCTCGAGCCGGTCGAGGACCCGGACGACGTACTCCTCCGGGGTCTCCGCGGGTCGCCGAGGGACGCCGGAGGACGCGAGCGCCAGCTCGAGGCGGGCGTAGGCGGCGATCACCGCGCGCCGCGGGTCCGGCTCGGAGCGGAGGTCGTCGAGCGTGTCCGCGAGGGTCTCTGCGACGTGCTCGACGGCGCGGCTCTCGGCGGCCGCGGCGTGCTTCCGGCGCCTCGAGGCGATCACGAAGGCGGCGACCCCTGCGGCGGCGAGGGCGACGACGACGAGCACCGGGATCCAGGCGACCTCGGGCTGGTAAACGGATCCGTCTCCGGGATCGCCGCCCGGCGCCGGGCGCTCGACCCCGCCCTGGTTGACGACCTCGTTCGCGCCCTGGCGGAAGGCGAACTTGAAGTCGGTGAGCCGGAAGTAGACCGCGCCCGCGAACACGAGCGTGAGGACGAGATACCCCCACACGCCCATCCGCCGGTAGCGGCCCGAGGCGACCTCGCGTGCGATCTCCTTCCGCTGCATGAGGCCGTACACGAGCAGCGCGGCCGCGGGGATCAGGGCGAGGAGCGCGAGCGAGAAGAACGTGTCGAGCAGGAGGTCGCCCGGCGGCCGGCTGTCGGTCGTACCGGACGGCGTCGAGCCGGTCGAGGCGACCGCGACGATGCCGACGAGGACCAGCACCCCGAGGACGGGGAGAACGGCGCGCCCGGCGCTACCGCGCACGTGCTCCCCTCTCTAGGCGACGCCGGGCTCGCTCAGCGGCGCGGTGGCGAGCGACTTGCTCTCCCAGTAGCGGTTCAGCGCGCCCTGGATCTTGATGAACCAGACGAACGCCCCGATGATCGGGAGCAGCAGCCAGAGCCCGGTCCAGCCCGTGAAGGGCGCCACACGGCCGTCCGCCTCGTACATCTTCCCGACCTCGGAGGGGATCAAGAACCATGTGATGGGTGAGACGACGATGTAGATGACAAGTCCGAGGACGCCGCCGACCCCGATCCCCGAGTGCTCCTTGACCTCGTCCTGGGTCTTGAACACCCAGTAGAGCGAGTAGATCCCGAAGGTGACGATGAAGACGAGGATCGCGAAGCCGATCCCGCGAGGGCGCCCGAGGGGGCCGCTGGTGGAGGCTTGTGTGCTCATGGCCCGGGATTCTGCGCCATTCCGGGGACGATTGCACCGCTACGCTGCGCGCCGTGAGCGCAGGGCGAGCGCCCATCGGTGAGCGGTGGCCGCGCCCGGCCGTCATGGGCATCCTGAACGTCACGCCCGACAGTTTCTCCGACGGCGGGCGCTTCCTGTCGCCCGCCGACGCGATCGCCCACGGCCGCAGGCTCGCAGCCGAGGGCGCCGGGCTCGTCGACGTCGGCGGCGAGTCGACCCGGCCGGGCGC
>JBOHBB010000067.1:0-3044 GCA_050698135.1 Gaiellaceae bacterium
CCGGTGCACTCGAGCGCCTCCGCGACGAGGGACGGCGTGACCTTGCAGACCCAGTACTTCGCGACAGTCGTCGCGAGGCGCCGGAACGCGTCGTCTCGCTCGTCGACCGCCCGTGCGAGACGGAGCGAGGTCGCCGTCGCGGCCTCGGAGTCGAGGCAGAGGTCGGCGAGGACGTTCAGGTGGAGAGGCTGCTCGACGAGCAGGTGTCCGAACGCCGCACGGTGGGCGGCGTGATGCGTCGCCTCCGCGACCGCGCGGCGCATCAGGGCGGTCGAGCCCAGCACGCAGTCGAGCCGCGTGTGGACGACCATGTCGATGATCGTCGCGACGCCGCGCCCCTCCTCGCCGAGCCGCGTTGCCCAGGCGTCCTGAAGCTCGATCTCCGACGACGCGTTCGAGCGGTTGCCGAGCTTGTCCTTGAGGCGCCGGATGTGGAAGCCGTTGTGCTCGCCGTCGGGCAGGACGCGCGGCATGACGAAGCACGTCAGGCCGCCGGGCGCGTACGCGAGGACGAGGAAGACGTCGCACATCGGCGCCGAGCAGAACCATTTCTCGCCCGTGAGCGCGTAGCCACCATCCGCGAGCGGCTCCGCCCGGGTCTCGTTCGCGCGCACGTCCGAGCCGCCCTGGCGCTCGGTGAGCGCCATCCCCGAGAGGAGCCCCGCCTTCTCGGCCGGCGGGCGGAGGCCGGGGTCGTATGCGCGCGCCTCGAGTCCGGGCTCCCATTCGCCCGCGATGGCCGGATCGGAACGGAGCGCAGGGACGACGGCGTAGGTCATCGAGAGCGGGCAGCCGACTCCGGCCTCGGCGTACGCGAGCGTCATGAACCGGGCCGCGCGGGAGACGTGCGGTGCGGCCTTCGAGTCGTTCCACGGCGCCGCGTGTACGCCGTGCTCGACGCCGATCCGCATCAGGTCGTGCCAGGCGGGGTGGAACTCGACCTCGTCGATCCGCTCGCCGAAGCGATCGAATGCACGGAGCGCCGGCGGGTTCTCGTTCGCGAGCCGTCCGAACTCGAGCGGCTCGCCGCCGCACAGCCTCCCGAAGGTCGCGCACTCCTCCTCGCGCGCGGCCGCCCCTTCTCGCCGGAGCCCCTCGACGAGCGCCGTGTCCTGGGAGAACACGTCGTAGTTCTCGAGCGGCGGAGGCTGGTTCGCCGTGCGCAGATACGCGGACGTCGTCACGACCCGTAGCCTGCGCGACCTCGCCCCCACCCGCAAGGACAGACCTTCGTCACCGGCTCGAGAGAGTCGGTGTGGTGCACGCCTCGGAGAGGGCGAGCGACACTGGGACGACGAGCGGCCGCGACATCCCTAGGCGGACGCGTGGTGGATGCGCCCGGCATAGAGGCCGGGACGGAGCGCCATCGGGACGAGCATCACCGGCATCATCAGCCCGTGCATCAGCAGCGCCAGGTCCGCGCGAGGGACGACACCGAGCCAGCCGAGCGTGAGAAGCACGATCGCAAGCACGGGCATCGCCGCACTCATCTCCCGGACCGCCTGCCTCGGCATTCCCCGGTAGAGCATCCACGCGGTCATGGGTGCCGTCATGCTGAAGGTGACGACGAGCACGGACAGAGTCGGTAGGTCCGTGAACGGCTCGGAATAGCCGAAGAGCCCGGCAACCCAGAAGTACACGAGGTCGCCGATTGCGAACCCGATGCACATCGGTATGCACATCTCGAAGTAGTGCAGGAGGAAGCGTCCGACCCGGCCTCGCCACCTGACGCCCGGCGCAAGCGCGGTTTCCATGGGTTCCCCTTTCCGCCCGTGCTGAGCCTCCGAGCGTCGCAGGCGACGAACCTCTCGCCATCCGTGTTTTTCCGCACATGACTGCGCGGCCGCGGGAGCCGACTAGATCGTCTTGAACTGCTCGAACGGCTGGCGGCAGCCGTTGCAGTAGCGGATCGACCGGCACGGCGTCGGGCCGAAGAGGTTGTCGAGCCGTGTGTCCGTCGAGCCGCAGTAGGGACATCGGAACCCGCGCTGGAGCTGGACGAGGTCGACCTTGCCCGCCGGGCGCGGCGCGGGCGGCGCGAAGCCGGCCGCCCGTAGCTTCTCCTTCCCCTCGGGCGTGATCAGGTCCGTCGACCAGGAGTCGTCGAGGACGACGCGAACGTCCGCGGTGGCGCCGAGCTCCGCGACCTTCTCCTCCATCGCGCGCTGCATCGCGTCGAGCGCGGGGCAGCCCATGAAGGTGGGCGTGAGCTCGATTCGCACCCGCTCGTCCTCGACGTCCACGCTCTTCACGACGCCGAGGTCGACGAGCGAGATGACCGGGATCTCGGGATCGGGGATCTCCTCGAGCGCCGCCCAGATGTCCTCTGCTGTCACCACTGCGCGCCAGCCGGGGCGGAGCGGCGAACCATCGTCATCTCCTGCCAGAGCTCGGCGAGCTCGGCCTCGTGCACGCCGCGCGGAACCGGCTCGACGTCGGGGAGCTCGCGGCCGAGGCGCCCTTCTGCCCGGCGTCGGAGCTCCGGCCGGAGCTCGTCGTCGAGCACGCCGAGCGCGAACGGCCAGAGCTCGTCCACCGCCTCGTTCAGCCGCGCGCGCGCGTCCTCGGAGGCGAGCAGGCGGTCGACCCACATCCCGGCGTGTATCCGGTGGTACGCCTCCTCGCGGTCCATCTTCGCGGCGATGCCGGCGATCTCCGGGTCGCCGGACGCCTTCAGTGCCTCGAGCCGGATCTCGTCGGCGGTCTCGTACAGCCAGTGGCGGGCGATCGTCCGCGCCCACTCGAGCCGCCTGAGCTGGACGAGCGGCGCGCACCGGTACTCCTCGGGCCGCCGGTCGAACGCCAGCTCGTCGGCGGTCGTCCCGAGCTCCCTCGCCGCGAGCTCGTAGAGAGCGCGCGCGTGGCCGATCTCGTTCTGGGCGATCGAGGAGAACGCGACGTCCTCCTCGAGGAAGGGCGCGATCCCGGTCCACTCGGAGTTGCGCCAGCCGAGGACGAGCTCGTCGTCCGCGATCGAGAGCAGGAGGTCCGTGCGCTCACTCATCGCTCGCTCCCGGCGCCATCTCCAGCGTCCCCGCCTTCTC
>JBOHBB010000068.1:0-3179 GCA_050698135.1 Gaiellaceae bacterium
GCCGGGACGGCCCAGCTCGTAGGCCTCCGGCCAGCGGTCGAGGCTGCCCGCCGGCATGCTCCAGGTGTCGGTCAACGCCGGCGAGTTCCCCGAGGGGCTCGCCCCTACTCCCGCCGCTGCGAGCGGCGCCGGCGCGCCGACACGTCGTCGAGCGTCGGCAGCCCCGGGACGATCTCCGTCGCGCAGTACGGGCACACCTGCCACAGGGACTCGAGCGGCTGGCCGCACGACGGGCAGGCCTGCTTGAGCCGCGTCGTGCAGACGGGGCACAAGACGTACGTCGACTCGACCTTTGCGCGGCAGACCGGGCAGCGCTGGTCGATCAGCGAGAGCCGCTCCTCCATCGCCTTGATCTCGAGCTCCCGCTCGCGCACGTCCTGGAGGTACTCGGGGGGTCGGAAGAAGAGGTAGACGATCGGCCCGAGGAACGGGGGGACGAAGCCGATGACCGCCGCCAGCGCCACCAGCCAGGGGTCGTCGATCCTGCGGCGCGCGTCCTTGAACGTCCAGTACGCGGTCGCGAGCCAGAGCACGACGACGAGCCCGATCCCGAGGTTCCGGAGGAGCGTCCAGTCGGCGGAGTCGACGGTCTGCGCGAGGGGCATCGTGGCGAGCGTCATAGTAGAAGCTTCCCGACGAGGTAGCCCAGCCCGAACGCGATTCCCACGATCGCGATCACGAGGAGTGCGGCGAACGCGAGGACCGAGAGGCGCTCACCTACCCTCGCCATGCCGCTCGCCGCTCCGCCTGGGCGAGGTCGCCCAGCAGGTAGAGAGAGCCGGTCACGAGGACGGGCCCCCCGAGCTCGTGCGCCCGCGCCAGCGCGGCGCGGGGCTCCGCCACGACCTCGACGTGGGCGAAGTGGCGACGCGCGAAGTCGGCGAGCTCCGCGGGCGGAAGCGCACGTGCAGACGACGACCGCGTGGCCACGAGACGCGTCCCCACACGACGAAGCTCGCGCAGCATCGCGTCGGCGTCCTTGTCCGCCAGGATCGAGACCACGATGGCGTGGTCGCCCGGGGGAAGCCGCTCGACCAGGTAGCGGACACCGTCGGGATTGTGAGCACCGTCCCGGACCTCGCCCTCCCTCTGCTCCAGCCGGCCGGGGAGCGAGACGTCGGGACGGGCTTCGATCGGGTGGCCCACGAACGCTTCCGCAGCCTCCCTCGCGCCGCCGATCCTGATCTCGTGGCCCTCGACGAGGTGCACGTACGTGGCGTCCGGGAGGACGACGATCGCGCCCTCCTTCGCGACCGCGAGCTTCTCGCGGGCGATCGCGTCGACGGTGTCGCCGAGGACGTCGGTGTGCTCGAGCCCGACGTTCGTCAGTAGGACGACGCGCGTTCGCAGGACGTTCGTCGCGTCGTGGCGTCCGCCGAGCCCCGCCTCGACGACGGCCGCGTCGACCGCGGCGTCGGCGAACGCGGCCAGGGCGGCGGCGGTCACGATCTCGAACTGCGTCGCGCCGATCCACTCGGCCGAGGCGCGCACGCGCTCGACGGCCTCCTCGAAGTCGGCCTCCTCGCCGTCGATCCGGATCCGCTCGCTCCAGCCCACGACGTGCGGCGAGATCGTCGAGCCGATCGACACCCCCTCCGAGAGCAGCAGCTGCTCGATCGTGACCGTCGCCGTCGACTTCCCGTTCGTGCCGACGACGTGGACGGCGGGGTACGCCTCCTGCGGGTCTCCGAGCTCGGCGAGGAGGGCGCGCATCCGTTCGAGCCCGAACCCCTCCTTCGGCCAGGGCGAGAGCGAGTCGAGCCACTCGACGGCGGTCACGCCGCCATCGTAGGCAGGGCGGCGAGCGCGTTGAGCGTTTCTTGAGCCGGGGGACGCACTCTCGGAACATGAGCAATCGACGTACGCTGATCCTCGCCGCCGCAGGGATCGTCTCGGTCGTCGGCGCGTCATCCGCGCTGGCGGGCGCGTCCGGCCCGACCGCCCGCAACGGGAAGCTCGCCTACACCGCGGTCGCGAGCGCCCTGCAGATCTACGGGCAGGCGCAGGACGCGACTGATGCGACACGCCTCGTGACCAGCACGTCGGTCGACTTCGAGCCGGTCGCCTCACCGGACGGGAGGCGCCTGGCCTTCGTGTCGAGTCGCGACGGCAACGACGAAATCTACGTGGCGAACGCGGACGGAAGCGGCGTGACGAGGCTCACGCGGCACGCGTCGTACGACTTCGACCCGGCGTGGTCTCCGGACTCGAGGAGGATCGCCTTCGCGAGCGGGCGGACGGGGGACAGCGAGATCCACGTCGTCAACGTCGATGGCTCGGGCCTCACCAGGCTCACGACGAGCGAGGGCGACGACGAGAACCCGGCGTGGTCGCCGGACGGGACGAGAGTCGCATTCTGGTCGGACCGGGACGACGACTCCGACATCTACATCATGAACGCCGACGGGACCGCGACCGTGGCGCTGACCGCCAACGACGACGACGACCGTTTCCCGGCGTGGTCGCCCGACGGGTCGCGCATCGCATTCACGTCCGATCGCGACCGGCAGGGCGACGACGAGATCTTCGTGATGGGCGCCGACGGGACGGGTGTCGTCCAGGTGACGAGCACGAACGGGTCGATCGACGACTGGTGGCCCGCGTGGTCACCGGACGGCAGCCGGATCGCGTTCGTCTCCGACCGCACGGACGACCTCGACGTCTTCGTCATGAACGGCGACGGACGGGGTCAGGTCAACCTCACGGCCGAGGACGGCGACGACTTCAGTCCGAGCTGGTCACCCAAAGGGCACATCCTCTTCACGAGCGAGCGGGCGGCGAACCTCGGTGTCGAGACGGCCAACGTCGACGGCTCCGCGCGCCTGGTGGTGGCCCCGAGCCCCGAGCTCGAGAGCTCGCCGGCCTGGTCGGCGGATGGGCGGCGCATCGCCTTCGTCTCCGACCGGTCGAGCGATCCCCAGATCTATGTCGTGTCGGCCGCGGGCCGAGGCGTCCGCAGGCTGACCGAGGCCGAGGGCTTCGCGGACGCCGATCCTGCGTGGTCGCCCGACGGACGGAAGATCGTGTTCGTGCGCTCCGACGAGTACGGCACCGCGTTCCTGTACACGATGAACGCGGACGGGAGCCGTCCGAGGTTCCTGTTCGAGGCATCCGACATGTGCTGCCCGGACTTCTCGCCGGACGGTCGCCGTATCGCCCTCTCGGTGAACGGCGAGATC
>JBOHBB010000069.1:0-7131 GCA_050698135.1 Gaiellaceae bacterium
CTACTGATATGGGCACTCCCTGCGTCCTTGCCTCACGACGACCCGCGGCACCCCGGCGACGAGACCCGTTCCGCCAAGCCCTCCTAGGAGAACGTCCGCAGCGGGAGACCCGTGCGCGCGCCACCGCGGGTGCAGTGGCCCTGGCTGCTCCTGTCGTCGAGCTGGGAACAGCCCTGCGTCCTGAACGCGCCGTCGGTCAGCACGGCGAGCGTACGTCCGAACCAGCGGTAGCACCAGGCGCTCGTCGTGTCCGGGAGGTCGCCGCACGTCCGGACGAGCCGCAGCTGCTCGAACGTCCGGCCCTCGAGCGCCGGGACGTTGACACCTCGGAGACAGTTGTAGGTGTCGACTCCCTGCAGGCGCGTGCAGACGCGGGCGTGCTCGACCGGGTCGCGCTCGCGGGACAGGAGCAGCGAGGCGCCGCTGACGCAGCCTGCCCGTTGCATCCCGTCGAAGTCCTTGCAGAGCCCGACCATGTCCGCGGCTTCGTACACGCGGGTCGACGCCTCCCGTTCCCAGAAGTAGCGGTACCAGCACGGCCGCTTGTACGTGTACGCGCCGCACACGGAGACGGGATCGTCGTCGACCTGCTCCGGGCGCTCGGTCCCGTCGCCCCCACCGAGCGAGATCCAGTAGTCGTGGAAGGCGCCCTGCGAGCAATCGGGCGAGAAGCCGGTGCCGAGCTTGTTGCACGCGGTGACCGCGTCGCGGAGGAACCCGTGGAACCCGCGCATGAACGCGTGGCCGAGCCCGTGCACGCACGTGTACTCGCGGAATCGGGTGGGCAGCGCGGTGCACGTGGGGAGCACCTGCCTCGGGTCGACGACGAGCTCAGGCCCGAGGTACATCGCGAGCCCCATGCCGAAGCCTGCCGAGCAGCCGGGGTCGTTCGAGCGGGGCACGTAGCGGTAGAGGTCCTCGAGTGTGAGGTCGTGCTCACGGGCCCACGTTCGTCCGACCTCGTGCATGAGGGAGTGACAGGCTGCCTCCAGGAACCCGCCTGCCTCGTGGACCTTGGCGTCGATCGCTGGCACGCCCGTCGCCGGGTCGGGCGTCCTCTCGACCTCGCGCAGGAGGCCGCGGACGAAGCACCGCGCCTTCCGCGCGTCGGGGAGCGGAATGCACTCGCTCAGGAAGCCGGTCGTGTTCCCCGCGATCGGCGCATCGGGTACCGGGGGTGGGGCGCTGAGCCCGGCCTGGGTGAGGACGAGCACGCACGCAGCCGCCAGGATCACGCCGACGGGCAGGACGATGCGCCGCACCGAAGAGTGAGACGCGCCCCGCTCCCGCCTGTTAGCCGGCACTGCCGGCCTCAGTGGCGCGCGAGCTGCTCGACCGCGATCCCCTGCTCGTCGAGGTCGGCGAGCACTTCGTTGACCTTGTCCCACTCGGGGAAGCTCAGGGTCGTGATTCCCGGGATCGTGCCGGCGAACGTCGGATCCTCGAACTGCGCCGAGGTGCCGGCCAGCACGTCGGCGAAGGCGCGGAGCGAGCTCACGAGCCGGTCGTTCAGCTCCTCGAGCTCCTCCGGGGCGCCCTTGTCGTCGAGGTCGGAGGCGGTGTCCGCGACGACCACCGACGCCTCGTCGAGTCGCACGATGAGGTCCTCGGGGGACTGCGACCGTGCGATGCGGCCGTACGCGAAGTCGACGCGGTCGCGGGCGTTGACCACCGCCGCCTGGTAGCTCTCGCGGGACGACGTGCCGTCGTCACCGAGCAGGAGGATCCCTGCGACGACCGCGGCCGCCGCCGCGGCAGCGACCGCCACCAGCGCGAGCGTTCCCGACCTCGTCCCCATGGCCGCGGCCAGGATAGCTGTCGCCATGCTGGTTCCCCGCGAAGCTTCTGTTAGGGCTTCGCTAGACTCGCGGGCGGCTCGGGCGCGTCCTCGCGCCGCCTATCGACTCCGCACCACGACCCGCACAGGAGACCCATGTCCGACGACGGAACGACGACGAGCAACGGCGCGAACACCGGTCGTATCGTCGAGATCAAGGGCGTCGTCATCGACGCCGTGTTCGCCGAGCGCCTTCCGGGGATCTACACCGCGCTCAGCATCGACGTCCCCGAGGCCGACGGCTCGACGCGCGAGCTGATCGCGGAGGTGCAGCAGCACCTCGGCGACGACCGCGTCCGCGCGGTCGCGATGGACTCGACCGATGGGCTCTCCCGCGGCTCGATCTGCGTCGACACGGGCGCCCCGATCTCCGTGCCCGTCGGGGCCCCTACGCTCGGCCGGCTCTGGAACGTCATCGGCGAGCCGATCGACGAGCTGGGGTCGGCGCCGGAGGGCGTCGAGCGCTGGCCGATCCACCGCGAGCCGCCGGCGTTCCGCGACCTCACGCCGAAGATGGAGATCTTCGAGACGGGGATCAAGGTCATCGACCTGATCGCGCCGTTCGTCCGCGGAGGGAAGGTGGGGCTCTTCGGGGGCGCCGGCACCGGGAAGACCGTCCTCATCCAGGAGCTGATCCACAACGTCGCCTTGCAGCACGGCGGCGTCTCCGTCTTCGCGGGCGTCGGCGAGCGCACGCGCGAGGGCAACGACCTCTGGCTCGAGATGACCGAGTCGGGCGTCATCGACAAGGTGGCGCTCGTGTACGGACAGATGAACGAGCCTCCCGGAGCGCGGCTGCGCGTGGGCCTCTCCGGCCTGACGATGGCCGAGTACTTCCGGGACGAGGGCCAGGACGTGCTCCTCTTCATCGACAACATCTTCCGGTTCGTGCAGGCAGGCTCCGAGGTCTCCGCGCTGCTCGGCCGCATGCCGAGCGCGGTCGGCTACCAACCGACCCTGGCGACCGAGATGGGCGAGCTGCAGGAGCGGATCACGTCCACGACGACCGGTTCCGTGACCTCCGTGCAAGCGATCTACGTGCCCGCGGACGACCTGACCGACCCCGCTCCCGCGGCCACGTTCGCGCACCTCGACTCGACTGCCGTGCTCGACCGCTCGATCGTCGAGAAGGGCATCTACCCGGCGGTCTCACCGCTCGACTCCACCTCGCGGGCCCTGCAGCCGGGCGTCGTCTCGGAGGAGCACTATCAAACCGCCACCGACGTCCTCCAGATCCTCCAGCGCTACAAGGACCTGCAGGACATCATCGCCATTCTGGGCATGGACGAGCTGACCGACGAGGACAAGCTCGTCGTCGGCCGTGCGCGTCGCATCGAGCGCTTCCTCTCGCAGCCGAACTTCGTCGCCGAGCAGTTCACCGGCACGCCCGGCAAGTACGTGAAGCTCGAGGACACGATCCGTGGCTTCCGCGCGATCATCGACGGGGAGCACGACGAGCTCGGCGAGTCCGCTTTCTACATGGTCGGGACGATCGAGGACGCGGTCGAGAAGGCGCGCGAGACCGAGGCCGTCGCCGCGTAGCCGTGGCAGACGCGCATCCGAAGTTCGACGTCTCCCTGGTGACGCCGGACGGGCCGGCGTTCGACGGCGAGTCCGAGATGGTGATCGTCCCCGGCGCGGCAGGCGAGATCGGCGTCCTCGCGCGCCACGCGCCCCTCGTCGCGACGCTGAAGGCGGGCTCGACGCGCATCCACCTCGGCCCGAACGAGATCCTCGAGTTCGCCACCGGGCCTGGGTTCTTCAAGGTCGAGCTCGACCGCGCGCTCGCGCTCGTCGACGACGCAGTGAACGTCCAGGAGATCGACGACGACCGCGCCCGCGCGCAGCTCGAGGCGGCGAAGGCCGAGCTCGAGCGCGTCGAGGCGGGCGAGTCGCAAGCCGACCGCTGGCAGCTCGAGCAGCGGATCGTCCACGCCGAGAACCAGCTCTCGGTCTCCGGGCGTACGACCGGCTAGACGGGTCCGCGGGCTAGCGAACGTTCGGTCAGAGGCCCGGAGAAGGTTAGGCTCGCCTGCGTGGAGGAGATCGCCCCCGGAATCTGGCACTGGGCGGCTCCCCATCCGAAGATCGGGATCGACGTCCACTCGTACTTCCTCCTCGAGGAGGGCGTCGTCATCGACCCGATCGCGCCGAAGGAGGGTCTCGACTGGTTCGCCGACCACGGGCCGCCGACCCAAGCGCTGCTCACGAACCGGCACCACTACCGCTCGAGCGCGGAGTTCGTCGAGCGCTTCGGAGTCACGGTGCGCTGCGTCAGAGAGGGACTGCACGAGTTCACCCACGGAGAGCGCGTGGAGCCGTTCGACGTGGGGGACGAGCTCGCGGGAGGAGCAATCGTCGTGCATGGGGTCGGAGCGATCTGTCCCGACGAGACGGCCTTCCACGTTCCCGCGCGCC
Source organism: Gaiellaceae bacterium (assembly GCA_050698135.1). Lineage (GTDB taxonomy): Bacteria > Actinomycetota > Thermoleophilia > Gaiellales > Gaiellaceae > GMQP-bins7. The sequence continues at coordinate 4,256 of JBOHBB010000069.1, forward strand.
GGGCGCTCGCGCTCGCGGACGGTGCGGTGCGGTGGGAGCCCGGCGGCGACCTCGCCTTCGTCCCCGACGCCTTCATGGACGACCCGGAGGCGACCAAGGAGGGCCTGCGAGCGGCGTACCGGCGGCTCGCCGAGCTCGACTTCGACCACCTGCTGCTCGCGCACGGCGAGCCTTTCGTCGGCAACGGCCGCGAGGCGCTGCGCGCGTTCTCGGGCGAGGGGCACCGAGAGACCCGGGGGAGATGACGCCTCGCACGCTGGCTACCGGCTGCGGGATCGTCGTCGTTCTCGCGGTTCTCGTCGGTGGCTGCGGGCTTGCTGTCGCGATCTCGTCGCTGCCCTCCGGAGAGCTCCCCGACGTCGACTTCCACGGTGACGACATCTCCGCGTCTCGGGCCGCGGTCGTCCCCGAGCTCGAAGCCCAGCTCGACTCGGTCGAGGATCGGTTCGGAGCCGGGCACGTCGGCTCGCGTGGACGGATCGACCGATGCGAGGCGGGCCAGGACAACTTCACGAGGCAGGACCGATACGCGTATACGTGCCACCTGGAGGTCGTCCAACTCATGGCCGTCCCGGAGCCGTTCGCGGTCGAAGCGTCCCGCCTCGGCGAGGCGCTGCTCGAAGGCGATTGCCAAAAGGGCACCGATACGGATCGTGCGCTCGCCGAGCCGGTCAGCCACCCACGACAGCTCGACGCGAGTAGCGGGGCCTGCGCGCCTGCGGCGAGCTTCAGCCCGCGGATCATGCGCTGGCTCTCCGTTCCACCGACCGCGGACGACGTTCAGCTGGCGGAGATCTATCTCCGGCCGGACTGTCGCACGGCGTCGATACGCCGGGGACACTGCGATTCGGACCCGCTCGACCTCCGCACGCTCGCTGCCGTTGCGCCACCGGATGCGGCGTACCTGGCCATCGTCGTCGCCGAGGAGCAGTACTCCGCGATCCCGTGGGACTGCCCCTGGCCTGCGTCGTGGCTTCGCGAGCGCTGCCGCGCGTAGGACTGGTCGGTGCGCTAGCCTTTCGTGCACCCCGGAGAGCTTTGAACGGCAGCTTGGCGACCGGGTCACCAAACGCCTAAAGAGCCTCGCGGGCCATCCGGCTCCCGACTCTCTAGGCGGGAGCCGTTTTCGTGACCGACATCCGCACACAGATACAGGGCCTCCTCGCCGAGCGGATCCTCGTGCTGGACGGGTCGTGGGGCGTGCTCATCCACCGGCGCGGGCTGTCCGAGGAGGAGTACCGCGGGGAGCGGTTCCGCGACCACTCGCGCGACGTCAAGGGCGACCCGGACCTCCTCAACCTCACGCGCCCGGCGGTCGTCGCGGAGATCCACGACGCGTACTTCGACGCCGGCGCCGACATCGCCACGACGAACACCTTCACCGCGACCCGGATCGGCCAGGCGGACTACGCGCTCGAGGACGCAGCGGCGGAGATGACCCTCGAGGGCGCGCGCCTTGCGCGTCGGGCTGCGGACGAGTGGACGGCGAGGACGCCCGAGAAGCCGCGCTTCGTCGCGGGCTCGCTCGGGCCGCTGAACGTCACGCTCTCGCTCTCGCCGAAGGTCGAGGACGCCGCGTACCGCGCCGTCACGTTCGACCGCGTGCGAGAGGCGTACGAGGAGCAGGTCGCCGCGCTCCGTGACGGCGGCGTCGACCTGCTCATGATCGAGACGGTCTTCGACACGCTGAACGCGAAGGCGGCGATCGTCGCGGCGCGCGACGTCGCTCCCGACCTGCCGCTGTGGATCTCGTTCACCGCGGTCGACAGGAGCGGGCGCAACCTCTCGGGCCAGACGTCCGACGCGTTCTGGATCTCCGTCGAGCACGCCGAGCCTTTCATCGTCGGGGTCAACTGTTCGCTGGGAGCGACGGAGATGCGCCCGTTCCTGGAGGGCCTCGCGAGCGTCGCGTCGACCTACGTCTCATGCCACCCGAACGCAGGGCTCCCGAACGAGCTCGGGCTCCACGACGAGGAGCCCGGCGACACGAGCAGGTTCCTGCGCTCGTTCGCCGAGGACGGCCTCGTGAACGTCGTCGGCGGCTGCTGCGGGACCACGCCGGAGCACACGCGTGAGATCGCGCGCGCGGTCTCCGGCCTGCGACCGCGGAGCGTCCCCGACCGCTCTACGCTCCCGCGTTACTCCGGTCTCGACCCGTTCGTCATCCGGCCCGAGACGGGCTTCGTCGTCGTCGGCGAGCGCACGAACGTGACCGGCTCGGCGCGGTTCCGCCGGCTCGTCGAGGACGACGACTTCACCGGCGCCGTCGACGTCGCGCTCGAGCAGGTGCGGGGCGGCGCGAACCTCCTCGACGTGAACATGGACGCGGACCTGCTCGACGCCGAGCAGGCGATGACGACGTTCCTGAACCTCGTCGCGACGGAGCCGGAGGCGGCGCGGCTGCCGATCATGGTGGACAGCTCCCGCTTCTCTGCCCTCGAAGCCGGGCTCAAGTGCCTCCAGGGCAAGGGCATCGTCAACTCGATCTCGCTGAAGGAAGGCCCCGAGGCGTTCCTCGAGCAGGCGCGGACGATCCGCCGCTACGGCGCGGGCGTCGTCGTCATGGCCTTCGACGAGCAGGGCCAGGCGGAGACCGTCGAGCGCAAGGTCGCGATCCTCGGGCGCGCGTACGACCTCCTGACGGGCGAGGCGGGCTTCGCGCCGGAGGACATCGTCCTAGACCCGAACGTGCTCGCGGTCGCGACCGGCATCGAGGAGCACGCGGGCTTCGCCAAGACGTTCATCGACGCGATCCCGCTGCTCGAGGAGCGCTGTCCGGGCGCGCTCGTCTCCGGCGGGATCTCGAACCTCTCGTTCGCCTTCCGCGGGAACGACGCCGTGCGCGAGGCCATGCACGCGTCGTTCCTCTACCACGC